>NZ_DALZQC010000005.1:0-63709 GCF_032017145.1 Brevundimonas sp.
GCCGCGCCGGACGCAACCGGCGGGCAGCTGGACGGCGGTCTGGACGGCGTTAGCCGCCGCGCCGTGCCCGGCGTGGCTCTGGGCGAACACCGGGCCGGCCGAGGCCGCGAGGAGCAGAGGGACGAGACCCACGGACCGACGGATCATGACGAGGCTCCTGACATCGGGCGGACGGTGACGACGTTGAACATGCCCGCGTGCATGTGCATCAGCATGTGACAGTGGAAGGCCCAGTCCCCGGGATTGTCGGCGGTCAGGTCAAAGGTGACCTTGCCGCCGGGGAGAACGTTGACCGTATGCTTCAGCGGTTGGTGGCCCGCCGGTCCGCCGGTCACCAGTTCGAAGAAGTGGCCGTGCAGATGGATGGGGTGGGCCATCATGGTGTCGTTGACCAGGGTCACCCTCACCCGCTCGTTCCGCTCAAAGCGGATCGGCTCGACCAGTTCGCTGAACTTCCTCCCGTCGAAGCCCCACATGAACCGCTCCATGTTGCCGGTCAGGTGGATCTCCATGGTCCGCGACGGGGGACGCTGGTCCTTGTTGGGCGTCAGCGAGACCAGGTCGGTGTAGACCAGCACGCGGTGGGGTACGTCGGCCAGTCCCGTCGGGCGCTCGCCCATGCGGTTGGCCGGCGCCATGGCGATGGCGTCCACGCCGACCCCCACCGCCATGTCCGGCGGGGCGTTGGCGGGATCGCGCATGTTCATGCCGGCCATGGAGCCGTGGTCCATCCCGGTCATCGCACCCGTGGACTGGGGCGCCATGGCGCCGTGATCCATCCCGGCCATGGTGCCGCCGGAGGCGCCGGTCATGGCGCTATGATCCATCCCCGCCATGGCGCCGCCCGGCTGGCCCCCCATCGAGCCGTGGTCCATGCCGCCCATGCCGCCCATGTCCCCCATGCCCATGTCCTTCATGGTCAGGTTGGGAACCTCGCGGAGCGGCGGAACCTCGGCGGTCATCCCCAGGCGCGGAGCAAGGGTCGCCCGCCCCATGCCGGAACGGTCAATGGCTTCCGACACGATGGTGTAGGCCCGGTCCTCGGTCGGCCGGACGATAACGTCATAGGTCTCGGCGACGGAGATCTGGAACTCGTCGGTCTCGACCGGACGCACGTTCTCGCCGTCGGCCTGGACCACCGTCATCGGCAGGCCGGGGATGCGGACGTTGAAGATCGACATGGCCGAGGCGTTGATGATGCGCAGTCGCACCCGTTCGCCGGGTCGGAACAGGCCGGTCCAGTTCTCCTGCGGGCCGTGTCCATTGATCAGATAGGTGTAGGTCGTCCCATTCACGTCGAGGATGTCGCGCGGGTCCATCCGCATCTGGCCCCACATGCGCCGTTCTTCCAGGCTCATGCGGTCCTCGCCGGAGAAGAGGCCCGCCAGGGTCGTGCGCTGCCGGTTGAAGTAGCCGGGGCTCTTCTTCAGCTTGTCGAGGATTTCGTGCGGATGCATGAAACTCCAGTCCGACAGGACCAGCACATGCTCGCGGTCGTAGGCGACCGGATCGGCGCCGGCCGGATCGATGACGATCGGCCCGTAGTGGCCGAGCGCCTCCTGCAGGCCGGAGTGGCTGTGATACCAGAAGGTGCCGGACTGCCTGATCGGAAACTCGTAGACGAAGGTCTCGCGCGGCTTGATGCCTGGGAAGCTGATCCCGGGCACCCCGTCCATCTGGAAGGGTAGAAGAAACCCATGCCAGTGGATCGAGGTGTCTTCGTCCAGGGTGTTCGTCACCGCCAGACGGACGTTCTGGCCTTCGCGCAGCCGCAACACCGGCGCCGGCAGCACGCCGTTGATGGTCGTGGCCGTCGCGGTGCGCCCGTTCACGGTGAAGGGCGTCTGACCGATGGTCAGATCGATATTCGGCCCAGTCAGGGTAGGCAGGTCCGACCGCAGCCCCGGCGAGCCCGTCTGCGCCCAGGCGGGCATCAGGCCCTGCAAGGCGGCGAGACCGCCGCCCGCGACGGCGCCGCGCAGCAGCAGTCGACGATCCAGCTTCATAAGATACTCCTTAAAGTCAGAACCGCGCCTCGGCGAGGCGACGATCTATATGGTTTTACGCAGGCGACCCGGTCGCCCCTCGCGACACGCTGCCGCAGAGCCGACCGGGCCGGAAACTCCCGTCGCCTAGCGCTGGATCAGCGCCGCGCCAGAAGAGCCTTCATCTGGGCGATCTCCTGTTCCTGGGAGCGGACGATTTCCTCGCACAGACCGAGCACTTCCGGATCCGTCAGCGAGGCTTGCTGGCACATCAGGATGGCGCCGGAGTGGTGCGGGATCATCGAACGCAGGAACTCCGTGTCTCCCACCGCCGCCTGGGTCCGCATACCCCAGAAGCTGACCGCAAACACCAGGGCGGCAGCCCCGCCGATCAGCAGATTCGTCCGTTTCGACGGATACATCGACCGCATGAACACCAGCATGAGGATCGCCATAGGCGAGACCATCATCAGCGTCATGTAGACGTTGTTGAGGTTGAAATAGAAGTGATTGAGGGACGCGATCATCGTGTACATCACCAGGTACATGATGATGAAATCCAAGACGAGCTCGAAGCCGAAGGAACGGTAGCTCCCCTTCATGGCGTGCATGGTCTTCATGTTTTCCATCGATTGTTCTTCCTCTACTCGCAAATCTGCAACGGGACTTCTCGCCGACGCCGGATCATCCTGCGCTGGCGGGATGAGCCTCCAGCCAGGCGCGCAGCTCCGCGATGTCCGCGGTCTGCATCTCGATCGTCTTCTGCGCCATGCGCCGGATGTCGGCGTCCTGGCTTTCGCGCAGCACCACCTGGGCCATGTCGAGGGCGCCCTGGTGATGCGCGATCATCTTGCGAGCCCAGGTCTGGTCCGTGTCGACCCCGGTCGCGGCCATCATGGCCTCCATCATTTTCGCTTCGGCCGGCGCGAACGGCGGCTCACCGCCTCCGCCCGGCGCTGCCGCACCGGCTGCGGCCCCCACGTTTGTTTCGAGCCAACGCTGGAGCTCGGCGATGTCCCCGGTCTGCATCTCGACGGTCTTCTGCGCCATCCGGCGAATGTCGGCATCCCGCGTGTCGCGCAGCACGATCTGGGACATATCGAGGGCGCCTTGGTGATGGGGGATCATCTTGCGGGCCCATGCCTCTCCGGCGCTGGCTCCCGTCGCCGACCTCATGGCCTCGTGCATCCTCGCCTCGGCGGCGGAGAAGGGCGTCTGCGCCATCGCCATGGGCTCCGGAGTCTGCGCCGACTCGTCGGCCTTGGAGGCCGCCGGCGGCTCGGCGGCCGGGCTGCACGCCGCCACGAGGAGAGCGGAACAGCCGGCGAGCAGAACGGACGAGCGTGTGAAGGTCAGGTTGAACATCGGGTGTCTCCGGCGTGGGGCGGCGCCGGCGAATCGGCCGGCGGCTAGTTGACGAAAGCGCCGCGGGGCGGCGGCGGGACGCGGACTTGAACCGGGATCTCGGCGCCGTTGCGCAACCGGACATGAACGCCAGTTAAATCCGGGTCCTCCGACACGGTTCCGCCTTGATCAAATATACCCGAACGCTGTTGGATCAGGCGAGGGATCGGCTGCCGGAGTGCGTAATGGCGCAAACGCCGGTCGTCGCCTTCTCCTGGCCCCGGTCCCCCATGCCGCCCCCGTTAAAGTCTGACCGCACGAAGCCGCAGCGCATTGCCGATGACGCTCACGGAGGACAGGGCCATCGCCAACGCCGCCAGAGCCGGCGACAGCAGGAGGCCGAAGACCGGGTACAGCAGCCCCGCCGCGACCGGGATGCCCAGGGCGTTGTACCCGAAGGCGAAGACGAGATTCTGGCGAATGTTGCTCATCACCGCCTTCGACAGCTTGCGGGCCCGGACGATGCCCTGGAGGTCGCCCCCCAGCAGGGTGACGCCGGCGCTCTCGATCGCCACGTCGGAACCTGCGCCCATGGCCACACCAACATCGGCGGCGGCCAGGGCCGGGGCATCGTTGACCCCGTCGCCAGCCATGGCGACGATCCGGCCCTCGGCGCGCAGCCGCTCGACGACCGCCGCCTTGTCCTGCGGCAGGACCTCGGCCTGGACGTCGTCTATGCCGAGCCGGCGCGCCACCGCCTCGGCCGTGGTCCGGTTATCCCCGGTCATCATCACCAGGCGCAGGCCCGCGGCCTTCAGATCGCGAATGGCCCCGGCGGTCGTCGCCTTGACCGGGTCGGCGATGCCGAGGACGCCGGCCGCGGCCCCGTCCACGGCCACGAAGATCGCGGTGGCGCCGTCCTGGCGTAGCGCCTCGGCCTCGGCCTCGAGGGCGGCGACATCGACGCCGATCTCGCCGAGGTAGCGGCCGTTGCCGAGCGCCACGCGGCGGCCGTCGACCACCCCGGTGACGCCACGCCCGACCGGGCTGTCGAACTCCGAGGCCTCCGACAGCGCGAGCTTGCGATCCGTCGCGGCGCGGACGACGGCGTCGGCCAGCGGATGTTCGCTGGCCCGCTCCAGACTGGCGGAGAGTCTCAGAAGCTCGGTCTCGTCGAACCCGGCGGCGGGCCGGATGGCCGTCACCGACGGTCGCCCCTCCGTCAGGGTACCGGTCTTGTCGAGCACCAAGGTGTCGACCTTTTCGAAACGCTCCAGCGCCTCGGCGTTCTTGATCAGCACCCCGGCGTGGGCGCCGCGCCCCACCCCGACCATGATCGAGATCGGCGTGGCCAGGCCCAGGGCGCAGGGACAGGCGATGATCAGCACCGACACCGCGGCGACGAGGGCGTAGGACAGGCGCGGCTCCGGACCGATCAGGCCCCAGACGACGGCGGCGAGAACCGCGATGGCGATCACGGCCGGCACGAACCAGCCGGACACCTTGTCGGCCAGCCGCTGGATCGGCGCGCGGCTGCGCTGGGCCTGGGCCACCATCTGGACGATCTGCGCCAGAAGGGTGTCGGCGCCCACCTTGTCGGCCCGCATCACGAACGAGCCGGTCTTGTTGAGCGATCCGGCGACGACCTTGTCGCCGACGTCCTTGGTCACCGGCATGGATTCACCCGTGACGAGGGACTCGTCGATGGTCACCCGACCGTCCAGAATCTCGCCATCGACCGCCACCTTCTCGCCGGGGCGGACGCGCAGCCGGTCTCCGACGGCGACCATGTCGAGCGTGACGTCCTCGTCGCCGCCGTCGTCACGGAGCCGCCGCGCGGTCTTGGGCGCCAAATCAAGCAGCGCCCGGATGGCGCCGGACGTCTGTTCGCGGGCGCGCAGCTCAAGAATCTGGCCCACCAGAACCAGGACGGTGATGATGGCCGCTGCCTCGAAATAGACCGGCGCGCTGCCGTCCATCCGGCGGACCGCCGCCGGGAACAGAGCCGGCGCCAGCACCGCGACCACGCTGTAGATCCAGGCCGCGCCGACGCCGATGGCGATCAGGGTGAACATGTTGAGGCTGCGGTTGCGGAGGGAAGCCCAGCCCCGCTGGAAGAACGGCCAGCCGGCCCACAGCACCACGGGCGTCGCCAGCGCGAACTGGATCCAGTTGGAGGTTTGGCCCGAAATCCGCATCGCCAGTCCGGTCAGATGGCCGCCCATCTCGAGCGCGAAGACGGGCAGGGTCAGGACCGCGGCAACCCAGAGGCGGCGGGTGAAGTCGATCAGTTCGTGATTGACCGGCGCCTCGGCGGTGACGGTCTCCGGCTCCAGCGCCATGCCGCAGATCGGGCAGGAGCCCGGGCCCTCCTGGCGCACCTCCGGATGCATCGGGCAGGTGTAGATGGCGCCCGGGATGACAGGCGCCGGTTGCCGGGTCTCGCCGAGATAGCGGTCCGGATCGGCGATGAATTTGGTCCGGCAGCCCGCCGAACAGAAGAAATAGTGCTGGCCGTCGTGGACGGCCCGATGCGCCGCGGTCGCGGGATCGACGGTCATGCCGCAGACCGGATCGACCGCCTTCGCGCCGCCGTCGGCCGATTTGGCCGAACAGCAGCTGTGACCGGCCGGATGCGAATGGGAGGGCATGGACATGGCGGGCTCCTTGAAACAGCTGGACGCCAGATATACCCTATGGGGGTATCGCGCAAGGCGCTGTCCTAGGGTAGGGTCGAACGGTCAGAACGAGGAATTGGATGCAGACGGAAACCAAACCCAAGGTGTTGAACCGCCTGAACCGGATCGAGGGCCAGGTTCGCGGCATCGCCCGGATGGTCGAGGAGGACCGCTACTGCGTGGAGGTCCTCACCCAGCTCCAGGCCGTGCGGGCCGCCCTGCTGCGCGTCGAGAGGGAGGTGCTGAAAGACCACCTCGACCATTGCGTCATGGGGGCGATGACCGGCGACGATCTCTCCGATCGCAAGGCCAAGGCCACAGAACTGATCAACCTTCTCGGACGCGCATCGCGCTAGCGCAGGATATTTCCCTAGACGGCCTGTCGGATTGGTTCGGCGAGCGTCCTAAAATATCCTCTCGGGTAGTAGGGCCGATCGGACACGCCGATCTGGCCTGTCCGGGGGCGTGTGGGCCCCGGACCGGAACTTGCCCAAGAGATGATCCCACAGGCTGATGAACAGGCCGAAAAACCCACGGAGAATCACGGGCGCATAGCGAAGACGTGGAGCCTGCATCTGCGCCTAGGCCAGGACCTTGAGGCGCCGACCGACCAGGCCCCACGGGCGACGGCTCCGGGCGCCGGGTCCTCAGACGGCTTGAGAAGCACCCCTTCAAGGCGTGGATCCAGCTTATACGCCTTGACGCCGAGCCGTTCTCTGAAGCCCGCCACGATGCGGTCCGGCTGGGCCTCAGGGCTCGACAGGGCCGTCAGGGAGGGCGGAATGACGAGGCGAGGGCCGGCCCGATCAGCGCCAGAAAGCCCGATGACGATCGCCTGACGGCTCGGGGCGCGACGGTCGTCCAGAACCACGCGGGCCGAGCCCGCGCGAGCCACGGTCAGCTGGATTGCGACATGGGCGTGGGCGACGTGGTCTTCGTGCGGGCCCGCATGGGCGGCCGATCCATCGCCCATGGAGAAAACCGCGCTCGATGAGATCCAGGCCATCGTTCACCATGGCCGCGCCGGTCTGTGGGCTGAGCCGGTGGCGCGCGTCATCGCGCCTTCCGATGAAAACCTGCAAGCCGATCGCCATGAGCCCGCGAGCGGCGCAGGATCAGATCATGGCCTTTTCTCCAGCGCGGCAGGCCTGATCCCCAGATGCGACAGAATGAGGGATGGAGGCGACCGATGCGTAGACCAATTAAGCGGTCCGTCCTGTGCCGCCTGCCTTTGGGGGGCCATCGTTCATGACGTCCGTTTCTCCGACTCACGAAGGCTACCCGGCTGATCTGATGGCCCTGACCAGCCTGCGGGCCTTCCTGGCCATGGGCGTGGTGCTGTTCCACTACCAGCTTCAGTGGGATCCGGCCCTCGGCTACAGCCCGATCATCGAGCGAAGCCGGCTGGCGGTCGACGCCTTCTTCATGCTGTCGGGCTTCATTCTGGCCCACGTCTACGGCCCCGCTTTCGCCGCAGGAACATTCAGCTACAGGCGCTTCCTCGTGGCCCGCTTGGCTCGGCTCTATCCCCTCCATCTGGCGATTTTGGGCGGTGTTCTGATCATGGTGCTCGGAGCTTCAATCTCTGGCGTTCCGTTCGATCTCTCGACCTATACGACAGAGGGCTTCTTCAAGACCCTGTTCCTGGTGCAGGCGTGGTTTCCAAGCGAAATCGGATACAATTGGAGCGGCCCGTCCTGGTCGCTCTCGGCGGAATGGTTCGCCTATCTGCTGTTCCCGGCCTACGCCCTTCTCTCGATCCGGATGAGACATCGTCCTTGGTTCCTGCTCGGCTTGGGCATCGTCAGCTATGTTGTCATCGACGCGGCCTACGTCTCAACCTTCGGCAAGGTTCTGCCTCGGGCCGAGGACGACATGGGCATCTTGCGCATAGCGCCGGCCTTTCTGATCGGCATGGCGCTCTACGGCTTGGGCCATCGCTGGCGCTGGAGCCGGCCCGTCGCCATCGCCGCCGCCCTGGCTGCTACCCTCGTGTTGCTCGGCGCTATGCAGCTGTCGTTGGACGACCGGATCATCGTCGCCCTCTCAGCCCCCGTTATCCTGACCTGGTCCCTGCTCGCACGCGCGGACTGCGAGGGGCCTCTCGCCGCCCCTGCGCTGGTTTTCGCCGGTGAAGCCTCCTTCGCCCTCTATCTCGTGCACATGCCCGTCCTCGTCGCCTTCAAGGGCGTGGTCGCCGAACTGCGCGGCATCGACAGCGCCTTCCGCATCACGCCAGTCGAACTGGCAGGGTTGTTCGTCGTCACGGCGCTGATCGCGGCGGCCCTGCATCTGCTCGTTGAGAAACCTGGGCGAACCTGGATCCGACGCCGGTTCGAAAGCCGGCGAGCCCGGCCCGCAGCGCCGGCCTGACCCCGGGCCACGAGACGTGGGTACTGCCTCGGCGTCGGTCAATCCCGACCGGTCGGCGCCGCACTGGCGCCGCAGCGACCCGCAGCCCACCAAGAAAACATTTTGAGAATGATAGTGAGTCACTCCCATGCCGCCCCTTACCACGACTGGCGGATCGATCAATGTTCGCATCGTCGCAGCCGTCAACGGAGCTCCCGACCTCCGCCATCACGTATCCACCTGAAGGACGAATCCTAGCCATATCGTGATGCGGCAACCTCGACCGTTGCCATTGGGATCGGGTCGCACTATGGCGGATGAAGGAGCCGTTCAATCTTGTCTCGCCTGTTTCGCACCATTTGCGTCAGCCTGTGCGCCGCCCTCGTGGCGACGTTGAGCCTGCATGGGGTTCAGGAAGGGCGGCACCAGATTGCCCATGCGTCGGATTGGCCGGCAGTCGCGATCGGCCACGGTGATCACGCAGAGATCGCGGACGTCGATCATGGCTCGCTGCACGTCCATATCGCCCCCGACGCGCCGGCCGAGGATCCACTGGATCAAGCCGAAGACGGCGAAGACGAGGGCGAGGCCGGGCGTCCAGCAAGCCATCACCACCATACGAGCGGCGACAGCCACACCGCCATCCCGATCCTCAACCGCGATCTGAGCCCCCTCGTCGCCATGAACGCCGTGCTGATCCAGCCGGCGGGCGATGGCGCACGTCCGGCCCACGACGGCGACGGGCCTGAATACCCTCCCAGACGGACGCGCACGATCATCTGATCCGACGCGGCCAATCGGTCGCGCGTGCACCCCCGTTTCCCGGAGAGAATCCCTTGAAGACCCCATCGTCCGGCATTGCCGGGCCGTGGGCGCGACTGACGGCCGTGTCGGCCCTCGCGCTCATTCTGGCGGCCTCGCTGCCGCCGACCCTTGCTGTCGCACAGGATGCGGCGGCCACGTCCACCGCGCCTGTACTGTCGCTGGACGAGGCGCTGCGTCGAGCCGCCCTGGTCGATCCCTCACTGGCACCGACCCAGGCCCGGCGACAGGCGTCGCGGGCAGCCGTGCGTCAGGCGGACGTTCGTCCCAACCCCACGCTTGGGGTGATGGTCGAGAACTTTCCGACCATCGGCGGAGGCGACCTGTTCCGTCGGACCGAGACCACGCTCACAGTCGAGCAACGGTTCGAGCGGGGCGGTGACAGGTCCGCCCGTGTCTCTCTCGCCGAAGCCGAAGGGCTGCTGGTCGACGCCACCGCGCGCATTCGCCAGTTGGACCGGCTCGAACAGGTGCAGCGCGCCTGGGCGGAAGCTCTGGCGGCTCAGGCCGAGTTGGAGATCGCCCGCGAGCGCCTTGACCTCGCCGAACGGTTCCAGACCGAGGTCGGTCGCCGCGTGGACATGGCGCGCGATCCTCTGTTCGCCGGGGCGCGCGCCGAGGCCGAACTGGCTCAGGCCCAGATCGACTTCGATCAGGCCGGGATTACCGTCCGGGTCGCCAACATTTCGCTGGCCCGGTTCTGGGATGGGTCATCGGACTTCACCCTTGGCGCCGAGACCTTCGCCGACACCCGGTCGGCGCTCGACGTCACGGATGGGGTCGCCCAGGCGGACCTGGACATCTTCGTCGCACAGCGCGACATCGCCGTCGCCCGGGTGGCGGTGGAGACGGCCCGCGCCCGGTCGGACGCCACGGTCAGCGCCGGCGTCCGTCACTTCGGGGACGGCAACGACCTCGGCTTTGTCGTCGGCGCGTCGATTCCCCTTGGTCGCTACGACCAGAACCTCGGGGCCATCGACCGCGCCCGAGCGGAGGGGCTGGCCGCCGAGGGTGATCTCGCCGCCGCCCGCATCGACCGTGAACGTGAGATCGCGCGCCTGCAGGTTCAGGTCATGGCCCGAGCCAGCGAAGCTCGCAGGATCGGGCAGGAAACCCTTCCCCAGGCCGAGCGCGCCGTCGTTCTGGTGCGCGACGGCTTCAACAGGGGCGGCTTCACCTACAACGACGTCATCTCCGCCCAGACCGCCCTGCTGCAGACCCGCGCCCGCCGCGTCGCGGTGCTCAAGCAATTCCATATCGATCGCGCCCGCCTCGACAGACTGACCGGCGCGCACGGCGCCCTGATCCTCGCCCTGGAGACTCAACCATGATCCGCCTGACACCTTCGCGGCGCTGGCTCGTTGCGTCCGCGATCGTCCTCGCCTTCGCCGCCGCCGCTTGCGGAGACAAGCCCGCCGAAAAGGCAGGCGAAAACGGCGAGGCTGCCGCCGCCGACTATGAGCGTGGCCCTCACCGAGGCCGGATGCTCCGCGACGGAGACTTCGCCCTTGAGATCACCATCTTCGAGGAAGGACCAGAGCCCCTGTTCCGGCTCTATCCCTATCTGAAGGACAAGCCGCTCGATCCACGTCAGGTCCAGGCGACCATGGCCCTGACCCGTCTCGGGCCGAAGGTCGATCGGTTCACCTTCATCCCGACCGAGGACTATCTCGCCAGCCCCGGTGTCGTCTCCGAGCCGCACTCCTTCGACGTGGCGGTCGCGGCGACCCAGAACGGCAAGCGATCGACCTGGGCCTACCAGTCCTATGAGGGTCGCACCGTCATCTCAGCCGACGCCGCCCGCGCCGGTGGCGTCACCACGCAGCGCGCCGGTTCCGCAGTCCTGGGCGAGTCTCTGCCGTTGAGCGGTCGGGTCGAGATCACGCCTGAGGGCCAGAGCGATGTCTTCGCCCGCTATCCGGGTCGGGTGATGGCGTTGAACGTCGAACTGGGCCAGCGCGTATCGCGAGGCCAGGTTGTGGCGCGGGTCGAGTCCAGCGAGAGCCTCCAGACCTATTCCGTCACCGCGCCGATCTCCGGCGTCATCATGGCCAAGAACGTCAACGCCGGGGCCATCACCGGCGCGGGCGGCGAGCCGATGCTGGTGATCGGCGACCCAACCCGCCTCCATGCCGAGTTCGCCCTCTATCCGCGCGATGCAGAACGTGTCCGCCGGGGCCAGCGGGTCGAGGTCACCAGTCTGGCAGGTGACCACCGTTTCAATGGCGTCATCGAAACCATCCTGCCCGGCTCTGATCCGATGAGCCAGACCCTGATCGCCCATGTCGAACTGGCCTATCAGGGCGGCGTCTGGCGGCCGGGCCTGGGAGTACAGGGCACCGTTCAGGTCGGTGAGGGTGCAGTGCCTCTCGCCGTCCAGACCAAGGCCATCCAGCCGTTCCGCGATTTCCAGGTCGTCTACGCCAAGGTCGGCAACACCTATGAGGTGCGGATGCTCGAACTGGGCCGAAGGACCGACGAGTGGACCGAGGTGCTTGGCGGGCTCGAACCCCGAACCGAATACGTCGTGGACGGCGCCTTCCTCATTCGCGCGGACATCGAAAAGTCCGGCGCGAGCCATGATCACTAGGGGGCGCGAGAACCATGCTTGCACGCATCATCGCCCTGTCGATCCGCTTCCGATGGGCGGTCATGGGGCTCGTCCTCCTGGCCTGCGCCATCGGCGTCTGGAGCTTCCAGCGCCTGCCGATCGACGCCACTCCGGACATCACCAACGTCCAGATTCAGATCAACACCGAAGCCCCCGGCTATTCGCCGCTGGAGGCCGAACAGCGCATCACCTTCCCCGTCGAGACCGCCGTCGCAGGCGTTCCGGGCCTTCAATACACCCGCTCGGTTTCGCGATACGGGTTGAGCCAGGTGACCGTCATCTTCGACGACGGCACCGACATCTATTTCGCACGCCAACTGGTGAATGAGCGCCTCCAAAGCGCCCTCGGTCAGCTTCCCCCCGGCGTCACCCCTGAACTTGGCCCTATCGCCACCGGCCTCGGGGAGATCTTCATGTATACGGTCGAGGCCGAGCCGGGTGCACGACGTCCCGACGGCCAGCCCTATACGACCGAAGACCTGCGCACGCTTCAGGACTGGGTCATCCGGCCCCAGCTTCGCAACACGCGCGGTGTCACCGAGGTCAACACCGTCGGCGGCTACGAGCGTCAGTATCACGTCACACCCGATCCGCAGCGGCTGGCGGCCTACGGGGTGACCATGGCCGAGGTGGTCGAAGCGCTGGACAACAACAACGCCAACGTCGGCGCGGGCTATGTCGAGCGCTTCGGCGAACAGTATCTGATCCGGGTGCCGGGGCAGGCTTCGACGAGTGAAGACCTGGGCAACATCGTGATCGCCACGCGTGGGGGCGTTCCGATCCGCATCCTGGACGTCGCCGACATCGGAATGGGCCAGGAACTTCGCACCGGCGCCGCGACCGAGAACGGCAAGGAGACGGTCCTTGCGACGGTTCTCATGCTGGCTGGCGAGAACAGCCGTATCGTCGCCCAGGCCGCCGCCGCCAGCCTGCAGGAAGCCGCCAAGGCCCTGCCGCCCGGTGTCGTCGCCACGCCGGTCTACGACCGCACCGAACTGGTGGAACGCGCCATCCACACCGTCGAAAAGAACCTCGTCGAGGGCGCCCTGCTGGTCATCGTCGTGCTGTTCCTGCTGCTCGGCAACATCCGCGCGGCCCTGATCACGGCGGCGGTCATTCCCGTCACCATGCTGATGACCATCACCGGCATGGTGCGGACCGGAACCTCCGGCAATCTGATGAGCCTCGGCGCGCTCGACTTCGGCCTGATCGTGGACGGCGCCGTCATCATCGTCGAGAACTGCCTCAGGCGCTACGGCGAGGCCCAGCATCGCCTGGGTCGTATCCTGACCCGCGAGGAACGGTTCGATCTGGCGGCGACCGCCTCCAGCGAGGTAATCCGGCCCTCGCTATTCGGGGTCATGATCATCACCCTGGTCTATGTCCCCATCTTCGCCCTGACCGGGGTGGAGGGGAAGACCTTCCACCCGATGGCGATCACCGTCGTCATCGCCCTGACGGCAGCGCTCCTGCTGTCCCTGACCTTCGTACCCGCCGCCGTCGCCATGTTCGTCACCGGCAAGGTCGAGGAGAAGGACAGCTTCCTGATGCGCTGGGCCCGGGTGGGTTATCAGCCGGCGCTCGACTTCGCGCTCAGGACCCGCAGCCTGATGATCGGCATTGCGGTCGTGCTGGTGCTGCTCGCCGGGTTCGGGGCGTCGCGGATGGGCTCGGAGTTCGTGCCCAATCTCGACGAAGGCGACATCGCCATGCACGCCCTGCGCATCCCGGGCACCAGCCTGACCCAGGCCGTGCAGATGCAGACTGCGTTGGAAGCCCGCATCGCCCGCTTCCCCGAGGTGGAGCGGGTCGTGGCCAAGATCGGCACCGCCGAGGTCGCCACCGATCCGGTGCCGCCCTCGGTCGCCGACACCTTCATCATGCTGAAGGACAGGAAGGATTGGCCGAACCCTCGCAAGTCTCGCGGCGACCTCGTCGCCGAGATGGAAGAGGCCGTGAATGAGATTCCCGGCAGCAAATACGAGTTCACCCAGCCGATCCAGATGCGGTTCAACGAACTGCTGAGCGGGGTGCGGGCCGACGTCGCCATCAAGGTCTATGGCGACGATCTCGACGAACTGCTGCGCCTCGGCGCCGAGATCGAAGCCATCGTGGCCTCGGTGGACGGGGCCGCCGATCCCCAGACCGAACAGATCACCGGCCTGCCGGTGCTCCAGATCACACCCAACCGACCCGCCATGGCGCGCCTTGGCCTGAGCATCGAAGACGTCCAGTCGGTTATCTCCACCTCGATGGGCGGCACGACCGCCGGGCAAATCTTCGAGGGTGACCGTCGTTTCGACGTCGTTGTCCGCCTGCCCGAGCGTCTGCGCGCCGACACCAACGCCATCGGTCGTCTCCAGGTCCCGCTCCCGGCGGGCGAAGGACAGCCGCGTCAGTTCGTGCCCCTGAATGAGGTCGCCACGATCGAACTCACAAAGGGTCCGAACCAGATCAGCCGAGAGAACGGCAAACGCCGCATCGTGACCACGGCCAATGTCCGCGACCGCGACCTGGGTTCGTTCATCCGCGAGGTTCAGGACCGGGTCGATGCTGAGGTCGCCATACCGGCCGGCTATTGGGTCACCTATGGCGGAACGTTCGAGCAGTTGATCTCGGCCGCCAAACGATTGCAACTCGTGGTTCCCGCGGTGTTGCTGCTGATCTTCGGCCTGCTGTTCGCCTTGTTCCGCTCGGTCAAGGACTCGGCCATCGTTTTCTCCGGCGTGCCTCTGGCCCTGACCGGAGGGGTGGCCGCCCTGATGCTGCGTGGGCTGCCTCTGTCGATCTCGGCGGGGGTCGGATTCATCGCCCTGTCCGGGGTCGCCGTGCTCAACGGTGTCGTCATGGTCACCTTCATCCGCAGCTTGATCGCCGAAGGGAAGCCTCTTGGCGAGGCAATCCGGGAGGGGGCGCTGACCCGTCTTCGCCCGGTGCTGATGACGGCGCTCGTCGCCAGCCTCGGCTTCGTGCCCATGGCCTTGAACGTCGGAGCCGGCGCCGAGGTCCAGCGCCCGCTGGCCACGGTCGTCATCGGCGGGATCATCTCCTCGACCCTGCTGACCCTGCTCGTGCTCCCCGCCCTCTACAGCCTCGTCCACGGCCGCCCGTCTTCGCCGAACGGCGTCAGACGGTCGTGGCGTGAGCGGCTTCCCTTCGCATACTCCCGGAGGACTTCATGAACCCGCGTCTCCAGCGCGCGACCGCCTGGTTGCGAACGCCCATCGGCCTGCTGAGCGCAGGCCTGTTGGTGCTCTTCCTCAACGGCCTGTTCACCGCCACCCTGGCGCACGGGGTGGCGGCAGGGGACAAGGGCTACATCCAGGAGACGTCCGGCATCGTCTTCTGGCCCTTCGTCTATCTGGGGGCCAAGCACATGGTCACCGGTTACGACCATCTGCTGTTCCTGTTCGGGGTGATCTTCTACCTCTACCGCCTCAAGGATATCAGCCTCTACGTCACCATGTTCGCCGTCGGGCATTCGACGACCCTGCTGCTGGGCGTGATGCTGAACGTCAACGTCTCCAGTTATCTGATCGACGCCATCATCGGCCTGTCCGTCGTCTACAAGGCGCTCGACAACATGGGGGCCTACCGACGCTGGTTCGGTGTCCAGCCGGACGCCAGGGCCGCGACCCTGGCGTTCGGTCTGTTCCACGGCCTGGGTCTGGCGACCAAACTGCAGGACTTCCAGCTGTCTTCAGACGGCCTCTTGGTCAACCTGATCGCCTTCAACATCGGCGTGGAGATCGGCCAGCTTCTGGCGCTCGGAGCCATCCTGATCGCCATGGGATTCTGGCGCCGGACCGCCAGCTTCGGGCGCCACGCCTATCTGGCCAACGTCATCCTCATGATCCTCGGTTTCATCCTGACGGGCTATCAGCTCGTCGGCTTCTTCGTCGCCTGACGGGAGACCTTCCATGCAAAATCTCAATCAACCCGATCCCGCCGAACTGCCGTCGACGGCCAAGCTGCTCAAGTCTACCGGCGTCGCCGTCGTCATCGCCTCGGCCCTGCTGGTCACCGTGGTCCTTCCAGCCGAGTACGGCGTCGATCCTACCCGCATCGGCTCGGTCTTCGGGCTGACCGAGATGGGCCGGATCAAGCGCCAACTCGCCGTTGAAGCTGCGGCTGAAGCGGCCTCAACGGCGGCGGTCATTACATCCACGAGGACCGCGCCTGCCTTGCCGGCAGCCGCACCAGTGGGCTCACCAGACACCGCAACTCAGGAGCCGGCCAGGTCTGCCAAGACCGAAGCCGTCCCGCCAGCGGTCACGACCCAGACGGCAGCCGCAGCTACGACAACCAATGGCGCATCGGCGGGTCGCAGCCATCGCACGTCCCTGACCCTTGAGCCTGACGAGGGGGCCGAGATCAAAATGGCCATGGGGGACGGCGCGAAGGCGAACTTCACCTGGTCCACCAGTGGCCCGGCGGTGAACTATGACACCCATGGTGACGGCCAAGGGATCACCTATCACGGCTATAGCAAGGGAACCTCCGCCCGCGAGACGGGGGTGCTAACGGCCGCTTTCGCGGGTCATCACGGCTGGTTCTGGCGTAACCGCAGCGGCGAGCGTGTCACCATCACGCTTCAAACCTCGGGCGACTACGAGAGCGTCGATTTCGTCGACTGAGGCTTACGGTCGGATGTCTCCCGCCTTGGGCTCACTCCTTCGTCGTCGGCCATCGCGGGTGGCGCTCGTCGATGACGAAGGGATGGCTGTGCAACGCCTCTCCGGATTGACCGTCCAGATGCGGATCGTCTTCGGCCGGTGCGTCATGCCGATGCGGCAGGTCCGTCGGGTCGTTCGCAGGCCAGACTACAAATCCTAGGACCGTTCCGAACGCGCACAGGGCGGCCAGCACCAGAAAGGCCGCGCTGGGGTCCGCAGCCGCGCTGACCAGACCGGCGACCGGATAGGCGATCAGCCAGGCGGCGTGGGACAGGGCGAACTGCGCCGCGAACAGGGCCGGACGATCCTGTGCGTTGGAAGACCGACGCAAGGCGCGACCCGCCGGTGTGAGGGTCAGCGAATAGCCGACGCCCATGACGGCCCAGAGGATGAGCAGGGCGACATAGGTGGTCGCCAGCACCGATCCCCCAAGCAGCACCAGGGTCATGATCGCGGCGCCCCACAACATGGCGGTCCGGTCTGCGACCCGGTCCAGCAGGCGAGGCAGGGCGATCGCCGCCGCCATCGACCCCGCCCCGAAAGCCGCTAGCGCCCAGGCGGCGGCTTGGCCGGACATGGCGAAGCGGGACTGCACCAGGACGACCGTGTTGACGAACACCATGGCCCCGCCGGCGGCCTCGGCGATGCTGATGGCGATCAGACCGCGCAGACGTGGCGTCAAAGCGAACAGGCGAACCCCGCCCGTGAGCCGCTGGATGAAGGGTTTCTGAGCCGTCTGCGTCAGTACCGGCAGTGCAGCCGTGACGACGAAAAGGGCCGAGATAACGAAGCCGAGGGACGTCCCGGCGAACAGATTGTTGTAGCTCATGAAGGCGAGGAGCACGGCCGCCAGCACGGGACTGGCCACGCTCTCGAGATCGGCCGCGAGGCGCGAGAGCGACAGGGCCTTGGTGTATTCCGCCTCGTCAGGCAGCAGGTCGGGGATCATCGCCTGGAACGCCGGGGTGAAGGCCGCCGAGGCGACGTACAGCACCGTCATCAGGGCATAGACCTCCCAGGCCTCGCCAACGAACGGCAAGGCGCCGGCGACACAGGCCCGGACGACATCCAGCGAGACCAGCAGGGCCTTGCGGGGAAGCCTGGCCGCCAGGGCGCTCGCGAAGGGCGCGACGCCGATATAGGCGATCATCTTGATGGCCAGGGCCATCCCCAAGACTTCGCCGGCATTGGCCCCGGCCAGATCATGCGCCAGCAGACCCAGCGCCACCGTCGCCATGCCCGTGCCGAGCAGGGCCGCGACCTGGGCGATGAACAGATGCCGGTAACCGGCATGGCGAAGCGGTGAAAACATCGAACGTCGTCCTGCGGCGGGTAACCAAGAGAGGCTGGTCTTATCCCCTCCAGGGGGATAGCATAGCCTCATGGCTCACGTCGTCCACGAATCCCACCCCGAGATCATCAATCGGCTGAAGCGCGCCGAGGGTCATCTGCGCAAGACCATCGCCATGATCGAGGGTGGGCGAACGTGTCTGGATCTCGCCCAGCAGCTTCATGCGATCGAGAAGGCCGTGGCGGCGGCCAAGAAGACCCTGATCCACGATCACATCGACCATTGCCTCGCCCATGCGGCCGAGGGCGACCCGGCCGAGGCCCGTCGGGCCATGGCCGAGTTCAAAGACATCACCAAATACCTGTGAGACGCCGATGACCCCGTTTGCAGACCTGCTCGCGCAGGGCTCGGCCCATGCCTGGCTGTTCATTCCTTCCGCCCTGCTGCTGGGAGCCTTGCACGGGCTGGAGCCCGGCCACTCCAAGACGATGATGGCGGCCTTCATCGTCGCGGTGCGCGGTACGGTCTGGCAGGCGATCCTGCTGGGTTTGTCGGCGACGCTGTCCCATACGGCCATCGTCTGGGCCATCGCCCTGACCGGGCTCTACTTCGGCCAGTTTTTCGACATCGAAGCCTCGGAGGGCTGGTTCCAGCTGGCCTCGGCCGTGATCATCCTCGGTGTCGCCGCATGGATGCTCTTCGCCACATGGCGCGAGCAGAACGCCGTCCACAACGAGCATGATCGTGACCACGACCATGACCACGACGAGACGCGCTGGATCGACACCGGCCATGGCGTCGTCAGCCTGAGTATCTTCGAGGACGGCGTGCCCCCACGGTTCCGGTTCGCTCCGGAGAAAGGGCCGGTTCCGAGGGCCGACGACGTCATCGTCGCAACCACCCGGGCGGACGGCTCCGTCCAGACATTCCACTTCGAGACACGCGACGGTTATCTCGAATCGGCAGACGTCATTCCTGAACCCCATGCGTTCACCGCAAGGCTGGTCCTGGGCCACGGCAATCACACCCACGAGTTCGATGTCGAGTTCGCCGAACACGATCACGAACACGCTCATGACCACGGCGGGCTTGATGTCTCGGACCCCGGCTATCAGGACGCCCACGAACGCGCCCACGCCAACGACATCAAGAAGCGGTTCGCCAACCGCAAGGTGACCACTTGGCAGATCATGCTCTTCGGCCTGACAGGCGGCCTGATCCCGTGCCCGGCCTCGATCACCGTCCTGCTGCTCTGCCTGCAGCTGAAGCAGGTGGCCTTGGGTGCGACCCTCGTCCTGTGCTTTTCGATCGGATTGGCGGCGACCATGGTCACCGTCGGTGTCGCAGCGGCGATCGGGATGCGGCATGCGGAGAAGCGCTGGTCGGGAGGTTTCGCGGCTTTTGCACGAAAGGCGCCCTATTTTTCAGGGGTTCTGATCGCTGTCGTCGGCCTGGTCTTGACCTGGCAGGCCGTCGTCTCCCTGGCCCGGTAGACAGGTGGGATGGCCAAGACACCCTGTATCGATGTCTGCACTTTCGACGCCCGCTCCGGTTTTTGCGCAGGCTGTGGACGCACGCGGTTGGAAGTCGCGGGGTGGCGCAAACTCACTCCGCATCAGAGGAAAACCATCGAACGCGACTTGCGACGTCGCCTGACGGGACGCTCGTAGGGCGCCTCGCATCCACATACTTGCCGCAGCGATCCGCCTATGACCTTGGGCCCCCGCGAGCCGACGACTTCCTCCTAGCTGATGGCTCGCAGGGAACTCGGAAGGGAAGTGGCCAAGGGGTCCGACATGCGCGCGGATGGACGAGGGGACTGCCACTCCAAGTTGGATTTCGGCAGGGCTTGCGGGGTCCAGCAGGCTCGCGTCCTAATCTCCCCCTTCGCGTCCACCGGCGGCACGCAGCAGGTCGCCGACCCTTCGACCATTAAGGCGGCATGAGGCAATCACCCGATCATAGACGATGACGCGACCGTTACGACCGCGAACCGCCACGCACGTCAGGACACGTCCGCGAACCAAGCCCGACAATCGGTCCCGGTCAGCGCGTCCGGTCGGACTGTGGAGCTCGGGGGCGTTAAAATCCGACAGCCGGACCTCAATCCAGGTCGAGGGGTCACTGTTGGGGCCCGCACACAGGCTGTCACCGTCACCGATGTAGCGCACCAGACCGGAGAAGGACGCGCCCGCGCGGTCAGGCAAGGCCCGCATCGCTCTGGCGGATGTCGAGCACCCCGACGTCGCTGATCTCGCCATCGTCGATATGATCCACGCCAGGATCGCCTCCGATCAAACCGGATGCGGCGGCAGGGTCGTGACCACCATGGTGATGTGGCCGGCTACGGGGGCGGGCGTCGAAGTCCGCTGCTACACGCCGGAGGAACCCGAGGTCGACGACGGGGATGAGGACGTCGCGCCCGAGACCGCGCGTCGGACCTCGGCGCCACCGGCGTATATACCGCCAGAAGTCGAGGCTCCCGAGCCGGAGACAGAAGGCGTCAACCATGCCCTTCACGCCGTTCGGACCGATGTGGCGACGCGGGGTCTGATCCGCGCGCTGGCCGACGATCCCGGGGCGGCGCTGACAGCCTTGATCGCGCGGCTGTTCACCGTTCTTGTGCGACGCGCGCACGTCGCGCGGTCGGACTCGGCCCTTGCCATCACCGCCAGTGGGTTCAATCCCGCCAATGGGCGAGTCATCGAGGCACTGGACGGGGACGTGCGTCGCCGGCTCGAGGATCGTCGCACAGCCTGGGAAGCGTCCGGCGAGACCGTCATCGCCTGGGTCCACGGCCTTGCCCACGGCGAGAAGATGGGATTGCTGGCGGAGTTGACCGCCATCAGCCTCGACGTCCGGGAGGAGAAGACCTTCTCCATTCGCCGCAGCGCCCGGGCCGAGGCGGCGGAGCTGGCCGCTCTCTGCCAGGCGGACATCACCCTACACTGGACGCCCGACGCCCTCTTCCTGCAGCCCCACTCCAAGGGCCTGCTGACCGGCATGCTCGAGACCATGGGCGCCGAGGACGAGCGGGCGAAGACGCTCCGCAAGACGGAGCTGGTCGACTGGGTGGCCGAACAGGCTGCGCAACGGGCCTGGGTGCCGGCCGCCCTGTGCTGGGCCGCCCCGATCAACGCCGATCAGGATACCCCGGACATCGAGGACCAAGCGGCCGGCGGTGGCGTCGATGATGACGACGAGGGGGTCGGCGCCTTCGCCGTCACCCCGGCGGGTGAGGCGGCCCTGGGTTCTTCCGCCGCCTGATCGTCCGCACACGGAAGCATCGCAACGGCGACCCGCCGGTGCGGTGTTTCTCTGCGTCGTGCGCGCCGACGCGACTGCCGGGGAGACGAAGGAAGGGCGGGGCGAAGCGAGCCTGGAGGACCGAGAGGGAGGAGCCTTCCGCTCCAGGCGACCGGAGGCTTCCCATGTCCACGACCCGCAACCTCTCGCTGTTCGCCGACCTCGCCGTCGGGAATCTCCCCGCCAACATCCTGGCCGCCGCCCGTGCATTGGCCATCCATCTGGCCCGCTCGCGCCCGCTGGATCGACGCCTCGTGGCCGACGTCATGACCACCGCGTTCGGGGCGTCCGACGCCGAGGGCGGCTGGACCTGGCGTGACGCCTATGACGCTATCGAGGCCGCGACGGTGCTTCAGATACGCCGCCTCGCGCCGCAGATCGCCCGGCTCGAGGACGCCCCGGCCGAGATCGCCGCTCTGCTCGCGGGGGTCTCAGCGCTTGGCCTCACCCACAGCCGGCGCAGCGAGGAACAGGTCGCGCTGGATCAGTTCTCCACCCCGCCCCAACTCGGTGCCCTCGCGGTGCTGGCCGCGCAGGTTCGACCGAAGGACCGTGTCCTGGAGCCGTCGGCGGGGACCGGATTGCTGGCCGTGGTGGCCGAGCTGGACTCGATGACGCTCGAGACCTTCGTGGCCAAGACGAGCTTGAAGCTGCTCGACGACGACGGCGGCCTCAAACCCTCCGACGACCTGCCACCGATACACACGTTTCTGAGCCGGCTGCTGGCGCTGCGCATCGCCGACCAGAACGCCTTGTTCGCGGACTTCGACCGCATCCTGTCCGGCATCCTCGATCGAGCCGCCGCCTCCGGGGAACTGGACCGCGGGCTGGAGGACATCGAGGCCGAGGAACTGGAGGTCACGGATCAGGAAGTGATCCGGACCGATGTCTCGACCGGCGCCGAGACGGCTCTGGTGACCTTCTCGCTCAAGGTAAGGCGCGAGATCCTCGTCGCCGACGCCGCCCTGACTTGGGCGAAGGATGTCGCCCACCAGCTGGTCGTCAACGAGAAGTCGGGCCGCGCCGCGATTGCGGAACTCGGCTTGACCACCTCGACGAACGAGAACCGCCTGATCACCGCCGTGCGGCTGGTTCGGCCCGACGATCGCCAGACGATGGCCGAGAAGACGTTCGAGGAGTCGGCGTGGAGGCCGGCGGAGGTCTCGACCTGGCGGCGGGTCTGGGACGAAGAGGCCGCCGGGACCGACCCTTGGCGGACACGCGAACTGACGCTTGCCACGGGATTGCTGTTGCCGATTTGGGGCCGGTTGCCGGCGCGGGGTTGCTCGGTTCGCCGGGTCCGGGCGCCGGACGGACGCCGCTGGCTGGGGCGGGTTCTGGACCAGGTTCAGGCTCGAACTCTGAAGACGAGCCTGGGTCTGACCGACGTCGCCGAGGTTTGGGCGGACGGCGCGATAACCGCCGCCACGATCCTCGACCGCAACGTCCAGCTATCGCTGGAGGGCGGGCTGTGGCTGAAGCGGTCCCGCGTTATGGACCGCTGGCGCATCGAGGTGGTGGGAGGCCGGACGGATCGCGACGCCCTGGTCGCCTCGGGCTGTTTCGTGGAGATCATCGCCTACACGGCTCGGGTCTTCGTCCCGGTTGAGCGGCCGACCGTGTTGGAGGTGGTGCTGCGCCGCCATCCGGTTCAGACCGTCCTCGACGGGCAGGCCGCCTGAGCGGGTCAGACCGGCGTCGCCTTCGGCGGGGACCGGGACGGGTTCAGAAGGGGGACGCCGCGACCCGTCACATCCTTGATATTGGCGGTGACGAGCGTCAGACCGTGGACCAGCGCGGTCGCGGCCAGGGCGGTATCCTCCTCGTCGCCGTCGCGCTCGGCCAGCATCCGGCCCCAGACGGCGGCCACGGCTTCGTCGATGGGCAGGATGCGGCCCGCATAGGCGGCGATGACCGCGTCCACGCCCTGTGTGATCGCCGCGGCGGCAGGATGGTCAGCGGCTGTCGCCCGCTCCGCTCCGTATCGCAACTCGCGGACAGTCATGGCGCTGATGCAGAGCTCGTGGTCATCGACCGACCGGAGCCAGGCCAGGATGTTGGCGGACGGTTTGGGCTTGCTGCTCTGGCTGACGACGTTGGTGTCAAGCAGATAGATCATCCCCTCGGCCGCATGAACGGCTCGAGCCCGCCAAGGTCGGCTCCCTGCATCGCGCGCTTCGCCGACGTCGCCGGGTAAGGGCGACCGGATTTGGGATGGGCGCGCGCATAAGCGGTCGCCGCCTTGATCTTGGCGAGCGACAGCGACGGGTAGTCCTCGAGGATCTCCTCATCGGTGGCTCCGCCTGCCGAGAGCGCCGCCAGGCGATGGACCTCGATGTCGGTGCCTCTTACGACGGGAGCGCCGTGTTTGATCTCGATGGCGCGATCCACGGCCTCCAGCGCCTTCAGGCGTTGCGCGACATTTGTCCGATGCCGCTTCAACTGCACGATGAGCGGCCCGACAGAGACGCTGGCGGACTGCGCGGGCTCCTTGGCCACGGCGACGTAGAGGTCGTCGAGCGCGGACGGCGTCAGGGTGTGGCGATAGGTGGCCACCATGTCGAGATAGACGAGATCGGTCAGGCCGACGCATCGCACGGCGCGCTTGGCCGGACCTGAGGCCTCTGGCTTGAGCGGTCGGCGGTTGACGTCGCGTTTGATCGCGTCGAGCGGTTGATCAAGGACGAACGCCGCTTCGGGCAGAGTCCACTGGGGATCGGACATCGAACAAGCCTCCTAATATGATCCAATATAGGATCACATTGTGGGTTCGGCAATGTCGGTGAGACCCAGGATCGCGTGCGCGACCGAACACCGTCCAAAGGAGCGGAGGAAGGGAGTTTCCGGGTGAAGCGGGATTGGGGAGATCGGCTCCCCGACGGCTTCGGATATCCAGGAGACTGACATTAGGATAATGTTCCTATTTCATGCCTTTTCAGGTCATCTCATTCTGTTCCAACTTACGGAAAAGATTGTAGAAATCCTGTTTTCCGGTACGATGTGCAAATCGCGGAAACAGGTAGCAAATCGCACTTTCTGCTACCCATACGCTACCTTTTTTGGGCCGTTCGATGCCGAAACTGACGAAGAAACTGATTGAAAACCTAGAACCCGCAGCCGCCGAGTTCTGCGTGTGGGACACCCAGGTCACAGGCTTTGGAGTTCGCGTCAGGCCCGGAGGCGGACGCAGCTATGTCCTCTTTTATCGACTGGGAGGCCGGTTCCGGAAGCTCACCCTTGGCAAGGCCGACGGAGGGTATGGTCTTGATGAGGCGCGTGACCGGGCGATCGAGAAACTTCAGGACGTGAGGGACGGGGTCGATCCCCAAGCCCAGAAGGTCGCCGACAGGAACGCGCTGACCGTGGAAGCGCTGACCGACCTCTATCTCGAGCAGGGACCCGCGCTGAAGCCGAATAAGAAGGACTCAAGCTGGGAGACGAACCGCATCATGTTCGATTGCCACATCAAGCCGCTGCTCGGCCGGCATCTCGCCCGCGACGTCACCGCGATGGATGTGTCGCGGATGCAGTTCGACATCTCTCAGGGCAAGACGGCCAGAAACGTCATGCTTGGACACCGTCGTCGGTCGAAGGTGAGGGGCGGCAAGCGCGTGGCCGCGATGGCGGTGATCACGCTCGGGGCGGTCTACGAGTTCGCGATTAAGGCCGAGTATCTCCAGAAGAACCCGACCAAAGGCGTCGAAAGGTTCAAAACGATCCGAAAGGAGCGATACCTATCCGAGCGGGAAATTGCCGCGCTCGCCGAGGCCTTGGCGGAGTTTGAGCGCGAGGACGAGCGCTACGCCGTCATGGCCGACTCGGTGCGCCTGCTGATGCTGACCGGGTGCCGCAAATCGGAAATCCTGACGCTGCAATGGGACTTCGTCGACTGGTCCAAGGGCTGCCTGCGCCTCCCCGAGTCAAAGACTGGGGCCAAGGTCGTGCCGCTGGCCGACGATGCGATCGCGGTGCTCCGGCGTCGTTGGGACGAGACCCGAGCTCCCGAGGCGTCGAGGGGCCACAACTCGGGGGACACGACGCCGGCGCTTGGCACGGGATCGCCCTGGGTGCTGCCCGCCCTGAAGGGAGACGGCCACTTCGTCGGCCTCCCCAATCTGTGGACCAAGGTCAAGGCAAGAGCGGATGCGATCCTGCATCGGCGGATCCACGACCTGGGCGGCGACCTTCGCGAAGTCCGGTCATTAACGACCGTCCGACTCCATGACCTCCGGCACAGTTTCGCGAGCTTCGCCATCGCGGATGGCGCGTCACTGTTCCTCGTCGGAAAGGTTCTCGGCCATAAGCAGGCGAGGACGACCGAGATCTACGCGCACCTGAGCGATGATCCGCTGAAGCTTGTGGCGAACAAGACGGCAGCGAGACTGAGCCAGGCCATGAGGTTCTAGCCGCTGCTCTATCATTGCCGCTTAAGCACCCTCCCTTACAGCTCCCAGCCGACAGTTAGACGGTCGCGGCCCGGAGGCAACAGGCCACTCACCCTCCGCCAACGAGAGGCCTCTTGCCCCGCCACAGCTTTAACGTTGATGGTGGGCTATGCCTTTCCCCGACCCAAACTGGATCGCGCCGCGCACGGGCCACGATTGGCGTGACGAAGACGTGCGCGCCGCGGTCGATTGGCTGAAAGGCTTCGTGCCGGTCAGTGAAATGGAGGGCCGGCTTGAGGTCCAGCGCGCTCACCTTGCGTCGGCGCTCGAAGCTTGGAAGCGAGGCCAACACGCCGATCCCTTTGATCCATCCGACGCCGCGGCGTGGTGGATCGTCCAGGGCGAGGCCTTCGCCGCCAACCGCGAGAGCTTCGTGCCGGACGCCATGGTTCGGTCTGTTCCCTACCTGAAGCGCCTCGGCCTGGAGTTGGGGCGATTGCGGGCGATACCGGGTGCCGAGGACCGGGCCGCGCGCCTGATGACGGGCGATCGGCGCCAGCCCGAGCCCGGCATTTATGAACTGCTGGTCGCCCTAGCCTGGAACAGGCATGGCTGGGACACCCGGTTCGTACAAGAAATCCGTGGCGGACCGCCGACCCCGGACTTGCATGCCTCCCGGGGCACTCGTCGCTGGGCCATCGAATGCAAGCGCCTCATGCCATCGGCCTACGCCATCAAAGAGCGTCAGCTTGGCTTGGCGCTCGCTGCGCCCGTCCATCGCCTGAGGGAGCGCCTGGACACGTCCTTCATCCTGACAATCGACTTCAAGGTCGAACTTCAGGACGTCCCGCCCGACTATCTCGTAAACCGGGTGGAGACGGCCCTTCGCGAAAAGCGGGCAGTCTGGTCCGATCAGGTCTCGGACGGTGCGATCGCCGCGCCGACCTGGCATCTGGCGCGCCGGGTCATGGCCCATGACGACGTGTTCTACGGGTCGAGCCGGATGATCGAACTGGTCTCCGGCAACTACGATCACGAAGCCGACCACAGCTTCTCGGCCCGGTGGCGCCCGGCGAAGAAGCGGCCAATCTACGCCCATACCATCTACCGTGTGAGCGTTGTGACCTGGACAAGTTCCTCGCCCGCCGCCATCCGGCACAAGGCCAAGCACTTCCGGCAGGTGGTTGCGAAGGCCGAGCGGCAGCTGCCGGCCGACCGGCCTGGTGTCGTCCACGTCGGCGTCGAGACCATGGGCGGACGCGACGTGAACACCGTCAGGCACGTTCGAAACATGGTAGAGGCCCACCAGTTCACGCCCGACAATCCGCGCTTCCGCTGGGTATACGCCAACTACTTGCGCCCTGAACTGACCACGGATCGAAATGAGACCTGGGCGCTGACGGAGTCGATGGCGCCCTACCGTATCGGCCGGCACGCGACGCCGTGGCCGCTTCCGGATCATCTCTTAGTAAGCGAGGAGGCCGAGTCGAGTCCTGGTCTTCGGTTCTGACCGGGGATGCGGATCGTATGAGCGCGCACCTAGGTCGATGTTTTCTTCGTTCCTGGTTTCAAGGCAAAGGTTCCGGCAACCACGCCCGCAGCAATGGTCGCGCTAGAAGTTGTGTCCAGATGGAGCATCGCCTCGCACGCCTTTAAAGTACCTAGCGCGGGGAGGGCGGATGCCGCGAGCGGGGGGAGCCCATTGACGAAGAGTTCTCCAGTTTCCTTTCCAAGACGAAATACGCCTTGGAAAAGCTCACTAACCGCAGCCCATTGGGTTTCAAAAGGGCGTCCTGCGCGGGCCAAACGCAGCAGGTCGCCGAGTTCCCGATGGAGCCTGTGGAGAGCGTCGATCTCCTCCCACAGAAGCGGTTGAGATGCGTTTGAGGCTCCCGGAATGCTCCGATCACGGATCAGCCGTTCCAGACCTTCAAGAGCAATCGGCGCTAGCCGGACCACTCGTTGCGCTCGCGCTGTAAGCGGCATGTCAAAGTTATCGAACGGCTCATCCTCTGAGGAAGAAGGAGTTGGCTCGATCGCTACAGGAAGACTGCCTGGGAGGGGTGCAAATGGCGTGTCTTTGGGTTTGTCGGGCCAAAAGGTGCGAGCGTAGTTTGTTGATCTCGGGCGAAAAACGAGCTCCATGTATTCGCCGAGGGGTTCAAATGCCTCATGCACGTGGGCGATCTGCTCATCAATCGAAAGGCCAGTTCTGGCCAGATATCGCGTGAGCGCCGGCAGGTCCGCGCTGTCTTCGACGAAGTCTGGCACAAGGTCGGACATACCGGTGTCGCGCGTAAAATGACGCCGGAGAAATGCGTAGGCGGGCTCGAGATTGACGCTTGGTTCGAGCAACGCGGTTTCGATAA
The DNA here is from genome assembly GCF_032017145.1 of Brevundimonas sp. Classification (GTDB taxonomy): domain Bacteria; phylum Pseudomonadota; class Alphaproteobacteria; order Caulobacterales; family Caulobacteraceae; genus Brevundimonas. The sequence continues at coordinate 27,820 of NZ_DALZQC010000005.1, forward strand.
GGTCCGTAAAAGCGAGCAGAAGATCCCAGTGGTCCTCAGGCATGTCTTCGACAGCCAACGTAAACCGCCCCATGTTCCGTCCTCGTATGGTGATGCGCTCCACCATACTTCGGAGTCGCAAGAGCGAGCTTATCCGAAGAGGCCGCCAGCCACGATCCGATCATCCAGTCGTCGGCCAAAGCGTCTCTGCCCCTGGCTTCCGGACTTCAACGCCGGATGTGGAGCGATGGCGACTACCCGTGCCTTCTGATCACCAGGTTGCGGATTTCGGTCATGTCTTCCATGGCGAACTTGACCCCCTCGCGTCCCAGCCCTGAATCCTTGACCCCGCCATACGGCATGTTGTCCACGCGATAGCTGGGAACGTCGCCGATGAGCACGCCGCCGACCTCCAGCACCTCCCAGGCCCGCATCGCCTTGTGGATGTCGCGAGTGAAGATACCGGCCTGCAGGCCGAACCGGCTGTCGTTGACCTCTTCCAGCGCAACCTCGAAATCGGAGAAACGGGACAGGATCGCGACCGGCCCGAACGCCTCCTCGTCGCGGATCTTCAGGCCCCGACCTACGCCCTCCAGCAGCGTCGCTTCCAACATCGCGCCCTGACGGCCGCCGCCGCACAGTAGGGTCGCGCCCGCAGCGGTAGCCTCGGCGATCCAGCTCTCAAGCCGGCGCGCCTCCCCCTCGTCAATCATGGGGCCGATGAAGACGTTCTCGTCCAGAGGATCGCCAGAGACGAGCGCGCGGACCTTGGTGACCAGCATGTCCCGCAAGGCCTCGTAGATGTCCTCGTGGATCAGGATGCGCTGCACGCCGATGCACGACTGCCCCGACTGGTAAAAGGCCCCGAAGATGATCCGGTCCGTGGCGTCCGCCAGATCGGTATCGCGATCGACGATCACCGCAGCATTGCCGCCGAGCTCCAGCACCACCTTCTTCTTGCCGGATCTGGCCTTGAGGGCCCAGCCCACCTCGGGCGAGCCCGTGAACGAAAGCAGCTTCAACCGGTCGTCGGTGGTGAATAGATCCGCGCCGTCGCGGGTCGCCGGCAGGATGGAGAAAGCGCCTTTGGGAAGGTCGGTCTCGGCCAGCACCTCGCCGATGATCAAGGCGCCCAGCGGCGTCCTCGACGCAGGTTTCATCACGAAGGGGCAGCCGACGGCCAGCGCCGGGGCGATCTTGTGCGCCGCAAGGTTCAGAGGGAAGTTGAACGGTGAGATGAAGGAGCAGGGGCCGATCGGAACGCGCTTCCACATGCCTTGATATCCTTTGGCGCGGGCGGAGATGTCCAGCGGCTGGACCTCGCCGGTCATGCGCACGGATTCCTCGGCCGCGATGCGGAAGGTGTCGATCAGTCGGCTGACCTCGCCGCGCGAGTCCCGGATCGGCTTACCGGCCTCGATGCACAGGGCATAGGCCAGTTCGTCCGCCCGTTCCTGGAACCGAGTCACGCAATGGGCGAGGACCGCCTGGCGTTCGTAGGCCGCCATCTCGGCCATCGGACGCGTGGCCTGAACCGCCGCGCCGATGGCCTTGTCGATCGTCGCCGCGTCGGCCAGGGCGACCCTTGTCGCCACCTCGCCGGAGTATTTGTTGGTGACCTCGAGGTCCTGGTTCGGGCTCAGCGCCTCATTGGCCAGGTAGAGCGGATAGGACGTCTTCAGGGAGGGCAAAGGATCGCTCCGGCATAGGCTGGCGGTTGACCTAGAGCGCGGCGCTCAGGTCACGAATGTCAGTGTTCAGAATACGGTCGTTGTCGGCATAGTCGACCGGAACCTCCACCAGATGGACGCCCGGCGTATCGAGGCAGGCCCGCAAGAGGTCTGGCAGGCCTTCCGCGCTGGTCGCGCGGTGCCCGTGTGCTCCGTAGGACTCGGCGTATTTGACGAAGTCCGGATTGCCGTAGGTCAGACCCCAGTCGGCAAAACCCATATGCGCCTGTTTCCAGCGGATCATGCCGTAACTGTTGTCGTTGAGAACCAGAACGACCAGGTTGAGCCCCAGCCTGACGGCGGTTTCCATCTCCTGGCTGTTCATCATGAAGCCGCCGTCGCCGCAGACGGCCATGACCTTTCGCCCCGGGCAGATCATGGCCGACGCCATCGCCGAGGGCAGGCCGGCGCCCATGGTGGCCAGCGCGTTGTCCACCAGCATGGTGTTGGGCATGTAGGCCGGGTAGTTCCGGGTGAACCAGATTTTGTAGACGCCGTTGTCGAGGCAGACGATGCCGTCGTCCGGCATCACCTGCCGGATCTGGTCGACCAGGTATTGCGGATAGACCGGATAGCGCGTGTCACCCACCGAGGCGGCGGAATGCGCGATCTCGGCGCGCCGGAACCGCTCCATGTCCGCGAATGTCCAGTCGGCCTGCGGGTCAAGGGCTTCCTTCAGCTGCCAGATGGCGTTGGCTATGTCGCCGACCACCTCGATCTGGGGGAAATAGACAGGATCCACCTCGGCTGTGCGGAAGCCGATGTGGATCACGTCGCAACCCTCGGCAGTCATGAAGAAGGGCGGCTTCTCGATGACATCATGGCCGACATTGATGATGACGTCCGCCGCATCGACGACGCGATGAACGAAGTCGCCTGACGAAAGAGCGGCGCAGCCGAGATATTTCGGATTGCGCTCGTCGATGACGCCTTTGCCCAGTTGGGTGGTGATGAAGGGGATGCCGGTTTTCTCGACGAACTCGGTAAGCATCCGGCTGGTCATCTTGCGGTTGGCGCCCGCCCCGACGATCAGAAGCGGGGATTTGGCCCGCGCAATCCGGTCGGCCGCGATCTGGATCGACTTGGGGTCTGGAATGGGACGGCGCACCTGGCTCGCGGGGATCGGGCCGTTGTCGGTCTGTTCGCGGGCGACGTCTTCGGGCAGCTCCAGATGCGTCGCGCCGGGCTTTTCCTCCTGGGCCAGGCGCACGGCCTCGCGCACCCGGGCGGGGATGTTGTCGGCCGAGGCCAGTTGATGCGTGTATTTGGTGATCGGCCGCATCATGTCGACCACATCCAGAATCTGGAATCGTCCCTGTTTGGAGGACTTGATCGGCTTCTGGCCGGTGATCATCATCATTGGCATGCCGCCCAGCTGCGCATAGGCGGCCGTGGTGACGAGATTGGTCGCGCCTGGACCCAGCGTCGCCAGGCAGACGCCGACCTTGCCCGTGTGCCGGCCATAGGTCGCCGCCATGAATCCTGCGCCCTGTTCGTGGCGCGTGAGGATCAGCCGGATCTGTTTTGATCGGGACAGGCTGTCCAGAAGGTCGAGATTCTCCTCGCCCGGCACGCCGAATACGTATTCGACACCCTCCTGTTCGAGGCATGCGACGAACAGATCAGACGCCTTGGTCATGGAAACTCCGGGGTCAGGTGACGATCAACTCCCGGACTGGGGGGCCGGGCGTAGGTGGATCAACGATGGGGCGGTCAACCGACGCGCGATTGATCCTGTAGCTGGCGAACGGTGGCGCGGTCGCCCTGAAGCTCGACCGACTGCTGGCCGATCAGGTGGTTATACCGTCTCGAAAGTAGCGAGATAGGCGCTGAAGTGTGGACCGGCGTAGAAAAGGGATCCCGTTAGCTGTGTGGTCGGCGTCAATAAGGACCCCTGATCCCTGAAGCCTAACGGTGGCGGCTTGGCGGATAGCGCGCGCCGTTTGCTGAATGATCGGATCACGCTTCGCGGCCTGCTCGGTTGGCCGCAGAAAGCCACAGCCTTGCTTGCTGCTCCAAAGCAGACGTCGTGAAGCGCCGTTCTCAGTCCTTGAGGCATGGAGCGACCGGTAGGGATTCGATCCCAGAACCCGCGAGCCTTCCAACGCCAGATCGACGTTATAAACCGCTGCTCTGCGCCGCTACCGACGGCGTCGCCCGTGTCAACGCCCGCATCGGCAATGCGCCGATGCGGGCGTCTTTGACAGGCTAGGCGTTCGCGCCGCCGTCGACCGTTATAACCGTGCCGTTGATCATGCTGGCCGCCGGGCTGGCCAGGAAGGCGACGGCGTCGGCGATTTCGCGCGGGTCCGCATAGCGTCCCACGGACGACAGACCGCGCTGAAAATCGGCGCCTTCGCCGTCAGCCGGATTGGCCTCGGTATCGGTCGATCCTGGCGAGACGAGGTTCACGGTGACGCCGAGCGGACCAAGCTCCCGCGAAAGGCCGCGCGTGAAGGACAGTAGAGCCGATTTCGTCATGGCGTAGGCCGTCACCCCAGGGAAGGGGACCCGATCACCCAAGGCGGAGCCGATCGAGATGATCCGCCCGCCCTGACCGAGGTGCGGGATCGCGGCCTTGGAAAAGGCGACGGGTCCGCGAACATTCACGTCCATCAGGGTCTGGAATTGAGCGAGGTCCAGATCCGCGACGGGACCGGCTAGTCCGATGGCCGCGCTATTGACCAGGATGTCCAAGCCGCCGAGCGCATTGACCGTCTCAGCTACGGCGCTCTCGATGGCGTCGGTGTCGGCGCTGTCGGCCTTCACGGCGAGGCCGCGGCGCCCGACCTTCTGGATCGCAGCGACGACGCTGTCCGCGCGCTGCGGGGAGTTTTGGTAGGTGATGGCGACGTCCGCGCCGCGCTCGGCCAAGGCCTGAGCAATCGCAGCGCCAATAGCGGCATATAGCCCGGGGCCAGGACGACGGCGATGAAGCCGATATCGGTGGCGCTCACGGCCACGAGGTTGATCCACCAGCCCCGTGAACTGTTCCGCCAGTTCAGGACCACCGCGGCTACGATCGCTATCAGGGCGAAGCAGAGCAGGTTCCAGGCGTTCTGCAGAACTCGCGCGCGTTCCATGCCGTCCGCCATCTGCTGTCCGAGACTGTAGACCTTCCACGCCGCCTGAACGTGGAGCAGGCCCCAGATCACGTAGGCGACCGCGCCCGCCTTCGCCAGCCAGGCGGCGGCCGGGGCTGAGGAGGGGGGCGGGGCGGAGCGGGGGCGCTGAAGCGTCATGACGGTCTCTGGTCTCGTGTTGTCGCGCCGAAGCCTTCTTGGCGACCGGTGCTCGGGCGATGTCCGCACGGCGCCGCCGTGTCAGGTTTCCGCTCGTGACGGGGTTGCCAGGGGCGGGCCCCCGGGAAGGTCTAGCCCGTCGGCTGACCAGCGGCGGCGCCGGACTGGAGAACACTGAGTTCTCCCGGTCCAGGCGGACGGCGACAGGCGAGGGGGCTACCTTGACCCCATCGTCGCCTTGGCCGGGCTTCCCCCCAATCCCCCGACCCGGCCGGGCGTCGTCAGCCTGCGTGCTTGCGCGCAGGCGCATCCCGATCTCAACGCCAGGAGTATCTGTAATGGCTAGCGAACCCATCCGTGATCCGAAAACCGATCACCTCCTCACGCCGCAAAACTGCGCTTTTCTTCTGATCGACTATCAGCCGATCCAGGTCAGCTCGATCCGGTCCATCGGCCAGGAGGAACTGCTCTTCAACATCGTCCACACCGTCAAGGCGGTCGTGAATTACAACGTCCCGGTCATCCACTCGTCGGTGAACGTGGCGACGGGCCTCAACAAAGCGCCGATTCAACCCCTCATGGACCTGCTGCCTGACACGCCGGTCATCGACCGCACGACGGTGAATGCGTGGGAAGATGTGGAATTCAAGCAAGCCGTCCTCGCCACGGGCCGCAAGAAGCTGATCATGACCGCGCTGTGGACCGAGGTCTGCCTTGCCTTCCCCGCACTCGACGCACTGCGCGAAGGGTTCGACGTCTACGTCGTGGCCGACGCGATCGGCGGCACCTCCGTGGCGGCGCATGAGCTCGGGCTGCGCCGCGTCGAGCAGGCCGGCGGCAAGCTCATCAGCAAAACTCAGCTGTGGTGCGAGCTCCAGCGCGACTGGTCCCGCAAGGATACGGTCCCGGGCTTCATGGACGTGTTCGAGAGTTGGGACGGGTTCAACCCCGAAAAGAACGCCCACGTCTAAGAGTTCTACCGCTCCCGCGCCCTTCCGAGGGCGCGGGCGCGACGCCTTGGTCTCTCTTCCCGCCGGTCGGCGAGAAGAGAGGTGGGCGCGCATGCAGGCCGTCATCAGGACCTTCACCTGCAGGATGTCGCCATGGACGACGATCGGATTGCGGCAATATTCTTCACACGGGTGTTCCCATCTCCACGTGGTTGGGGGCCGAACCCAACGGCGCGACCGTGAAATGCGCCGAACATGTTTTCACAAAATCCGGGACGGTCGGTTCTACGAGCAGAACTTCCTGCTCGACGGAGCGGCGATACACAGGCAGCTCGTGGTGAACTTGGCGCTGTACAGTCGGTCGCCCGGGCCGACCGGCCAGCGTCGAACCTGAGTTATGGCTGAGCGCCTTGAGCGCCAGTCGGCAAGGTAGAATCGACGCTTCAGACGATGTTGAGGAGTGGCTCGGGCGCCGCGATCTAGCCCTGCGATGATAGTCGCTTGGCTGGAGTTGCAATGGTTTTCGTGACGTCGGAAAGGCCGGTCACCCGCCCGGTTGTCAGCTATAGGGGGCCGGTCGGACTCGATCCTGGAGGATCGCGCCTAGGCCGAGCGAACGCGCCGTCGGTCCTAGTTGCCGCCTTCGCGGCCGCCGGCTTCCCGCAGCAGGTCGCCAATCCCTCGCCCGTTCAGGCGACAGGCGGCGACGACGCGAAGGTAGACGACGACCCGGCCGCTTCTGCCCCTGACCGCGACGCAGGTTAGCCTGCGCCCCCGCACCAGACTGGCCAGACGATCCCGGGCGCCGCGACCGGCCGGGCTGTTGAGTTCCGGGGCGTCAAAGTCCGACAGCCGCACCTCGATCCAGGTCGCCGGGTCCGCCGTGGAGCCAAGGCACAGGCCGTCGCCGTCCCCGACATAGCGGACCACCCCGGAGAAGGTTTCGCCGGCCCGGTCAGGCAGGCGGCCCTCGCACGGGTCGGCGCGGGCAGCGGCGGGGGTGAGGAGGAGGCCGGCGACAACGAGGAGCCATTTCATGGGCACAGGGTGAAGCGTGTCCGCCGCTTCGCCAAGACGCCGTCGATCGAAAGGGAAAGCGAGGGCGGCGGCGGGCGCTCCGATCAGGGAGCGCAGACCAGGAGGTCGCCATGAGATCGCTTCCCGACCGCGCGCCGGCATATCCGGCCCTTGCGGCTACACCCTCCTTCGCTGCCGAGCCGTCAACTCTCTCAAGTCTGGACGACCTGGCCCTGCTCGGCCTGCTGCTTGGGCGATGCCTGTCGGCGCCTATGGTCGGCGCCACCGCTGAGGCCCTCGTCGATCGGTTCGGGTCGCTCGGCGATATCGCCGCCGCCGAGGTCGCCGAACTCGGCCGGCTGCCCGGGATGGGTCCGGCGGCCATTCTGGATCTCAAGCTGTTGCGCGAACTGAGCGTGCGGCTGTCGCGGACCACGGCGTGCGCCCGCCCGGTCCTGTCATCCTGGAACGCGCTCACAGCCTATGCCCGGACGACCCTGGCCCATCTGCCCCGGGAACAGTTCCGAACCCTCTTTCTCGACCGCCGCAATCACCTCTTGCGCGACGAACTGGTCGCCGACGGCACGGTGGACCACGCGCCCGTCTATCCGCGGGAAATCATCCGGCGGGCGCTCGAACTGTCCGCCTCGTCCCTGATCCTGGTGCACAACCACCCCACTCGCTCAAATCGATCACGTTGGATCACGCACAAGCATGCTGAATCACTAGGAAATTCGCGAATTTTTAGCCTTGCGTAGTGGGGGCGGTTTTGTCAAATTGGGGGCGGTTTAAGGGGTAGGAAACGGCATTCCGCTCCCAGCAAGCGATCCCCTTTCTCCTTGACCGATCCCAGTTGCGGGACAGGAGAAACGTGATGCCAAGCCTGACCGATACCGCGATCCGACATGCGTTGAAGCGTGTCGAAGCGAGCCAGAAACAAGAAAACCTCGCCGATGGCGAAGGGCGCGGGACCGGGCGGCTCGTCCTCGTCCTGAAGCCGATGCCCAAACGCGTGACCGCCGACTGGATGGCGCAGCAATGGCGTGACGGCAAGCGCTCCAAGAAGAAGATCGGCGCCTACCCTTCCATGTCCCTCGCCGAGGCGCGCGAAATCTACAAGCGCGACTATGCCGACGTTATCCAGAAGGGCCGAAGCATCAGGATCGCGACGGACACCCGTCCCGGCACCGTCGCCGACCTTTTCGAAGGCTATGTCGCGTCGCTCAAAGCCGCAGGCAAGCCGTCATGGAAGGAGACGGAGAAGGGCCTGAACAAGATCGCCGACACGCTTGGCCGCAATCGTCTCGCCCGCGAGATCGATCCCGAAGAGATCGTCGAAGTCATCCGACCAATCTACGACCGAGGCGCGCGCGCGATGGCCGACCATGTCCGTGGCTATCTCCACGCGGCCTATGGCTGGGGCATGAAGTCCGACAACGACTATCGGAACACTTCGCCGCGCCGCTTTCGAATTCCCTTCAATCCGGCCACGGACATTCCGACCGAACCTAAGGTCCAGGGCACGCGCTGGCTCGACGAGGACGAGTTCGTCCGGCTCTATCGCTGGCTGGAAAGCCCCGACACGCCCATCCACCCGCCCTACACCCGCGCCGTCCGACTTCTCATGCTGACCGGCCAGCGGGTCCAGGAAATCGCTCGCCTCCATATCGACCAATGGGATGCCAAGGAGCGGATCATTGACTGGTCGAAGACCAAGAACCTTCAGCCGCATGCCGTCCCCGTGCCGTCGCTAGCCGCCGAGTTGCTCCAATCCATCAACGTGAACGAATATGGCTGGTTCTTCCCCTCAGCGACGGACCCGTCGAAGCCGGTCAGCCATGGCACGCTTTACTCGTTCATGTGGCGCCAGCGCGATCGCGGTGTGATCCCCTACGTGACGAACCGCGATCTCCGTCGCACCTTCAAGACGCTCGCCGGCAAGGCCGGTGTCTCCAAGGAAATCCGCGACCGTCTCCAGAACCACGCGCTTCAGGACGTCAGCTCCAAGAACTACGACCGCTGGAACTACATGCCCGAGAAGCGCGCCGGCATGGCGAAGTGGGACAAGTTCGTTCGCGCGATGCTGGCGAAGAAGAAAGGCACCGGCGCCTTGAAGAAGGCAGCGTGAGCGGTCGGCTTTTCGTGTTGGCCGCCGCGACCGCGACGTTCTGCTACGCCGCGCCCGCCCACGCAGATCCGTGCGAAGGCCCTCTCCCGTCGCGGGCCGGCGTCCAGTTTTCGGGACTCGTCCGATACGTGGGGGACGGCGACGGCCTCTGTGTCGGGCGAACGGCGGATCCCAATGAGTGGATTGAAATCCGCCTCGCCGATTTCAACGCCCCGGAGCTGCACGCTCCCGGCGGTCCCACAGCGAAGGCGGTGCTCGAACGCCTGGTTCTCCAACGTGAGGTCGTATGCACCTCCGAGCGCGGTCGCGGCGGTCATGTCCGCTCCTTTGATCGCGTTATCGCGCGATGCCGCATCGGTGCAGCCAGTCTTGGCGACCTGCTGCGCCAGGCCGGCGTAGCTGAGGGCGGCAACTGATGCGATCCAACTCGCCATTGACTCCACATAGCTTGGAGGCTATATGACTTGGAACGTCAGACTGCATGATGCCTTCGAGGCGGAGTTTCTGGCTTTCGAGCGCGAGGTCCAGACCGAATTGCTGGCGGTCGCGAAGCTGCTAGGCGAATACGGCCCGCAGCTCAGTCGGCCGTATGCTGACACGCTCAAAGGCTCGAAACACGCCAACATGAAGGAGATGCGTTTCTCGGCCGCCGATGGCGAATGGCGTGCTGCCTTCGCCTTTGATCCCGAACGGAAGGCCATCCTTCTCGTCGCGGGCGACAAATCGGGCGGCAGCCAGAAGCGCTTCTATAAGCAGCTTATTGCAAAGGCGGACAGCCGGTTTTCCGCACATCTGGAAAACCTGAAATCCGCAAAGAAGGACTGATCCGATGGGCCGGAGCCTGGACGAAATCATCGCTTCCCTACCCCGCGACCAGCAGGAGCAGATCGAGGCGCGCTACGAAGAGATGAAGCAGGAGGTCGAGGGCCTCCGCGAGCTGCGGCAGATCGCCGGCAAAGCTCAGGCCGACATCGCGACGGCGCTGAACATCAAGCAGCCCTCGGTCTCGAAGATTGAGAAGCAGGCGGACATGTATCTCTCGACGCTTCGCAGTTATGTCGAGGCGATAGGCGGAAAGCTGGAACTAACCGTGAAGCTGCCGGCTCGTCCGGCATTCACGATCCACCATCTCGGTGATGTCGCCGCGCCAGCCGGCAAGCCCACCGTCGCTCGGCGCAAGGTCGTTGGCTTGCGGTAGAAGCTCCGATGACGCACTTGTTTGATGTCAATGGAGAGAATCTCGACCGCGGCTTCGTGAACCTCAGGGCGGCGGAATCCCGCCACGAGCAGCAGCTTCACGAGCTGATCGAATCGCTGTGGGCGACCTATGAGCCTTATGCTGATCCGGACTTCCGCCAAGGCTTCGCGCGCGACGTCGATGGCCGGTTCTGGGAAATGTATCTTGGCTGCACGCTGCTCGAAGCGGGCCGAGCGCTGCTGCCTGTCGTTGAGCGTCAGCGCGCCGGCGGTCAGCCGGATCTGTGCGTCGTCGAAGAGGGACGGCGCATCTGGATCGAAGCGATCACGCCCGACGAGGGCGACCCCGGTCCCGATCAGATTGTGCGACCTGTCCCAATGAATGAAGGTGGTGGTCTTTCCGCCGCGCCGATCCGACAGGCGCAATTGCGCACGACGAGCGCGTTCTGGACGAAGGCGCAGCAGATCGCACGCTACCTTGCTCAGGGCGTTATCGGCCCTGACGACGTGCGGATCATCGCCATCAGCGCAAGCCGCTTCGGTGTGTATGTCGCCGAAAGGCCCCTGCCGCTCATCATGACCTCGCTGTTCCCGATCGGCGATGCCTTCATCACGATCGATCGAGAGACCGGTAATGTTGTCGAGGAAGGATTCCATTCAGCGCCCTTCATCGACCGCGAACGCGAGCCCATACCGCGGACCGCATTTCTTGACGAACGGTTCGCCGACATCTCCGGCGTTCTCTGGTCGCGCGTCGGGCTCGGCAACCTTTCGCGCCAAGGCAGACCACTCACCTACGTCCACAATCCCCTCGCACAGGTCCCGCTTCCGACGAACTGGGGCGTCTGGGATCGCGAGTTTGTCACCACGCCCCAGGGAGAGGCATGGGAGTCGACCGACATTCTCGCGCCCGAGCCATTGGCGGAAGCGTCGGCCGAGCAATGACGACGCTGATCGACGTCTGGAACCTCGACACCTTCGACGCAGCCTTGATGGGCGAGTTGCGCGATCAGCAGCAGCTCCTCATCGACTATTTCGCGACAGATCGGACAAACTACCTGGAGCGTGAAGCCTCGGACCATAGGGGTCCGATACCGTCCAACCCTCATGCCAGCGCCTATTATCGCTTCGCCGAGGACTTGATGGCAGTCACGCAGACCCGAACGATCCGGGCCTGGCATCATACGCGGATGACCGACCGCGAGGTCGAGACCGCCACGAGCAACGGGCTTTACATCGCCTGTTGCCTCGCAGGCCTCGGCATGATCCAGATCCCAGCCTATGACGTGAAACAGCATCTTGAGGCGGGAGAATTGGTCGAGGTGATGCCCGGCCATCGAGCCGAGCTGATGCCTATGACGTTACTCTATCCCCACCGCCAGCACCTTTCACACCGGCTGCAGGTATTTGCCGATTGGCTTGAGACGCTGCTGAAGGACAAGCTCTTATGAAGAGCAAAAGCCACCCGGGATCCGAAAGGCCTGCGCTCAAGCGGTCCGGATGACCGAAGCGTCCTCGCCGATCATGCGTTAGAGGCAGTTTTTGCAGACGTCAGGATTACCGATCGGGCCAGACGCGACTGGCAAAGATCATGGTGAGGCCGAGCGCAGCGATCCTGATGAATTGCACGTTCATCTTCACAAAGGCCAACGACTGACCGGCGGGTTCCTAACCCCAGCTCCCGGCCGCCAGCCATTTGAGCGCGGACAGGCTTGGCATGAACAGATATTCGCCGCCCTTCATGACATTGAAAGTCTGCACACCGTCGATGCGCTTGCGCGCCGACGCCTGCGGGATCGTGAACCGGCCGTCATCCTCATGCAGGCCAACGATCGGATCGCGCTCTTCGCCAAGGTCGACGAAATTGCCTCGGTTGATCCACTCCTGCTGCATGAACTCGATCGTGTCATAGGCACGCGCGCTGATGAAGATGAAGAACAGGCCGCGATCGCCTTCGGCATCGTCTTCCGGCGCGACATCCTCGGAATAGACCGGTCCGAAGGTCGAGGAGCGGCGGATGATCCGGTGGATGTTGACGTCGGTAAGCAGCGTCAGCTCGGAATCGCGGGGATTGAGTCGACGCATATGGCAGCCGAGCGGCACAACGCGGCCTTTGGGGTCTTCCTTGAACGTGAAGTCATTGTTGCGCTGCGGATCGGCGCCGAGGTCGGGATCGTCATGGTCGGGCGACAGCGTCAAGGGCGCGCCGGAGCGCCAGCGCCCGAACATCTTGGCGGCTAATAGCTCGCGTTCCTCCGGCGTCTCGCCATGCGCCTTGAGGAAGGCGTTGAAGCAGCCGACCCGGCTGTTGTACTTGCGCATAACGACGAAGGTGCCGTTCTTGCCGAGCGCGGCGGGCTCCGGCATGCCGAGAGGCTGGCCGTTCTCGCTCTCATAGCCGAGGATGAATTCGCCGGCCTTGATCGGCCGCTCCTCGCCTGGCAGCGGATCAACGCCGCTGCCCTCCACTGCGGGCTGGGAGATCGAATCCCGGAAGCCGAACGGGTTTTTCGCGCCATCCGGCGCACCGAAGCGATGCTCGCCGAGCAGGGTCACGCCGCTGCTCCGGTCGAGTTCGGCGCGCGCTGTCGCCAGCGCTTTGTCGAGCGCCGCATCATTCACGGCATAGATGGTCAGCGCGAGATGGCAGTTGCCCGGCTTGAAGACCTCTTCCCACTTTTCAGGCGCGTTGGGCCCGAAGTCGCGAAGCTGCTCCGCGCGTGCGGGCATGCCCTGCTGGAAGGGGAGCGGGAAGGTCTTGAGTTGTGCTTCCGGCAGGCCGAGCGCCTTCAGCCCCTCGAAGCTGAGTGCGGCCCCGATCCAGAAATCGAGATCGTCGCTCCAGTTGTCGGCCGAGGCGACATGCGGCGCGAGCCGGCCGAGGAGGTCGCGCGCGCCCTCGGCCTCGTCGAAATGGAGCATGGCGTGGATGCCGACATAGGGCTCCGGCCGGCTTCGCAGAATCAGCGCCTGGATGTCGTGCAGGTCGAGCGTGACGCTGTCGCGCCGGAAGCGCTCTTTCAGTTTCTGAAGGATCGCCATTGCTCAGCCCACCTTGTCGAGAAATTCGTTGACGGCATGCTCCATGCGCTGGAGCCGGCGCACATCGACGACGGTCACCTGCGGGTTGGCGACGAACCAGCCGGCGGCGGTGATCTGATGCTCGGCGATGAAGTCCTTGACCTTGGGGCTCGCAATGCCCGGCCAGCCCTCGACCGAGGCGAAGAGCAGGTCCATCAGGTCGGGGATCTTGGTGGCGAAGTCGTTGATATAGGTGTCCCAGTCGCCATCATAGGCGGTGGCGAACAGGATGCGCGTGTCGTTGTCGAAGAAGACGAAGCGCATATTGTGCAGTGTGCCGACCTTCTGTGCTCCGTCGAAATTGCCGTTCACCAGCCCGAAGATGCGTTTCAGCCGGTCCGCGCCGCCTGGCTTGAGGTTGGCGATGGCGGTAAGCTCCGAGACATTGCCGGACTGAGCGCCGACACGGCCGGCGGAGCCGGCGGTGCCCTTGAGGTCTGGATTATGCTTCGTCACCATCTGCTCGAGGGCGAGCTTGGCGAGCTGCGGCGCGTCGCCGGCCACTTCCTCGATCCGGCGGCGGATGGCCTGAAGGCGGGTTTCGTCGATCTGAGGGGTTTCTTCGGTCTCGGCCATGGCTGGCCTCCTTTCGTAAGTTTGGTTGACGATCGGATCGTCAGTCCGGAATGGCGTCGATGTTCGTCGGCTCGACGCGCGGCTGCGCGTTCATTTCGTGGCGGTAGCGGGCGGAACGTTCATAAGCGGCGATGCGCACCCGCATGATCGAGCCGAGCGGCTGATGATCGCGGATGCCGTGCCAGGGGTTGAAGGACAGCACGTCATCGCCATAGACCCGCCGCGCTGGCGAATAGGCGTCCTGAGGGGGAATGCGCAGCGTGGCGATCGGCTGGTGCGGCGAGAGATCTTCCGGCCAGAGCACCGCCGCATCCTCGACCGGCATCCTTTCGAGATCGGTACAGAGCTGGGCGCGCAGTTGATACTCCGCGCTCTGATCGCGGAAATGCTCGACCACCAGATCGCGCATGGTGGCGTCCTCCACCGCGCCGACATCCTTGCCGGCGAGTGCCCGGACATTGTCGGAGAGCGGTGCGGCGCTGATCTTGGCGATGTAGTCGCCGAAGCGGATCGCCGCCATCGAGTGATAGGTCTCGCCAAGCAGATGGTCATTGTCGCGCGCGAGACCGCGCAGCGTGGCGCCGGGCTCGACGCCGACCGCTTCGACCGCGGCTTCCACTCCCCGCGCCACCCCGGCCATGGCGCGCTGGAGAACGGCCGGGTTCTGGGCATTCTTTTCCAGAAGGCCGATGAGCTGGCGATATTTACCGATCGTGCCGAAGCTCAGGGTCGGGATATTGACCAGCAGGAAATCCTGGTTGCGGCCCTGGTCTTCGGGGAGAAGCCGCTCCCCCGCCACGCCAATGACCTTGATCGCCATGCCGCGCGGAGCCGGTATCGTATCGGAGTGAATATCTCCGGGCGCTGATGAGAGGCGGATCACCACGGAATAGGTGGCGGGACGAGCGAAAAGCCCCTGGCGCAGATGCTCCGGCAGTTCCGGGATGACCAACTCACCCTTCAGGAACCCGTGGCTCTTGGCATGGGCGTCGCGCACCGCATGGCGGTGGCGTTCGAAGGCCTTACGGTTAGTGCTCGCCATGATCTCGAGGATTTCGGCGGTCAGCCGCTCCTCGTCTTCGCCGAGAACCTCCACGTCCGGGGAATAGCCAATGTAGGTTTCAGCCAAGGGCACTCCTTCGCGTTTTAATTTCGATACTGCGGACGATTTCGGGTCGAAATCGCCGTTGATTTCGGAGATCACTTGATATCTGGTTTTACTGAGAACGCGGAACCGCCGAAAAGGTTTCGCACGTCTCGCCCGTTGGTTGGAGAACGAACCCATGCCGCTTACGCGCAAGGACACGCAGCGCCAGACGCGGGACCGGCTGATCGCCGCCGCACATACCTCGATCATCGAGGAGGGGGTCGCCGCCATGTCGATCCGCAACATCTGCAGCGCGGCCGGCCATTCGCAGGGTGCCTTCTACTCGAACTTCGCCAGCAAGGACGATCTGCTGGTCGAGATCCTGCAGAGCCATATCCAGGATGAGGTCACACTGCTTCGCGACCTGGTCGCGCACTGCTCCGGCGATGATATCGAGGCAACGCTCCAGGTGCTGGCCGCCCGGCTCGCGAAGCTGGCCGGTGAAGCGCAATGGTCGCTCCTCTCGATCGAATTGCAGCTTCACGCGCGGCGCGATCCGGCTTTCGCCGAGCGGCACCGGGAGGGCAAGGCGGCCTGCTATCGGATGTTCGGTGAACTCGTTGCCGATCTAACGCAACGCTTCGCACTGCGTCCGGCCTTGCCGCCGATGCAGACGGGCATCGGTCTATACGCGCTCTGGATGGGACTGGCGGTCCAGGGCGATGTCGAAGGCGCCATGCCGCGCGACGAGATGCTCGTCGGCTTCTTCCGCGCCATGGCTGGACTGGGTTCGTCGCATGAGGAGCAGGCGTATTCGTGAGCGGGATCGTGTCAGATCGTCGACGCATCGGCTGCGATGAGCACGGACACCCGCTCGTCGGCGAGGTGGATGAGCATCGGCGCTTCCATATCCGCTTCCGCGCCCAGGACGCCGACATCGACGAACTCGGCCATGTCAACAATGCTGTCTGGGTGACCTGGATCCAGGATGCGTCGGTGGCGCACTGGCTGACGGCCGCGCGTCCGCAAGATCGCGACCGGTTCGTCGCGGTCGTGCTGCGCCATGAGGTCGACTATCGCGGCAATGTCCGGGCGGGAGACGCGGTCAGCGCGATCACCTGGGTCGTCGGAGTGCCGCGCGGTGCGCGCTATGCACGATGCGTCGAATTCCATGATGAAGACGGGCGGACGCTCGTCGCCTCGCTGACCCAGTGGGCCCTTGTCGATCGGGAAACCGGCAAGCTGGCCCGCGTCCCGGTGGAGGTGGCGGCTCCGTTTCTTGGTGACGATACCGCGCAGAAGGAGATTGAATGAGCGATATCAGGAAAGTGGCGGTTCTCGGCACGGGCGTCCTCGGGAGCCAGATAGCCTTCCAGACCGCCTATAGCGGCTTCGACGTTACCGCCTACGACACCAGCGAGGAGGCGCTTGAACAGGCAAGGCAGCGTTTTGCCATGCTCGTCGAGACCTATGGCAAGGAGGTGGCCGGTGCGGCCGACGGCAAGGCCGCCGAGTCCCTGCAGCGCATCACCCTGTCCGCCGATCTCGGTTCGGCCGTCGCGGACGCGGACCTCGTGATCGAAGCGGTTCCGGAGCTTCTCTCGATCAAGCAGGCGCTCTACGAGAAGCTCGCGGGGCTTGCGCCGGAAAGGGCGATCTTCGCTACCAATAGCTCGACCCTGTTGCCGAGCGACCTCAAGGCCTTCACCGGCCGCCCGGACCGGTTTCTGGCGTTGCACTTCGCCAACAGCATCTGGAAGTTCAACACCGCCGAGGTGATGGGCACCGACGACACCGATCCGGCCGTGTTCGATGCCCTGATCGCCTTCGCCTCGGCCATCGGCATGGTGCCGATCCCGGTGCGCAAGGAAAAGGCAGGCTATGTCCTCAATTCCCTGCTGGTGCCGTTCCTGAACGCGGCGGCCGATCTCGCCGCCGGCGGCTATGCCGAGCCGGAAGATGTCGACAAGGTCTGGCGGATCGCCACCGGCGCGCCGATGGGGCCGTTCCAGATCTACGACATCATCGGCTTGAACACCCCCTACAACATTCTGTCGCATGGCGATGAGCACGCCCAGTCGCTCGCGGCATGGCTGAAGGAAAACTACATCGACAAGGGCAGGCTCGGCATCGCCTCGGGCGAAGGCTTCTACAGCTACAAACCCTCCGCAGACTGATCCCAACAAGAAGAACAGGAGTTCGCCATGCACTATAGCAGTGGAAACTATGAAGCCTTCGTGCGTCCCCGCAAGCCCGAGGGGGCCGACAAGAAGACGGCCTGGTTCGTCGGCTCGGGGCTGGCGGGGCTCGCCGGCGCCGCCTTCCTGATCCGCGACGGCGGCGTTTCGGGCGATCGCATCACCATATTGGAAGAGCTGGGAATCCCCGGCGGCGCGCTCGATGGTCTTGATGTGCCGGAGAAGGGCTTCGTCATTCGCGGCGGCCGCGAGATGGAGGAGCATTTCGAGTGCCTGTGGGACCTCTATCGCTCGATCCCCTCGCTGGAGATCGAGGATGCCAGCGTCCTCGACGAATTCTACCGGCTCAACAAGGACGACCCCAACTTTTCGCTCCAGCGTACGACGCAGAACCAGGGCCAGGACGTGCCCGACAAGGCGCTGCTGACGTTGAACGACAAGGCCCAGAAGGACCTGCTCTCCGTTTTCCTGGCGACACGCGAGGAGATGGAGAACAAGCGCATCAACGAGGTCTTCGGCGAAGATTTCCTGAAGAGCAATTTCTGGCTCTATTGGCGCACCATGTTCGCCTTCGAGGAATGGCATTCGGCGCTGGAAATGAAGCTCTACCTGCACCGCTTCATCCATCATATCGGCAGTCTCGCCGACTTCTCCTCGCTCAAGTTCAATCGCTACAATCAGTATGAATCCATGGTCCTGCCGCTGGTGAAGTGGCTGACCGATCACGGCGTCACGTTCCGCTACGGCGTCGAGGTCACCGACGTCGATTTCGACATCCAGCCCGGCCGCAAGCAAGCGACCCGCATTCACTGGAAAGAGCGCGGCGTCGAAGGCGGCGTCGATCTCGCGCCAGACGATCTCGTCTTCATAACCATCGGCTCATTGACCGAGAATTCCGACAATGGCGATCACAAGACGCCGGCGAAGCTCAACGAAGGACCGGCGCCGGCCTGGGACCTGTGGCGGCGGATCGCGGCGAAGGATCCGGCCTTCGGCCGCCCGGACGTATTCGGGGCCCATATCCCGGAAACGAAATGGGCCTCGGCATCGATTACCGCCCTCGATGCCCGTATTCCGGCCTATGTCGAGAAGATCACCAAGCGCAACCCCTTCACCGGCAAGATCGTCTCGGCGGGTATC
Organism: Brevundimonas sp.; assembly: GCF_032017145.1. GTDB lineage: Bacteria > Pseudomonadota > Alphaproteobacteria > Caulobacterales > Caulobacteraceae > Brevundimonas. The sequence continues at coordinate 46,145 of NZ_DALZQC010000005.1, forward strand.
GTCACGGTGAAGGACTCGGCGTGGCTGCTGAGCTGGACGGTTCATCGCCAGCCGCATTTCAAGAAGCAGCCCAAGGACCAGATGATCGCCTGGTTCTACGCGCTCTTTGTCGACAAGCCCGGCGACTATGTGAAGAAGCCAATGCAGGAATGCACCGGCGAGGAAATCACCCAGGAGTGGCTCTACCATCTCGGTGTACCGGTCGAGGACATTCCGGAGCTCGCAGCCTCCGGCGCCAGCACCGTGCCCACGATGATGCCCTATATCACCGCCTTCTTCATGCCGCGCCAGGCGGGTGACCGGCCGGACGTGGTGCCGGAGGGCGCGGTCAATTTCGCCTTCATCGGACAGTTCGCGGAATCGAAACAGCGGGACTGCATCTTCACCACGGAATATTCGGTGAGGACCCCGATGGAGGCCGTCTACACCCTGATGAATGTCGAGCGCGGCGTGCCGGAAGTCTTCAACTCGACCTACGATATCCGTACGCTGCTGGCAGCGATCGGTCCGCTGCGGGACGGCAAGGGCATCGACCTTCCCGGACCGGCCTTCCTGCGCAAGCTGCTGATGAAGAAGCTCGAAGGCACCGAGATCGCCAAGCTGCTCGAAGAGTTCCATCTGATCGAGGAGTGAACAGAGACCGGAAGGCACGCGCGGCGTGTGAAAGGTGATGAATGGCCGACGACGATCAGAAGAGCGAACGCGCCGCCGAGGTGACTGGGGCGCACGGCCATCATCACCATCATGAGCCGGACGGCGAAACGCCGTCCGGTCACGTCGACCATGATCCGGTCTGCGGCATGGTGGTCGATCCCGCCAGGACCGCTCACAAGGCTGAGTATGAAGGCGAGCGCTACGTCTTCTGCTCGGCCGGCTGCAAGGCGAAGTTCGACGCCGACCCCGTGCATTATGCGGCACTGGCAGCGCATGCCGCACATCACCATGAGGGTGCTGCCGCCCATGGCGATCATTCCCACCATAGCCACACGCATGGTCCTGACCGCTAAAGGTGCTACGCTTAATGGAACCAAGCTGTTCGGCGACAGCGGCTTGAAAGGCGGTGCGATCCGCGGGGGGACATCTTCTTTGACTGCGGCTCGATTTATGTGGATGCGTCGCCCGAGCCGTGATTGGTATCGTGCGGATGCGCCGGCGTCGCTCTCCATGAAACTTTTGAAGTCACTCAATGCCTGCCGAACCTGATGCCTCAGTTATGGGTGTCCATGGCTCTCAGTTCGGTGAGAAAGACTGTTCCAACCTCCACCGCTCGCTTGGCCGCGTCAGGGTCGACGTCCACGCCGTGCGAGGCTTCGTTCATGATACGTGACGTGACCCCCTGAAACTCCTCCACGAATAGCTAGAGTCCGCCCCTCGAAAGGACGGACAGAATGAAGCGATCACGGTTTACGGAAGAGCAGATCATCGGGATCCTGCGCGAGCAGGAGGCCGGTGTTCCGGTGGCGGACCTGTGCAGGAAGCACGGGCTGAGCTCGCCGACCTTCTACAAATGGAAGGCCAAGTATGGCGGCATGGACGTGTCGGAGGCCCGGCGGCTGAAGGCGCTGGAAGAGGAGAACGCCAAGCTGAAGCGGATGCTGGCGGACTCGATGCTGGACAACGTCGCGCTGAAGGATCTGCTGGGAAAAAAGTGGTGACGCCCGCTGCGCATCGAGCGGCGGCGGCGCACCTGCAGTCGGCTTACGGGATGAGCGAACGGCGGGCCTGCCGGGTGCTGGGCGTGGACCGGACGAGCGTGCGCTATCAGGCGACGCGACCGGACGACGGCACCCTGCGCGATCGGCTGAAGGCCCTGGCCCAGGAGCGTCGGCGGTTCGGCTATCGACGCCCGAGCGTGGGGGCTTTTCTCGCTACAAACTCAATGCAACCTCTTGCGGGCAGTAGCGTGAGACATCGCGCTTGAACGATCCCGAGAGTGCTCCGGAGTGCGGAACGTTTCGATCAGAACCGCCTCGCGCACAACGAGCCGCAGGAGGCGAATATGACAGACAGCAGGTTTCTGACGCCGGAGGAAGTGGTGGACCGCTATCGCGGCGGTGTGTCGCTTGGCACCCTACGAAACTGGCGAACGAAGCGTATTGGCCCCTCGTTCATCAAGATCGGAAAGGCCGTCCTCTACCCGGTGGAGGAGCTTGAGGATTTGGACAAAAGGAATAGAGTGCCTTGCAGTGCCTCTGAGCGACTCAGCGAGCCTGCGGGTGATCAGGCGTGATGATCACGATCGGTCACCTTGGACCGCCCCCAATAAGCGGCTCCACTTGCATCCACGGGGCGCTTTTTACGAGCAATATCAATTGGTTACAGCGGCCATTAGGGTGGTGCACAACCACCCTTCCGGCGATCCGACCCCGTCCCAGGCGGACATCGTCGTCACCCGCCAGATCATCGACGCTGCGAAACTGTTCGGCATCCAGGTCCACGACCATCTGGTCCTGGGGCGTCAGGGGACGGCGAGCTTCAAGCAACTCGGCCTGTTCTGAGGCCGTCATGACCCTTCACCCCATCGTCGCCGCCCTGGGCGGCGACCTCTACCAGAGCGGGCTGCGCGCCAATGTGCCCGCGCCGGGCCACAGCCAGGCCGATCGATCGGTCTCGCTCCTCCTTTCCCAGGGTCGGGTCATCATCCACGGGTTCGGCGCGGCGGACTGGAGGGCCATCCGCGACCACCTGCGTAGTTCGGGTTTCATCGACGATACCGGGCGTCTCACGGGGGCGGGGCGCGCCCCGGTGTCGGCCCCGGCGCCGGACCGCCGGCGGCGCATCGAGACCGCCTCTCGTCTGTGGCATGACGCTCGACCGTTAAGCCCCTCCGATCCCGCGTCCCTCTACCTGCGACGCCGCGCCGTCCACGGCGGCGATGGGGCGCTCGACCTGCGCTTCCATCCCGCCGTCCCCGTCTCCATCTACCGGCCCGGCGGGCGTACGCGACCGGCCCTCGTCGCGCGAATCGTCGCGGCGGACGGGGGCCTGACGGCCGTCGAGGTGACCTATCTCGAGCCGAACGGCCTGGGCGTCGTCGGCCTCGCCGTGCCGCGCAAGACGGTGGGGGTCGTGCCGCCTAGCGCGGCGGTTCGCCTGTCGCCGGCGGCCGAGGAGATGCTGGTCGGCGAAGGGGTGGTCACCACCCTGTCCGCCATCGACCGCTTCCGCCTTCCCGGCTGGGCCCTGATGTCGGCGAACAATCTCGCGGCCTGGACCCCGCCCCCGGACGTCCGTCGCGTGCTGGTCGCCGCAGACCGGGGCATGGTCGGCGAGGACGCCGCCGCCCGCCTTAGCCATCGCCTCAGGACGCTGGGAATCCAGGTTCGGGTCTGGTGCCCCAACCCGCCGTTTGAGGACTGGAACGCGATCGCCCGCGGCGTCGCGAAAGGAGGAGCGAGGGCGCTCGGGGGCGCCGGAGCGGCGGGGATGGGCCCCGTCGCCCTGCGGAGATGATCCCATGACCGACCTCGCTCCCGTTATCACCCCTGTCGTTGTCGTCGAGCGCGACCGACGCACAGTCCGTCTCGGCGATCTGGGCATCGCCCGGGAAAACCTTCGTCACGACGAGCCGCCTGACGACGACATCCCCACGCTCGCCGCGACGATGCGGGCCGCCGGCCAGCTTCAGCCCCTGACCGTCCGCCCGGGTCGCGGCAGGAAGGAAGAGCCGTGGATGGCGCTCGACGGGCGCCGGCGCCGGCTCGCGCTCGGCCTCCTCCTCGAGGCCGGCGAGATCGGCGACGACCATCCCGTCGATGTCTTCGTCGAGACCGACCCGGCCCGTCAGGCCGCGGCGGTGCTTCTCACCAACACTGCGGTTCCCGTCCATGTCGCCGACATCATCGCGGCGATCGGCCGGATGCTGAAGTCGAAGCTGACGGTCGCGGTGATCGCCAGGGCGTTGGGCTATGCCGAGATCGAGATCAAGCGTCTGGCGGCGCTCGCCGGCCTGCCGTCCGCAGCGCTCGTCGCCCTGAAGAGCGGCCGCATGAGCCTGAAGCAGGCGCGGCTGCTGGCGCGGTTGCCGGACAAGGCCGAGCAGGAGGAACTCGCCGAGGCGGCCTTGGACGGTCACGGCTTCCAGGACTGGCGCGTTCTCGAGCGGCTCGACGACGCTCGCGTCACCGCCCGCGACCGCCGTTGCGCCCTCGTCCATCCGACCACCTACGGCGAGGCCGGGGGCCGCACCGAGACCGATCTCTTCGGCGAACTCGTCCCCGTCCTGCTCGACCCTGACATCCTGACCGATCTCTGGCTGAGGCGCGCCCGTGGCATCGCAGCCGTGTTCGAGGCGGAAGGCGTCGCCGTCCACGTCACCGCTGGCCCGGAGCCGGACCTGCCCGAGGACCTGGAGGCGCTCGGCTATGTCTATGGCGGATCCCTCCCGGCCGAGGAGATGGCGCGATATCGCGCCCAGCGCGAGGTCTTCAACGATCGTGTCGAGGCTGCGCGCCTGGCCTTGGCCGACCCGGCCCGACCGGACATCGCCGATCTCGCCATCATGGACATGATCCGCGCGCGGATCGCCTCCGACCAGACCGGCTGCGGCGGCCGCGTCGTGACGACGATGGTGATGTGGCCGGCGGCGGACACGGGCGTGGAGGTGCGCTGCTACACGCCGGAGGAGCCCGAGACCGACGACGATGAGAGAGGCGGGGGCGATCCGGTCCCGCGTGCGGCCGCCCCGCCGGCCTACATCTCGCCCGAGGTCGAGGCGCCCGAACCTGAGACCGAAGGGGTCAACCACGCCCTCCATGCGGCGCGCACCGACGTCGCCACGCGAGGCCTGATCCGGGCCCTGGCCGATGATCCGTCCGCCGCCCTGACGGCGCTGATCTCGCGCCTGTTCACGGTGATCGTCCTGCGCAGCCGCGTGGCCCGGTCACCTTTCTGAGATCGCCGTCGCGCCATGGCTTTCCACTCGCCCGGCCCCAGACGAGCACGGAGTCGCCCTGCGGCGACCACCGCAACAGGTGCGGGGCCACTTCGAATTCTGCGTCCGGTGTAATCCGCACGGCCCGGTCCGGGTCGATGAGCACAAGCCGCTGGACCCAGGGAATCTCCGACTGGGACATCTCATCGGTGGGCAGCGGCCGCGGAGCGACCCCCTCGATCACGGCGACCCGGCCGCCATCGGGGGAGAGGGCGAAATCCACCGCCGTGCCTTCAAACAAGGGCCGGCCCTTGCCCGTCCTGGCATCGACCAGGACAAGGATCTGCAGGCTGCCGGCGCCCTCGGCCGTCGGCAGGCGGTTCACCGTGTCCACGACCGTTCTCGAGGGCTCGCGGCCCGACGCCGTTCGCGCCCAGGCCTGCGCGGTCCGGGTCTGGCTGGCGTTATAGTAGCGCAGAAGCCAGGGCAGGTCGCCGTCGCGACGGGCCATGACGACGACCTCGTCATCGCCACGCCATTCGGCGACCGCCCCCATCTGGGGCATCTCCGGCGTCAGCCCCGTCCATCGTACGGACCGGTTGGCCATCGTCACGATGCCGACCTCCAGTCGGGCGCCGGCGAAGCGGGAAATCAGGACGCGAGCGCCCGACGGCGACCAGGACCCGCGTAGAAGACCGGGCCCCTCGCCGGGGAGAAGCCGCTCGGGCGCAGCGTTCGGACGGCGCAGATCCACCAGCCAGAGGTCGGTGATCGTCCAGGACGCCCGCTGGCCCAGATCGAACCGGGTTGCGCTGTCGTAGCGCCCGCGCTTCTCATAGATGGCCCAGCGCCCGTCGGGCGAGATGGCCGCGCGACCGAAGGCCTCCAGTCCGACGACGTCCTCGACCGTGATGCCCCGATCCTGCGGGAATACGGGGGTTGCGAGGCAGACGAGCGTCAGGAACGCCCCGGCCAGGGCGGACAGGGTCCGGACCATGGGACCGGCTACCAGCGCTTGACGAGCTGAAGCGCGACGACCCTTCCCAGAAGACTGCCCTGACCCGGATCGAAGCCGAACCCGCTCGCGGCGTCGTAGAACGGCGGGTCCTCATCGAGAAGATTTTGGACCGTCAGGCTGATCCTCAAGCCCGCCAGAGCCCCCGTCTCCGGGTTCCAGCTCGCCTGGACATCGGCGGTGTCCCAAGCGTCGATGCGGACGCCGGCGCGGTCCTCATAGGCGTCGACATGGTTCCAGTGGAGGCTGGCGGCGAACGCGCCGTCGGTCCAGGTCGCGCCGAGCCTCGAGCGGAACTTGACGGGAAAGCCGATCAATCCCGACACCTCCCGGACCGGGGCGGTCGGGGTGGCGCGGTGAACCGTAACGTCATGATGTTAGCGATACGGTCAGAGTCCCGGGCGCAGCCGGCGGTGGGGGATCGAGCTGGACCGCGACGGCGCCGAGCAAGGCCTTCAGTTCCTCGGGAGCCGCCGAAGCGAGGGCCGGACTGTCGAGACCGCTCAGAACCCGCACATGCGTGCTTGGCTTGCCTCGCCCCAGAAAGAGATAACGATACCAGCGCAACAGGCCGTCCTGGCTAGAGTCGTAGAGGGCGTGAATGCCGCCGTCGCCCAACACGGCGTCTCGCGGCTCCCCGGCCGGGGACGGTCCGGAACGCCCGGGCTCTGGCGCCGAATAGGCGGCCTGCAATGCCATCAGCATCGAATAATCCAAATCCAGCGGCTCACAGAAGAAGACGTTGAACCTTCGAAGAGATCGCGCCCACGTCTGAATGTCTGTCCAGTTGGCGGCGGCGAAGGTGTCGAAGGCCGCCAGATCGGCCGAAGAGCCCGCCGGGCTCGGGCTTTGGAAAAGTTGGTCAGGCCGAACGCCGTTGTCCATCAGCTGCGCGCAGGCGGTCTTGATGCGCCCCCAGCCCCCGCCCGCACGACCGTAATCCAGATCCAGAAGAGTCGCGTGCGGAATGTCCAGGTCGACAAGCAGCCGCCACAGGTGATTGACGTGGCGGCCCCCAAGGGGAACCACCGCCACGAAAGACCGATCGATGTCCAGGCCAAGGGCCTCGGCGAGGCGCGGGAGCACCACCTCTTCGGAGGCGCCTTCGCCGAGGATCACGAAACGGGCAAAATAGAGCTCGGGGTAGGTACGCACCGCCTCGCGAACGAACTTCGAAGCCTCGTCCGCGATCGGAGGCAATCGGATCCCCCTCACGCGGCAGGCGCGGGTCTTGGAGTCGAGGCGGAAATGACGGACTTGCTCGGGCTTCACCCGCGCCAGAATGCTTGGCGAATGGCTCGAGAGCATGGCTTGAGCCCGTGACCCTGCGGTCAGTTCCTGGATCTGTCGGACGATACCGGGGTATCGACCTGGTCCGAGTGCTTGGATGCCTTCGAAGGTCTCGATCAGATACCTCTGATGACCGTGCACAAGAGCAAGGGGCTTGAGTACGACACGATCGTCTTCATGGGGCTCGACGACCAAGCTTGGTGGGCGCACAAACCCGGCGACAAAGAGGGCCTCGCCGCGTTTTTCGTCGCTCTCTCCCGAGCGAAGCAGCGGGCCATCTTTGCGTTCTGCCAACAACGTGGCCAACGATCAAAGGTAGCCGAACTCTACGCGCTCCTAGGGCAGGCTGGCGTTCCGGAAATTGCCATCTAGACCCGACGCGCAGACGCCTAAACGACCGTTTGCGTCAGTTGCTCATAGCGTCCGAACCTCGGAGTCTGTGAGCATGCTGCGGTCTGGCGGTATTGTCAGACTGATTGCGGCCAAGTCTGTCGAAGCCGTTCGACCATGCCCGCGCGTCGGTCGGGCTCCAGGCGGTCGAGGTTCAACTGCTTCCAACGCACGGCGGGGAGGTCGGCGGCGTCGGGCAGGCCGATGAGGTCCCAGTCAGGCGCGCCGGCCTTGAACCCGATCAGGAATGCGCGGTGGGCCTCGGGCATGTCATCGACGACGGCAGTGATCAGGGCGGTGCGCGCCGCGATGAGGTCCTCAAGGTCCACCGGGTCTTCGGTCATCCCATAGAAGCCGCGTTCGAACTCCTGGGCCAGATCCTTGGGATTGGCGCGGAGCACCTCGGCCATGGGCCGGTGGTGGCTGGTCAGATAGATCACGAACGCCTGTCGCAGTGCCGGCGTGATCCCCTCGTTGGCCAGAAGGTCGCGGACATCGAACAGGTCGCGGGGATGCTGGCGATCCAGCGCCGCCATGATCTTGCCGGCGTAGAGATCCGCGTGGGAAACCATCCGGGCCTCCGCATAGCCGAAGCGCTCTTCCACTGCCGCTGAAACCGGACGGACCTCGGGCTCGAACACCACGCCGCGCAGGACCGGCGTCACCTCCACCTTGATCACCGCGCCGTCCGCGCGGACGAGCAGCTTGTCGATCACGGGCTGGGCTCCACCCTTGCCGCGCACGACGACAGACCCCGGCAGGGCGTGTTCGATGGCGTCGGCGATTCGCCTCAAGGCCGCGTCGATTGCGGCGAGCGATGTGTCCCGATCCTCGACCGGCAGATAGGTCAGGTCGATATCCACCGACAGCCGTGGGAGATCGCGGACGAAAAGATTGATCGCCGTGCCGCCCTTCAGGGCGAAGCAGGGTTCCTGGAACACGAGGGGGAGGGTTCGGACGAGGAGGCGGACCTGCCGGGCGTAGACGTCACTGACCGGCATCGAGCGACCTCGGCACGGTGATCTTGTAGGTCGGGTCCAGTCTGCCGCTCTTGGCGAGCACGCGGTTGCCGCTGCCCAGATCGATGGTGTTACGGTCCAGGGCTTTAAGCCACGCATGACCGTGCCGATCGGCGAAATAGAAGAAAAGGCGTTTGACCTTCACGCTCACGCAATCCTCGAGCAGACGCTGGAGACGTCGTGGGCTGAGGGTGGCCAGGGCGCCCATCAACTGGTCCGCCTGGTCGAAACTCTCATGATCGGGGAGTTCGTCCAGAAGTTCGAGGATGGCGCGCTCGGGCGTCGACTGGCGCAAGGGCCATTGCCAGTGGCCCAGGGGGGTGTCCACCACTGCGGCGCGGGCCCAGTCCGCCAGGAGGCCGGTCTCGCTGGAGTCCTCGCCGAGCCGGGCGACCTCGAAGTATCGGGCGCTGCGGAACAGCTTCTGCGACGGATGATATTTGAACTCTACGTCCAGCGGCAGGTCGGCGAGCCAGGTCGGCGGGGTCTCGTCGCCATAGAGATGAACTTCCTTGCGGGCGGCAGGAAGGTAGTGGGCATAGCCCTGCAACTCGAGCGCGGTGCGGCCTCCGATCACAATGGAATAGTCGAGGAGGGCCTGGAGCGAGAGAACGGCTGTCGGCCAGTCGAGGGTTCCGCGCGGACGGCGGTAGACCCGGCGCGCAGTCCGTTCCAGTCGCCCCGAAGCGACGTATTTGGCACGGAGAGAATTGGGATAGCCGTTCTCGTTCATCCAGCCGGAATCGACCAGAAGGCCTTCCGGGAGGATACGTTCGAGCTTGTTTAGCTTTCCTAGCATTTGAACACTTATAGTGTCCTAATATGAAGATTGTCAAACATATTGGTTTGCCATTCGGCATATTGGAACACCATCAGTGTCTTAGTGCGCTCAAAGTCAAACTCTGGTGCGGGATTGATACCGGCGCGTCGCCCCGAGCTTAGGTCTTGGGACTGAAACGCTCACCAATCCGCTCTGCAGGCGCTCGAACCGGATCGTCGCTCAGATGCCAGCGCAGTCGGCCGACAAATAGCCAACACGTGCCAAGCGACGTGGCCTTCGGTTCGGCAGGAGCCTTGGAAAAAGAACGCCACGGAAACTGCTAGGGTTTGATCACTCACACCATTCTCCGGGTCTAAGCTCGCGTAACCATGTCGGCCGCATCGCGTCGGAACGGAGATAGGGTCTGTAAATCCTGCAGATTCACGGGGATGGCTCAGCGCGCTGAATCTCCTCGGCCACCGATCTTGTTGTGGCAAACGATGAGGTGGCAGCGGTGTGATCCTGCGACCAGAGGCCATCTGCTCGTCTTACCGGGGGAGAGGGAAGTCAAGCCACGCCGCCGAAACTCCTTTTCGGCGGGGACACCAGATCCCCGATCGACACGGCGATCATCAATGCGAGACCTGGGTAAAGGAGCCAGGCCGTCGGCCAGCCAAAGCTCGCCATCAGCAAGGCGGCCGCCAATACCAGCAGAGGTCCGACCATGCCGAGGATCATTCTTGACCATCGCCGATGACGCATCCCGCCGGCTACGTTGGCCGTCAACGCGATGACCGCGAACAGAGGGAGCAGGTAGCGGATGAAGACCCCTTCATACTGACTCAAGAACCCTAGACCCAAAGCCGCGGCCAAGCTGCCGAGTGCCGGAAAGCACGCCGCGCAGCCCATAGCCGCAACAATCGCGCCGACTACGCCCGCTTTGTCAGCCGCGCGGGTGATGGGTTCTTGGTCCGGCATGCTTTTCCTCGGTGAGCTGGAATATGGCGATCTGAGCCCAGCAAGTGTTGAGCGCGCTGGTGTCGATCCTCTCGGACAACCGAGTAGGGTCTGTAGTCCCTACAGATACAAGAGCGTTCTCGTCTTTGCAAAATCCGCCGAGTCGATTGCGTGACGTGGCGAGGCGAGGCTCGCCGTCATGGAACAGCGCCAGAGATCAGCCGCCAGAACCCTGGATGAGGCGGGATACAAAGGTCCGAACCTGAAAGCTGCGGGCGGGCAGGGGCCTAGTTACGGCGCCGGCCGGGTTGCGGCCTCGGAATCAAACAGGGCCTCCAGGATCGGGCAATCCGGCGTGGCCCCGTCGGCGCAGCGAGCGACCATATCGACCAGCACCTTTTCCATCTTCCTCAGGGCAGCCAGCTTTGAACGGACATCGCCCAGATGGGCGGCGGCGACCACGCGTGCCTCCGCGCACGGAAGATCGCGCTGCTCGGCCAGTTCAAGCAAATCCCTTATTTCATTCAGCGTGAACCCAAGCTCCCGCGCCCGGCGCACGAAATTCAGCCGGAGCAGATGGCCGCGGCCATAGAGGCGATGCCCACCCTCGCTGCGAGCAGGCGCGGGCATCAGGCCGATCTTCTCGTAATAGCGCACGGTTTCGATGTTGACCCCGGTCCGCCGGGACAACTCGCCGATAGGAAGCTGTGGGGCCGTATCCCGCAGGGCCGATTTGTCCATGAAGCGTTTTACCCCTTGTATCTGTAGTGACTACAGACCCTACCTTGTGTGTATCGACCCGTGAAGGCGTGAGGAGTGTCAATGGCAGACGGCAAGCAAGAACTCGGCGGACATCCGGCGCTTACCGACAAACCCAACGCTCGCGGGTGGCTTGCTGTCGGAGGACTTGCCGCCGCGATCGGCGCGACCTCCTGCTGCGTATTGCCCTTGGCCTTGTTCGCGCTCGGGATCAGCGGGGCGTGGATCGGCAATGTCACGGCGCTGGCCCCCTACCATCTTTATTTCGTGGCCGCCGCCGTGGTCTTGGTGAGCCTCGGCTTCTACCGGGTCTACCGTCAGCCGCAGGCCTCCTGCGACGAAGACGTGAACTGCACCCGGCCAGCCTCGACCCGCCTCGTCAAGATCGCGCTCTGGACGGCGACCCTGCTTGTCGCCCTCGCTCTTGCATTCCCCTATGTCGCGCCGCTGCTGATCGGCGCCTGATTATTTCCCGGAGACTTCGATCATGAGCCTTTCAATCCGCACCGCCCTCGTTTTCGCGGCGGCTCTCATGACCGCCGATGCCGCCCAAGCCGCCGAACGCACGGTGAGGCTCGACGTCAGCAATGTGTCCTGCGTGACGTGCGCGCCCATCGTCCGTCGCACCATCTCGCGCCTGCCCGGCGTTGAAGCGGTGACCGTCACCGTGACCTCGGGCGGGACTGGACAGGCCGTGGCGGTGGTGACCTACGATGACGCTCGGGTGACGCCGGCCGCCTTGGCGCTCGCGTCGACCAGGGCCGGCTATCCTGCCCGTGTTCAGGCGCGCCGATAGAGGCTGCCGGCGTCCGGTTGTGACGCCTCGAGGCCGATATTCGACCAACTTTCGCGCGGCCAGTCTCCGCGTCAGCAGACGCTCGTGATGACATCCAGCTCTCGCCGCTATCCGACGCAAGCCGGGCAACGTCGGGTTTGACGTCGCCTTGTTCGCGGCAGAGTCTATTTAGAAGGATCCGGACCGTATGAGTGATTGTTGCACGCCCTCACGGGATATCGCCAAGACTTACGATCTCGTCGTGGTCGGGGCGGGGTCGGCCGGGTTCTCGGCCGCCATCACGGCGGCGGAACAGGGCGCTCGGGTCGCGCTCGTCGGAGACGGAACGATAGGCGGCACTTGCGTCAACGTCGGTTGCGTGCCGTCCAAGGCTCTGATCCGCGCCGTCGAACCCCTGCACCAGGCCCGGGCCGCGAGCCGCTTCGACGGCGTCCGGGCGTCGGCTGCCATCGCTGACTGGTCGGGGACGGTTCGCCAGAAGGACAGACTGGTCGACGACCTTCGCCAGGCAAAGTACGAGGACGTGCTGCAGGGTTATGACGCCATCACCTACCACGAAGGCGCGGCGAGACTCGTCGAGGGCGGCGTGGAGGTCGGCGGCGTCCGGCTGACTGCGGACAAGGTGATCATCGCGACCGGTTCACGTCCGGGGGTTCCAGCGATCCCCGGCATCGAATCCGTGCCTTATCTGACCAGCACGACCGCGCTCGAACTGGAGGCCCTGCCCCGATCGATGCTGGTGATCGGCGGCGGCTATATCGGGGTGGAACTGGCCCAGATGTTCAGCCGGGCGGGCGTCCACGTCACCATCGCCTGCCGCTCCCGGCTACTGCCTGAGGGGGAACCCGAAATCAGCCAGGCGCTGCAACGCTATCTCATGGACGAGGGCGTCACAGTCGTGGCGGGGGCAGTCTACGGGTCCATCGACCCGTCCGGCGAGGGCGTGGCGCTCAGCTTCACGCAGTCCGGTGGCCCCGGGGTGACCACCGCTGAGCATGTTCTGATCACAACGGGCCGGGTTCCCAACTCCGATGGGCTGGGGCTTCCCGAGATGGGGATCCAGATCTCGCCAACGGGAGGCATCTTCATCGACGACCGGATGCGCACGACGCGCGCGGGCGTCTATGCCGCAGGCGATGTCACCGGCACGGATCAGTTCGTCTATATGGCCGCCTACGGCGCGCGACTGGCTGCCCGGAACGCCCTGAACGGCGACACCCAAGTCTACGACAATCGCGCCATGCCGGCGGTCGTCTTCACGGATCCGCAGGTGGCGACGGTGGGACTGACGGAAGCCGCAGCCCGCGCGGCCGGTCACGATGTGCAGACCTCGATGATCACCCTTCATCACGTTCCTCGCGCGCTCGCGGCCAGGGACACGCGTGGGCTCATCAAGCTGGTGGCTGATCGCGGCACGCGGCGACTCCTCGGCGCGCACATTCTGGCGCCTGAAGGGGCGGACAGCATCCAGACGGCGGCGGTGGCCATCAAGTGCGGAATGACAGTGGAGCAGTTGGGCGACACGATCTTCCCCTACCTCACGACAGTCGAGGGCCTGAAGCTGGCCGCGCTGACGTTCAACAAGGACGTCAGCAAACTCTCTTGCTGCGCCGGTTGAGGGGCACGACCGGATGCTTTCCACTTCGCCACTTGTCGGGTTGGCGAAGCCAGTCGTCCAATGTTTCCTTCAGGTCTTGGGACTGAATCGCTCACCAATCCGCTCTGCAAGCGCCCGAACCGGATCGTCGCTCAGATGGGCATACCGTTCCGTGGCGCGACTGTTGGCGTGTCCCAGCGCTTTGCCGATCATCGGGAGACTGGCCCCGTCCGCCAGGGCGAAGCTTGCGAAACTGTGGCGCAGGTCGTGGATGCGGACGCCTTCCAGCTTGGCTTTCGGGAGCACCTTGTCGCGCCAGATCTTGGACTCGGAGGTCGCATATCCGTTGTCGCCCTTGGTGGCCGGAAAGACAAACTGGCTTCGACCGCGGGTCTTGTAGAGACGCTGCAGGATTCCGAAGGCCATGTCGTTGAGCGAGATCCGACGATCCCCCGTGCGACCGCCCGCCTTGGTGCGGCTCGGCGGTAGCACGAGCCGGCGCCGGTCAAAGTCGACCTCCGTCCACCGCAGGCCCGCGATCTCGTTGCGGCGCGCGCCTGTCAGAAGCAGAAGCCGATAGACCGCGCCCTGCCGTTCGGAGATCGTCGCATCCGCCTCCAGGGCGTCGAGTGCGGCGATCAAATCCTGAGCCTGGGACTCGGACAGGAAGCGTTCGACCGCCGGTCGGAGCTTTCGTTCGACCTTGGCGCAGGGGTTCGGGCCGGCGAAATGCCCCTTGTCGATCGCCCAGTTGAAGGTCGCGCGCAGGGTGGAATAGGTGCGGTCAGCGATGCCTGCCCCGCCCTTGACGATGGACCGACCACGGAGTTTGGTCTTCACATCCTTGGCGGTCTTCCCGGCCGTGATCGATCGGATCATCCCGGTGATGTGGTCGCGGGTGACCGTATCAAGCGCCATCTTCCCAAGCAGGGGCACGACGTGGCGCTCGAGGTTCGTCCGGTCCATGGCCCATGACGAATCCCGTTTGGTCGGTTTGTCGTCCGGCCCCTTCTCCAGATAAAGCTCGACCAGGCCTTTGACGGTGAGGCCCTCGATGCGCCTGCGGGCTTCGCCGGGATCGATGCCGCGCCGCGCATCGACCACCACCGACGCCGCCTCCTTGCGAGCCCGATCCGCCGTGAGCTTGTCCGGCCCATCCCCATGCTCGCCGAGCGTCAGCCAGCGCTGGATCCCGCGGACCCGATATTTGATGGCGAACATCCTTCGGACAGGCTTGGCGGCATGGCCCTGTCCGGTTTCGGTCCCAGGATAGATCCGGAGGCAGAAGCCTGCGATCTCGCTGTCCCAGATTCGACCCTCGCCGGTCTCCGGAACGGGCGCGCTCTCAACCACGCGCTTGGTGAGTTTTTGCTTCGTCATGGTGATAGAAATATACGCTCATTTCCGAGCCACCGCTACCACTCCGCTACCAACTCAAGTGAAACCGGGCGAAACGCTCCGTAACCGGATAAACAAGAAAATCTATGTAAAACAATATGCAAAGCTGATTTTTGGAACGTCCTGAAAAGCCCGGAAATGTTGATCCCCAACATTGCCAAGGTTGGGGTCGGGCGTTCGAATCGCCTCGCCCGCTCCATGTCGGGACGCAAATAAAAACGGGTCTGGCCAGTCGGTCAGGCCCGTTTTTGCGTTTGGCCCGCACGCGATGACGACGGAGGCGGGCTTGGCGGTTCTGAGATTGGTGCTGGGCGACCAGCTGTCGGACGATCTGAGCGCGCTGGACGGGCTGGACCCGGCCGCCGACACCCTTCTGATGGCCGAGGTGCGCGACGAGGCGACCTATGTCCGCCACCACAAGCAGAAGATCGCCCTGATCTTCGCCGCCATGCGAAACCACGCCGAGCGTTTGAGGGCCAGGGGGCTGACGGTGCGGTACGTCGCCATCGACGATCCCGACAACACCGGCTCCATCACCGGCGAACTGGCCCGCGCGCTGGACGGCGGGAGTTTCGACGCCGTGGCCATGACCGAATGCGGCGAGTGGCGGCTGGCCGAGCATCTGGCCGCCTTCGCCCAAGGGGCGGGCCTGCCGGTCGAAATCCGGCCCGACCGCCGCTTCCTGTGCTCGCACGACCGTTTCCGCCGCTGGGCCTCGGGCAAGTCGCACCTGCGGATGGAGTTCTTCTATCGCGAGATGCGCCGAGCGACCGGGATTCTGATGAACGGCGACCAGCCGGAGGGCGGGCGCTGGAACTATGACGCCGAGAACCGCAAGAGGCTGGCGAAGGGCGTGGTCCCGCCCGAGCGGCTGCGCATTCCGCCCAACGCCGTGGCGCGCCAGGCGATGGCGGATGTGGAGCGGCTGTTTCCCGACCATTTCGGCGCCCTGGAAGGCTTCTGCTGGCCGACCACGGCCGAGGAGGCGCAGACGGTTCTGGACGACTTCCTGCACACCGTCCTGCCCGGCTTCGGCGACTGGCAGGATGCGATGGCGGAGGGCCGGCCGTGGATGTGGCATGGGTTGATCTCGACCTCGATCAACCTGGGCCTGCTGGACCCGCTGGACGTCTGCAAGCGGGCGGAAGGCGTCTATCGCGCCCGGCGCGCGCCGCTGAACGCGGTCGAGGGGTTCATCCGCCAGATCCTGGGCTGGCGCGAGTTCGTGCGCGGCGTCTATTGGCTGAAGACGCCGGAATATCGGGCGCGGAACTTCCTGGACGCGAACCGCGAACTGCCCTGGTTCTACTGGTCGGGCGAAACGGACATGGCCTGCGTCGCCGATGTGGTCAAGACCACGCGCGACAACGCCTACGCCCACCATATTCAGCGGCTGATGGTGACGGGCAATCTGGCCCTGCTGCTGGGGGTGCACCCCGACGCCGTCGACGACTGGTATCTGTGCGTCTACGCCGACGCCTATGAATGGGTGGAGATGCCCAATACGCGCGGCATGGCCCTGTTCGCGGACGGCGGGATCGTGGGGTCCAAACCCTATGCGGCGTCCGGCGCCTATATCGACCGGATGAGCGACTATTGCGGGGCCTGCCGCTACGACGTGAAAAGCAGGAGCGGCGACGCCGCCTGCCCGTTCAACCGGCTGTACTGGGGCTTTCTGGAGCGCAACCGCCACCGGTTGCGCGACAACGTCCGCCTGGCCATGCCCTACAGGACGCTGGACGGCTTCGGCGAGGCCAAGCGCGCGGCCCTGGCGGCCGAGGCGGAGGCGTGCCGCACCCTGCTTGGCGCGACGCCGGTCGGGTGAGGTCGGAACCTGGACCGGGGGGACGGGATTTGCTTGGCTGTTGCGCCAACCGTCCAAGAGGCCGTCTCGTGTTCCTGCCCCGTCGTTCCGCTCTGATCCTGACCGCCGCCGTGGCGGCCTCGGCCCTGTCGGCCTGCGCCTATAACGAGGCGTTGGGGCGCAGTCAGTTTCTGCTGGTGGACAATGCGGCCCTGTCGCAGCAGTCGACGCAGGCGTGGCGGGAGGCCATCGCCAAGCCGGGCGTGATGACCACGGGCGCCCAGGTGGATCGGATCCGGCGCGTCGGGGACCGGCTGGTGCAGGCGGCGGGTCTGGGCAACCGGACCTGGGACTATGCGGTCTTCACCGAGGCCAGCCCCAACGCCTTCGTCCTGCCGTCCGGCCAGATCGGGGTGACCACCAGCCTGTTGTCCCTGGTCCAGAACGACGATCAGCTGGCCAGCGTGATCGGCCACGAGATCGGCCATGTCGTCGCCAATCACGCCGCAGAACGGGCGTCCAGCCAGACGGCGACCAGCATCGGCCTGGCGGCGGTCGGGGGCGCGGCGGGGCGCTATGGCGATGCGGTCAACGCCTACGGCGGGCTGGCGGCGCAGTACGGTCTGCTGCTGCCCTATTCGCGTCGCGACGAGCTGGAGGCCGATAGGCTGGGCGTGGACTATATGGCGGGCGCGGGGTTCAGGCCGTCGCAGGCCGTGGCCCTGTGGCGGCTGATGGCGGCGCAGCGCCAGACCCAGACGCCGCAGTTCGCCTCGACCCACCCGTCGGACGCGACCCGGATCGAAATGCTGCAGCAGTATATCGCCAGCCGCGGCTGGAACTGATCAGACGCGGATGTCGAGGTAGGAGCCGGGGCGCAGGATGCGCGGCTCCTCGCGCGCGGGCG
>NZ_DALZQC010000006.1:0-60676 GCF_032017145.1 Brevundimonas sp.
TGAGAAGGCCGCGCCCAAGGCGCGCGCCCCCCGCGCCGCGCCTGTTTCAGAGGTGCCCTCGCCCCTCGAAACGGAGCCGTCGGACGATCCCGCCCCCCAGACCGCCTATGACGACCTGCCGCCGTGGGAGGAGGAGGCCGCCCCCTTGCCCCCCAGCGCGGCGCGCGCAGCCGCGCGACCCGTCGAACCGCGCGTCGCGGCGGTCAAGGCGCCCAAGGCCCGCAAGGACGATCTGGACCAGCAGGCCTTCGACTTCACCCGGCCCGAGGGGGATTTCGACCTGCCGCCGCTGGGCATACTCAGCAAGCCCGGCCAACGCACCGCCTCGGTCGACGAGGACTCGCTGAAGCAGAACGCAAAGATGCTGGAAGGCGTGTTGCAGGAGTTCGGCGTGCGCGGCGTGATCGACCAGATCCGGCCCGGCCCGGTGGTCACCCTGTACGAGTTGGTCCCGGCGCCGGGCGTGAAGCACGGCCGCGTGGTGGCCCTGGCCGACGACATCGCCCGCTCCATGTCCGCCCGCGCCTGCCGCATCAGCGTGGTTCAGGGCCGCAACGCCATCGGCATCGAACTGCCCAACGCCAAGCGCGAGACCGTCTATCTGCGCGACCTGCTGGCCAGCGCCGAATACGACAAGAAGGGCCATCTGCTGCCCCTCGCCTTGGGCGAGACCATCGGCGGCGAACCCTATGTCGCCGATCTGGCGCGGATGCCCCACCTGCTGATCGCCGGCACCACCGGCTCGGGCAAGTCGGTCGGGGTCAACGCCATGATCCTGTCGATCCTGTATCGCCACAGCCCGGCCGAATGCCGCTTCATCATGATCGATCCCAAGATGCTGGAGCTGTCGGTCTATGACGGCATTCCGCACCTGCTGGCGCCCGTCGTCACCGATCCGAAGAAGGCCGTCGTCGCCCTGAAATGGACGGTGCGCGAGATGGAGGATCGCTATCGCCGCATGTCCAAACTGGGCGTGCGCAACATCGCTTCCTACAACGAACGCGCCCGCGAGGCGCAGGCCAAGGGCGAGCATTTCGAACGCACGGTCCAGACCGGCTTCGACGACCAGGGCCGCCCGGTCTATGAGTCCGAGAAAATCCGTCCCGAACCGCTGCCCTTCCTGGTCGTGGTGATGGACGAAATGGCGGACCTGATGCTGGTCGCGGGCAAGGATGTGGAAGGCGCCGTCCAGCGTCTGGCCCAGATGGCGCGGGCCGCCGGCATCCACCTGATCATGGCCACCCAGCGCCCGTCGGTGGACGTCATCACCGGCACCATCAAGGCCAACTTCCCGACCCGCATCTCCTTCCAGGTCACCTCCAAGATCGACAGCCGCACCATCCTGGGCGAACAGGGCGGCGAGCAGCTGCTGGGGCAGGGCGATATGCTCTATATGGCGGGCGGCGGCCGCATCACCCGCCTGCACGGCCCCTTCGTCGACGACAAGGAAGTCGAGGACGTCTGCAAACACCTGAAGGCCCAGGCCGAGCCCGACTATCTTGACCTGATCACCGACGAACCGGACGGAGACGCGGACGGCGGCTATGACGAGGGCGGAAACGGCGGGTCGGGCGACGACCTTTACGACCGCGCGGTGGCCGTCGTCACCCGCGACCGCAAGGCCTCGACCTCCTATGTCCAGCGCCGCCTGCAGATCGGCTACAACCGCGCCGCCTCCCTGATCGAGCGGATGGAGCAGGAAGGCGTGGTCAGCCCCGCCAACCACGCCGGCAAGCGCGACGTCCTGGCCGGCCCGCCGCCGATGGTGTGACGAAAATCGAGGAACGGCTGCGGCTCGGAGCCGTTGTCTGACCCGCTATCGCGTCCAAGCTTCAGCATTTCGATGAACAGGGCTTCATCGCAGCGCCGGAATATGGTCAGGCTCGCGTCATTCCGACGCCAAGCCGACCGGGCAAGACGGCAGGATCGACAACCATCCCGAACGGGAGACGGACTTCATGACCTCGCGCGCCAAGACCGTGGCTATGGCCACCCCCGACCTGCACCGCCGCAGCCTGCTGCTGGGCGCGGGCCTGACGACCGGCCTGATCGCCCTGGGCGCCTTCGACGCCGCCCACGCCCAGTCCAACCTGTCGGCCGACGACCGGGCCGTGGTGCAGCAGGCGCAGGGCTATCTGCAGGCCCTGACCTCGGCGCAGGGGACCTTTACCGAGACGGGGCCGAGCGGCCAGACCCGCCAGGGCCGGTTCTATCTGCAGCGTCCGGGCAAGATGCGGTTCGAATACACCGACCCCGCCGGGCTTCTGGTGGTGTCGGACGGCTACAACGTCAAACGCTACGATCCGCGCCTGAACACCTTCCAGCAGGTGCCGCTGGGTCGCACGCCCCTGTCCACCTTCCTGGCGCGCAATGTCCGCCTGGATCAGGGCGTCCGCATCGAGCGGGTGACGCGCATGGCCTCGGGCGCCTTCGCCATCACGGCGCGCGACGCCGGCCGGCCGAACGACGGCCAGGTGGTGCTGGCCTTCGCCGGCAACCCGGTGCGGCTGCACGAATGGACCATCACCGATCCGCAAGGCGCCCGCACCCGGACGCAGCTGACGTCGCTGCAACCGGCGTCGAACCTGTCGGCGCGCCTGTTCCAGCTCAGCGATCCGACGCGCCGCCCCGGCCGGAACTGATCGCCTGACGGGAATGGGGCGGGGTCGAGTGACCATTCCTCAACCCCTGTTCCCTTAAGCTGTCGGGCATGAACACGACCGTCCCGCCGTCCGGCGTCCCATCGCTGAAGTGGACCGCGGCGGTCGGCGTCGGCGCGTTCGGCCTGTTCCTGCTGGGCGCCCTTGTGATCGAGCCGGCTCTGAACCGCCTGATCGAACCGGGCGCCGCGCCCGCAGGGTCCGGCGCCAAGGGGGAGGTGGTGATCGGCGATCCGGTGGTCGCGGGACGCTATGTCTCCGCCGGGTCAGACGCGCTTTCGCCCCTGACGCTCCAGGCCGAAGGCGGCGCCCTGACCATCGAGGGCGCAGGTCGGCTGACCACCACCCCGCACAGGCTGGTGGGCGCGGGCCAGAAGGCCGACGCCGCCCGGACCTTCGCCGACGTCATGGGCGCGCCCGCCGCCGCCCAGGTCGAAATCCGCAGGGTCGTCGCCGACGAGGACAGCCGGCTTTGCGCCGGTCAGGCCGTGGGCTGGCTGGCGCTGGCTGTGCGGCGCGACGGCTTTCTGCTGATGCCGGTGCGCCAGGGTCCGCCGCCCGGCGCCCTGGCCTCCGAGGATCGGCTGTGCGCCGTCAGGGACTTCACCCGATGATCCGCGCCCTGATCCTGGCGGCCCTGATCGGCGCCGCCGCCGCCCTGGGGACTTGGACCCGGCCGGGCGAGCGCGAAACCGGCGCGCCGCGCGATACGGTGGTCGTCCAGGTGCTGGACAACGGCTTTCATACTGACCTGGCCGTGCCGCGCGCCGCCCTCATGCGCCGTGGCGGCCCACTGGCTCAGGCGACGGAGGGACTTGCGCCCGGCGACTGGATCCTGATCGGCTGGGGCGATGCGTGGTTCTATGTGGATCAAAGCCCGATCACGGACCGCCTGCCGGACGGCGCCCGCGCCTTCTTCCGGCCGGGCAATGCATCGGTCGTCATGCTGGATCCGGTCAGCGTCGATCCCGGCGCGAGCCACGGCGGCGACGTGGCCCGCCTGACCCTGGCACGGGCGCAATTCGACCGGATGGCGGCCCGCGTCGAACAGTCCCTGGCGCTGTCCGGCGGTTCGCCCCGGATCGTCGCGGCCCGCCCCGGCGACGACGCGCGGTTCTTCGCCAGTCATGAGACCTTCTCCATCGGACATCTGTGCAACCACTGGACTTCCAGCGTGCTGAACGCGGCGGGCGTGCCGATCCGGCCGGTCCGGTCCATCACCTCGGCCGAGGTGATGCGGTCCGTGCGGGCGGCGGAACGGGCGAGGGCCCCGGAGCGAAAACTGGACATGCGACCGTCGCGAGACTAGACCGCCCGACTTTCGCCTATCCGGCCGGGTCCGATCCCCAGCAGGCGAACACGAAGGAGAGGCCGATGGCCCACAAGCAACATACCCGTAACGCCTCCGGCCCCGCCGGACCCAGCCAGCGCCAACTGCGCGCCGGCGAGCTGATCCGTCACGCCCTGGTCGACATCCTGCGCGAAGAGGATATCCACGACGAGGCCCTGGTCGGCGTGTCCGTCACCGTGACCGAGGTGCGGCTGTCGCCCGACCTGAAACACGCCACCTGTTTCGTCGAGCCGCTGGGCGCCGGGGTCGAGACCGCGCCGACCGCCGGCCACGAGAGCGAGATCATCAAGGCGCTGAACGCCCACGCCAAATTCCTGCGCGGTCAGCTGGGCCGGCGGCTGGACATGAAGTTCACGCCCGACCTGCGCTTCCGCCACGACGAAAGCTTCGACGCCGCCAGCCACATGGATCGGCTGTTCGACGACCCCCGCGTCCGCGCCGACCTGGAACGACGCGACGAAGACGAGGACGATCAATGATCCTCCGGCCTCAAACAGCGCGACGCGCGGTAGGCCAAGCATAATGGCCCGCAAGAAAAAGGGCGATGTCGTCGACGGCTGGGTCTGCCTGGACAAGCCGTTCGAGATGGGATCGACCGAGGCCGTCAGCCGCATCCGCCGTCTGTTCAACGCCCAGAAGGCCGGTCACGCGGGCACCCTGGACCCGCTGGCCAGCGGCATCCTGCCCATTGCGCTGGGCGAGGCGACCAAGACCGTGCCCATGATGATGGAGGCGCAGAAGGTCTATCGCTTCACCATCAACTGGGGCGTCTCGACCGACAGTGTGGACCGCGAGGGCGAGATCATCGGACGGTCGGACGTGCGCCCGACCGTGGATCAGGTGAAGGCCGCCCTGCCCGCCTTCGTCGGCGAGATCGACCAGACCCCGCCGCGCTTTTCCGCCATCAAGGTGGACGGCGCCCGCGCCTATGACCTGGCGCGCGACGGGGTCGAGTTCGAACTTCAGGCCCGCCGCGTGACCATCCATTCCGCCGAGGTCAGCGACGCGCCCGACGCCGATCACGTCGAACTGACCATTCGCACCGGCAAGGGCGTCTATGTGCGGTCTCTGGCGCGCGATCTGGCGGCGGTTCTGGGCGCCGAGGGCCATGTCAGCGCCCTTCGCCGCGAGCGGGTCGGGCCGTTCAGCACGGAAAACGCCGTCACTCTGGATTCTCTGGAGGAAATGGTGCATAGGGGCGCCGCCTCGGAAGGCTTGCTTGCCGTCGCGACCGCTCTGGACGACATCCCGGAACTGGCCGTGACGGAACAGGACGCCTTCTCGCTTCGGCAGGGACGCCCGATCGTTCTGCTCCCCCGTCAGGTGGAAACCCTCAAAGGCCGTCTTTCCGACGGTTCGCGCACGGTTTCAGCCTTTCAGGGCCAGACCCTCGTCGCGCTGTGTCAGTTGCGGGCCGGCCGGCTAGAACCCGACCGCGTTTTCAACCTCTAGGCCCACGCCATCCGGCAAGGGCCGAGACCCCACGGCCTCAAGTAGCGCGAAGCGCGATAGGCCAAGAAAGGACTCTTACGATGTCGGTTACTGCTGAACGCAAGCACGAGATCATCGCCGATAACGCCCGCTCCGCCGGCGACACCGGCTCGGCCGAGGTTCAGGTCGCGATCCTGTCGGAACGCATCGCCAACCTGACCGAACACTTCAAGACCCACAAGAAGGACAACCACTCGCGTCGTGGCCTTCTGAAGATGGTGTCGCAACGTCGCCGCCTGCTCGACCACCTGAACAAGGTCGACGCCGGCCGCTACCAGGCGCTCATCTCCAAGCTGGGCCTGCGCCGCTAAGGCGTCGGATCAGTGTAAAAGAACGCTTTCGAGGCGCGGGCGGTCACGTCCGCGCCTCGTTGTGTACCTAGAGACGACCGCGCGCCTCGGACTTAAGGCGCAGACGCGAGGGCCAAGCGGTCCTCACCGGGTTTTTCGCGATGGCGCGGCGACCCGCGGACTCGGGACTGAACGCCCCGCGCTCCACCCCATGATGGGACCCCGCACGGAATACGCCGTCCGGGATACGAAAGACGAAATATGTTCGACATCAAACGCAAGACGATCGAGTGGGCCGGACGCCCGCTGACCCTGGAAACGGGCCGCATCGCCCGCCAGGCCGATGGCGCCGTGCTGGCGACCTATGGCGAGACCGTGGTTCTGGCCACCGTCGTCTATGGCCGCGCGCCCAAGCCCGGCCTGGATTTCTTCCCCCTGACCGTCAACTACCAGGAAAAGACCTTCGCCGCCGGCAAGATCCCCGGTGGTTACTTCAAGCGTGAAGGCCGTCCGTCCGAGAAGGAAACCCTGGTTTCCCGCCTGATCGACCGTCCGATCCGCCCGCTGTTCGTCAAGGGCTTCAAGAACGAGACCCAGGTCGTCGTCACCGTGCTGCAGCACGACATGGAAAACGACCCGGACGTCCTGGGCATGGTCGCCGCCTCGGCCGCCCTGACCATCTCGGGCGTGCCCTTCATGGGTCCGATCGGCGCCGCGCGCGTCGGCCTGATCGACGGTGAGCTGGTGCTGAACCCGACCATCGACCAGGTCCCAACCTCGGACCTCGACCTGGTGGTCGCCGGTACGCAGGACGCCCTGATGATGGTCGAATCCGAAGCCAAGGAGCTGTCGGAAGAGAAGATGCTGGAAGCCCTGATGTTCGCGCACGCGGGCATGCAGCCGGTGATCGACGCCATCATCGACCTGGCCGAACACGCCGCCAAGGAGCCGTTCGACTTCCAGGCCGAAGACCACTCCGACGTGGTCGCCTCGATCAAGTCGCTGGTCGGCGAGGACATCAAGGCCGCCTACACCCACCCCGGCAAATACGACCGTCGCTCGGGCGTCGATGCGGCCAAGAAGACCGCCGCCGCCGCTCTGGTGAAGACCGACGAGAACCCCGACGGCGTCGACGGCTCCAAGTTCTCGGCCGCCTTCAAGGAATGCGAAGCCGAAGTCCTGCGTCGCGACATCATCGAGAACGCGCACCGCGTCGACGGCCGCGCCCTGGACAAGGTCCGCGCCATCGTGTCGGAAGTCGGCGTCCTGCCGCGCACCCACGGTTCGGCCCTGTTCACGCGCGGCGAAACCCAGGCCCTGGTGGTCGCCACCCTCGGCACCGGCGAGGACGAGCAGTACATCGACAGCCTGCAGGGCACCTACAAGGAAAGCTTCCTGCTGCACTACAACTTCCCCCCCTATTCGGTGGGTGAAGCGGGCCGCATGGGTTCGCCCGGCCGTCGCGAGATCGGTCACGGCAAGCTGGCCTGGCGCGCGATCCGTCCGATGCTGCCGACCAAGGAAGACTTCCCCTACACCATCCGTCTGGTGTCGGAGATCACCGAGTCCAACGGCTCGTCCTCGATGGCCACGGTCTGCGGTTCGTCGCTGGCCCTGATGGACGCGGGCGTTCCGCTGATCCGGCCGGTCTCGGGCATCGCCATGGGTCTGATCCTGGAGCCGTCGGGCGAGTTCGCCATCCTGTCGGACATCCTGGGTGACGAAGATCACCTGGGCGATATGGACTTCAAGGTCGCCGGCACGTCGCAGGGCATCACCAGCCTGCAGATGGACATCAAGGTCGCCGGCATCACCAAGGAGATCATGGAACAAGCCCTGACCCAGGCTTCGGCCGGTCGCCTGCACATCCTGGACGAGATGTCCAAGGCCATGGACGCGCCGCGCACCGAACTCGGCGAGCACGCGCCCAAGATCGAAACCATCAAGATCGCGGTCGACAAGATCCGTGAAGTGATCGGTTCGGGCGGCAAGGTGATCCGCGAGATCGTCGAGAAGACCGGCGCCAAGATCGACATCGGCGATGACGGCACCATCAAGGTCGCCGCCAATGACCAGGAGAAGATCGACGCCGCCAAGGCCTGGATCCAGTCCATCGCCTCGGAACCGGAAGTCGGCACGATCTACACCGGCAAGGTCGTGAAAGTCGTCGATTTCGGCGCCTTCGTGAACTTCTTCGGCGCCAAGGACGGCCTGGTCCACGTGTCCCAGATCGCTCTGGAACGCGTCGCCAATCCGGCCGACGTCCTGTCGGAAGGCCAGGAGGTCAAGGTCAAGTTCCTGGGCTTCGACGATCGCGGCAAGACCAAGCTGTCGATGAAGGTCGTGGATCAGGAAACCGGCGAGGACATCACCGACAAGATCAACGCCGAACGCGCCGAGCGCGGCGAGGCCCCCCTGTCGGAAGACACCGGCGGTCGTCCCAAGCGCGAGGGCGGTGATCGCGGGGGCGATCGCGGCCGCCGTCGTCGCGACTAAACGACGTCGAGACCAGGACTGAACGAGGCCCGGCGGAGCGATCCGCCGGGCCTTTTTCTTCGCCGTATGGGCCGGCCTTGCGGCGATTTCGCTTGCCGCGTCTGCGCGTGCGGTCTCCATTGCCGCATCGTCCGTGGGGAGAACGTCATGCTGGATCGTCGCCGTCTTCTTCAGTCCGCCGCCTTGGGCGCGGGGCTTTGCGCCGTAGGCGGCGCGGCCGCTGTGGCCCGACCTCAGGACGGCGATGTGGCCGGCGGCGCCGACGCCGCCTTCAAGACCTTCATGGACAGGGCGTTCGAGGGCACGCTGGATCGCGCGCCCGAGGTCGTGACCATGTTTGGCCTGGACAAAGGCGCGCGCGCCGCCGCCAAGTCGCAACTGACCGCCCCGACCCGCGCCGAGGAGGAGGGCCAGCGCGACTTCATCCGCCAGCAGTCCGCCGACCTGGCCCGCATCGACCGCCGCGCCCTGTCGCCCCGCGACCTGAACTATTACGACAGCATCAAGGACAATCTGGACGGGGTGATCGCCACCTACGACACCCCCTATGGCCAGGGCGGTTGGCCCAATCCGTATAGGGTCAGCCAGCAGGGCGGCGCCTATCAGTCCACACCGGACTTTCTGGCCAATCAGCACACCATAGAGACGGCCGCCGACGCCGACGCCTATGTGGCGCGGGTCAACGCCTTCGCCGATGTCCTGGCCGCCGAGACGGACCGGTTGAAGGAGGAGTATGCGCTGGGCGTCGTGCCGCCCGACTTCATCCTGGCCAAGGCGATCCGCCAGCAGGACGGCGTCTTGGCCACTTCGGCGGCGACATCGCCCCTGACCCAGTCGGTCGTGGAC
Organism: Brevundimonas sp.; assembly: GCF_032017145.1. Taxonomy (GTDB): domain Bacteria; phylum Pseudomonadota; class Alphaproteobacteria; order Caulobacterales; family Caulobacteraceae; genus Brevundimonas. Next base: position 9,135 of record NZ_DALZQC010000006.1, read on the forward strand.
CGCACCCAGGCCAAGGGCCTGACCGGCGACTGGGGCGCCCAGGTCCAGCGCCTGATCGAGACGCGGGTCTATCCGGCCCTGGCGGCGCAGAACGCCGTGCTGAAGGCCGCTCAGCCCGGCGCTGTGCACGAGGCCTCGGTGCGTCGCCTGCCGCAGGGCGAGCAGTATTACGCCAACAGCCTGCGCTACATCACCACCACCCGGCTGACGGCGGACGAGATCCACCGCACCGGCGTCGAACAGATGGCCGAACTGACCGCCCGCGCCGACGGTCTGCTGAAGGCGCAAGGGCTGACGCAGGGGTCGGTCGCCCAACGGATCGCGGCCCTGGGGGACGATCCCAAATACATCTACGCCAATACCGATGCGGGCAAGGCCGAGTTGATCGCCAAGCTGAACGCCCAGATGGCGGACATGCAGGCGCGGCTGCCCAACGCCTTCGGCCGCCTGCCCAAGGCCAAGGTCGAGATCAAGCGCGTGCCGCCCGAGATCGAGGCCGGGGCGCCGATGGGCTATTACAACGCGCCCAGCCTAGATGGGACGCGGCCCGGCATCTACTGGATCAATCTGAAGGACACGGCGGAATGGCCGTCCTGGTCCCTGCCGACCCTGACCTATCACGAGGCCACGCCGGGCCACCATCTGCAGATCAGCCTGCAGCAGGAGAGCGAATCCGCGCCGCTTCTGATGAACCTGCTGGGCTTCTCCAGCTATGTTGAGGGCTGGGGGCTTTACGCCGAACAGCTGGCCGACGAACTGGGCGCCTATGAGAACGATCCGGTCGGGCAGATCGGCTATCTTCAGTCGCTGATGTTCCGCGCCGCGCGCCTGGTGGTGGACACCGGCATCCATTCCAAGCGTTGGAGCCGTGAACAGGGCATCCGCTACATGATGGAGGCCTATGGCGATCAGGAGGGCGCCGCGACGTCCGAGGTCGAACGCTACTGCGGCTGGCCCGGCCAAGCCTGCGCCTACAAGGTGGGGCACAACGAATGGGTTCGGCTGCGCGAGACGGCCAAGACGACCCTGGGGTCCAGGTTCGACATCAAGGGCTTCCACGACACGGCCCTGGCCGCCGGCGGGGTGCCCCTGTCGGTGCTGGAGCGGATCGTCAACGACTGGGTCACAGCCCAGGCCTGACCGCATCCGGTCGCGCCGACCGACGTCGAAGACACGCAGGGACCGCTTTGGCGCGACGCGGTCCCGTCACCGAGAGTTCGCCACATGATCGATCGTCGCCGCCTTCTGCTGACCGCCGCCGCCACGGCGGCGGTCGCGCCTTCCTTGGCTCACGCCCAAACCAGGCCGACCGACGCGGACGAACGGCTGAACAGCCTGCTGAACGGGTGGTTCGAGGCCGATATCGACGAAAGCCCGGAGCGCGCCACCAACCTGGGCCTGGATCGGGGCGCGCGCGCCGGCCTGTCGTCAAGGCTCAGCGCGGCCGGGCCGGAGGCGATCCGCAAGGACCGTGCGAAGGCCGTGGATCGCTGGGGCCAGTTGAAAGGCTTCGACCGGGCCGGTCTGTCGCCGGCGGGGGTGCTGAACTACGCCATCGCCGCCTTCGGCGCCGAGACGGCGGCCGAGACGGCGCGCTTCGGCTATGGGGCGGGGCCGGGGCGACCGTCGCCCTATGTCGTGACCCAGTTGTCCGGCGCCTATTTCAGCACGCCGGACTTCCTGGACAATCAGCACCGGATCGAGGATTCGGCCGGCGCCGACGCCTTCCTGTCGCGACTGGAAGCCTTCTCGGGCGTGCTGGACGGCGAGACGGCCAAGATCGAGGAAGACGCCGGTCTGGGCGTGATCCCGCCCGACTTCATCATCGACCGGATGCTGCCGCAGATCCGCGCTCTGCGCGACACGCCCGCCGCCGAAATGGCCATGCTGAAGTCGCTGGCGCGCAAGACGGGCGATCTGGGCCTGGCCGGCTATGACAGTCGCGCCGCCGCGATCCTGGACCAGAAGGTCAAACCGGCCCTGGCCGCCCAGATCGTGGCGCTGGAAGCCTTGCGCCCCCGCGCCACCCATGAGGCGGGGGTCTGGCGTCTGCCGGACGGCGAGGCCTTTTATGCGGCGGGGCTGAAGGCCAATACGACCACGACCCTGACCGCCCGTGAAATCCACGCCTTGGGCCGCGAACAGGTCGCCGAGATCAGCGCCGAGATCGACGCCATCCTGAAGGCCCAGGGTTATACCCAAGGCACGGTCGGCGAACGCATCCAGGCCCTGAACAAGGAGCCGGCCCAGCTGTTCGCCAACGCCGACGCCGGCAAGGCCGAACTGCTGGCCTGGCTGAACCGGCTGGTCGCCGATCTGGAGCCGAAACTGCCCCAGGTGTTCGGCCGCCTTCCGAAATCGCACGTCGAAATCCGTCGCGTGCCGGTGTCGATCCAGTCGGGTGCGCCGGGCGGCTATTACCAGGGACCGCCGTTGGATGGGTCGCGACCGGGCGCCTATTACATCAACCTGCGCGACAGCGGGAACTGGCCGAAGTTCGCCCTGCCGACCCTGACCTATCACGAGGCTTCGCCGGGGCATCACCTGCAGGTGGCGTTGCAGCGCGAGTCCGACGAACTGCCGCAATGGCGCAGGGCCGGGGGATTTTCAGCCTATAACGAGGGCTGGGCCCTGTACGCCGAGGCGGTGGCGGCCGACGACCTGGACGCCTATGCGACCGATCCGCTGGGCCGGGTGGGTTTCCTGATGTCCTATCTGTTCCGGGCCGTGCGGCTGGTGGTGGACACGGGCCTGCATTCCGAGCGCTGGAACCGGGAACAGGCGGTCGACTATATGGCGGCCTCGGGCGCCAAGCCGCTGGATGCGTCGAACAGCGAGATCAACCGCTACTGCGTCTGGCCCGGCCAGGCCTGTTCCTACAAGGTCGGCCATACGGTCATCGCCCGCCTGCGCAAGGAGGCCGAAGCCAAGCCCGACTTCGACCTGCGCGCCTTCCACGACAAGGTTCTGGAGAATGGGTCGCTGCCGCTGGCGGTGCTGGAACGGATCGTGGGCGGCCGCGCCTAGAAGTTTGGCCTAATCCGCGACGGTCAGGCCGTCGATCTGGCGCAGGCGGTTGTGGATGTCGGTGGCGGCGACGGCGGCCTCGGCGGTGGCCACGGCGATCTGGTTGAGGCCGCGCACCACGTCGCCGGCGGCGTAGAGGCCGGGCACGCTGGTCGCCTGGTGCAGATCGACCTCCAGCCGGCCGTCGTCGGACAGGCGCGCCCCCAGCCCTTGGGCCAGTTCGGCGTTCGGCGATGTTCCCAGCGCCGAATAGACCAGGTCGAAAGCCCGCGTCTGGACCGATCCGCCCGGCCCTTTCCAGGTCAGGGCCGTGACCCGATCCTGTTCCAGCCGTACGGCCTCCAGCGGAGCGAAGATCAGTTCGACGCCCAGCCGGTCCAGCTCGTCACGCCGTGTCAGGGCGTCCGGCGGACCGATGTGGATCAGGGTGACCCGGTCGGAATAGGTCCGCATGAAGGCGGCCTCGCGCGCGCCCTTGTCGCTGCGCCCGATGACGGCGACGACCTTGCCGGTCGCCTCATAGCCGTCGCAGATCGGGCAGATGCGCACCAGCGCCCGCTGAACCGCCCGCTCAACGTCTGGCAGATCAGGGTGATGATCGACGACGCCGGTGGCCAGAAGGACGGCGCGGGCGCGCAGGGTCTGGCCCTCGACTTCGGCGACGAAGCCTTGGCCATCCGGGGCCAGGGTCGTCACTCGACCCGCCGAGAGGACGGCGCCAAATTCCTCGGCCTGTTCGCGCATCCGGGCCAGGATGTCGGGGCCGGAGACGCCGGCGGGAAAGCCGGGCGTATTGTGACTGAGGGGGATCCAGCAGGCGCGCGGTCGTCCGCCGTCGATCACCAAGGTCTGGCGACGAAAGCGGGCGAGGTAGGTCGCGGCCGTCAAGCCGGCGGGGCCGGCGCCGATGACCAGAACCTCTGGGTCGTTCACCGCGTGCGCCAGGCGACAGGCCAGAAGTCGGACGGCACGCCCGCGCATTCGCCCATCGTGCTTTCGCGTGTCAAAACGAAGCGCTGGCCGGTCCAGGTCCAGGTCTGCAAGGTCCCACAATCGCCGATGCCGCGCCCCTTGGCGAAGCTGGACAGGGTGCGCGAACCGGGATCGTATTCGCCGTTGACCGTCGAGTTGTCGGGCATGTTCGGGTCCGCGCCCGGCCCGGCCGTGCCGATCAGCGCCGCCGGTCGGGGATCGCGCCCGCCCGGTCCGGTCAGATACCAGTTGTGGGTCAGGTTGTAGGCGCCCGAGCCGCAGGGCACGGCCCACAGCTCGGTGCGCGCATCCAGCCGGGCGGACATGACCATGTCGCTGACGGCCGGCATGGCGGATTCCTTCAGACAGTTTCCGACCTCGGTCAGGCGGCGAAGGGCGGCGGGCAGGGTCTGGTTCTGATCGCCGAAGCCCGCCTGGTTCACGGGCGGCGCAGCCGCCACCGTGGGCAAGTCAGGCGCGACCGGCACGGTCGAGGCCGGCTTGTCGCCGCGTCGCATCAGGGCCGTGGGCGTATCGAGACGCCCTTGCTTCTCGTCGATCCATAACAGGGCGGCCGCTGCGCCGTGCAGGGAGATGTCCTGGCTGGAGACGCCGCGAATGGTCATGACCTTGCCCTGGGCCAGGGCGTCGATGACGGGCCGGACGTCGCCGGGGATCTGGCCGATCGGGGCGTCGTCCTGGCTGGCCGCGTTCAGATCGGCGGCGAAGTTGCGGCCGTCGATGGTCAGGCCGATGCGGGCCGGCCCCTTCGCATCGCCGTCGGGCCAGTAGCCAAACAGCACCTGAGGCCTGGCGTCCGGGCCGGGGTCGAGCGCGATGCGGACCCAGCCGCCATTGAACCCGGAGGTGAAGCCGAAGGCCCAGCAGGTTCCGTCATTGCCGCAGGTGGCGTTCCAGTCGCGGAACGCTTTGGACTCGCTGGTGATCTGAAGCACCGGCGCGGCGGCGGGCGTCGGGGCGGATGCGGCGGGCGCGGTGGGCGCGCCGGTCTTCTTCGTCGCATCCTTGTCGCCGCAGGCGGCAAGAACGAGGGCGGACGCGGCGACCGCCACCATCAGTCGGGGAGGGATCATGCCTTCTTCAACTCCGACGGCTTGTGCGCCGCGCGTGCGCCGGTCTTGGCGCTCTCGACGATATATTCCGGATTGTCGGGAGAGGCGGCGACCTTGTGGCCCTTGATGTGGGTTTCAGAGGTGGCCTTCCTGACCACCTTGCCGGTGGTCGTGCCCTGGCTATGATCCCATTCTACGCGATCACCGGCCTTGAATGTCTTTTCCGGCATGGCTGTGCTCCCTGCGGCTCCGCTTGATGCTCAGCGATCAGCCGGCGCATCAGTTCCGCGTCGATCACCGGCGGCGCCTCGCAAAAGATCATGATCCACTGCTCGACCAGGTCGCGTTCTTCATCCGTCATTCCGTCGTCCGTCGTCGTTCCGGGCCTGAAGGAATCCGAAAGCGCGCCTGGGGTTCAGCTTGACTGCGGATGGCTTTTTCCGGGCAGGGTTAACGCGGGGCCGGGGTTTGCGTGAACGCGCGGCCCCGCTATACCGCCGCCACGATATTCCCTTCCATAGTCACAGGCGGACACGCGCATGGCCAAGATCAAGGTCGAAAACCCCATCGTCGACATCGACGGCGACGAAATGACCCGCATCATCTGGCAGATGATCAAGGACAAGCTGGTCTTCCCCTTCCTGGATCTGGAGCTGGACTACTACGACCTGGGCATGGAGCACCGCGACGCCACCGACGACCAGGTGACCATCGACGCCGCCCACGCGATCCAGAAGCACGGCGTCGGCGTGAAGTGCGCCACCATCACCCCTGACGAAGCCCGCGTGCAGGAGTTCGGCCTGAAGAAGATGTGGAAGTCGCCGAACGGCACCATCCGCAACATTCTGGGCGGCGTGGTCTTCCGCGAGCCGATCATCTGCTCGAACGTGCCGCGCCTGGTTCCGGGCTGGACCCAGCCGATCGTCGTCGGCCGTCACGCCTTCGGCGACCAGTACAAGGCCACCGACTTCCTGATGCCCGGCCCCGGCACCCTGACGATCAAGTTCGTCGGCGAGGACGGCGAAGTGATCGAGCACGAGGTCTACAAGGCCCCGGGCGCCGGCGTGGCCATGGCCATGTACAACCAGGACGCCTCGATCCGCGAGTTCGCCCACGCCAGCTTCGCCTATGGCCTGCAGCGCAACTATCCGGTCTATCTGTCGACCAAGAACACGATCCTGAAAGCCTATGACGGCCGCTTCAAGGACCTGTTCCAGGAAGTGTTCGACGAACACTACGCCGCCGAATTCAAGGCGCGCGGCCTGACCTATGAGCACCGCCTGATCGACGACATGGTGGCGGCTGCGATGAAGTGGTCGGGCGGCTTCGTCTGGGCGTGCAAGAACTACGACGGCGACGTGCAGTCCGACGTGGTGGCGCAGGGCTTCGGCTCGCTAGGCCTGATGACCTCGGTCCTGATGACGCCGGACGGCAAGGTGCTGGAGACGGAAGCCGCCCACGGCACCGTGACCCGCCACTATCGCCAGCACCAGAAGGGCGAGGCCACCTCGACCAACTCGATCGCCTCGATCTTCGCCTGGACGCGCGGCTTCAAGCACCGCGCCAAGCTGGACGGCAATGCGGCCCTGGACCAGTTCGCCGACACCCTGGAGAAGGTGGTCGTGGACACCGTCGAGGCCGGCTTCATGACCAAGGACCTGGCGCTGCTGGTCGGCGACCAGCAGGGCTGGCTGACCACCGAGGGCTTCCTCGACAAGGTGGCCGAAAACCTGAAGACCGCCCTGCCCGACGTGGGCTGAGGGCCACAGGCGCCAAGCCGAACCGTATTGCCGACAGGACGCCAGAACGTCCTCAAGTCGTGCGAAGCGCGATAGGCTGGACAAGAATGAAGGCCCCGATGGAGCGATCCGTCGGGGCTTTTCGTTGTGCCGGGAGCCGGGGCGTGCATGATCGGCGATAATGAGGAAGCGTTCGTGAAGCGGCTGTTCGGAAATCTGGTGCTGGCGGCGCTCGCCGTGGCGGTGCTGGCCTTCTTCGCCGCGCCGGCGGTGGGCTTCTTCGCCATACGGTCGGCGGCGGAGGCCAGCGACGTGGCGGGGCTGTCGCGGCTGATCGACTTCGGCGCGGTGCGTCAGTCGCTGAGGCCGCAGTTGGCCGGACGGCCCGAGGCGATGGCGCCGGCGCCGTCCTTCCTGGAGGATCCCATCGGCGCCTTCCGCCGACAGTTCGATCAGCAGAACCCGTTGCAGCGTCAGCCCGACGTGAACGCCTATCTGACGCCGGCGGCCCTGTCGGCCCTGCTGCGGGGCGAGGGGCGATACGCCAACCAGCGGACGCAGGCCGCGACGCCGCCGGGGGCCAAGGTCGCGAAACCCTGGCCGCGGCCGGCCTATTGGAGCGTCAACCGGGTGCGGATGGCGGTCGCCGATCAGGGCGGATCGCGCACCCTGTTCACCTTCGAGCGGCGGGGACCGTTTGAATGGAAGCTGGTCCATATCGGCCTGCCCGAGGGGGCGGCCCCGCTGGTCGCGCCGGCCCAGACCGGTCGTCCATGAGCCGCCTCGTCACCCGTTTTCCGAAGGAGAGGTCATGACTCGCAAGATCGTAATCGGGGCCCTCATCGCCGGGATCGTCGCCCTGGCCGTCGCCCTGTTCGTCTCGCCCTTCCTGGCGGCGCAGGGGATCGTGCGGGCGGCGCGGGCCGGGGATGCGGCGGCGCTGGAGCGGCAGGTTGATTTCCCCGCCTTTCGCGCCAGCCTGAAAAGCGAACTGAACGCCCGCGCGCGACTGGAAATCCGCGAACGAGCCAAGGGCGACCGGGGGCTGGCGGCTCTGGGGATGTTGCTGGCGCCGTCGCTGGTGGACGGGGCTGTCGACAACTTCGTCACGCCGCAGGGGGTCGCCGCCCTGGTGCGGTCCGGCGAGACGCCGGAACCGGAACGGCCTGTGCCGGCCGACGACACCCCCGCCGCGCCCAAGGACAAGGTGCGCCAGTCCTGGGCCTATCGCGGGCTGAACCGCTTCGCCGTGACCCTGACGCGCGACGACAAGCCCGAAGAGGAACTGGTCTTGATCCTGGAGCGTCGCGGGCCGTTCAGCTGGAAGCTGGCCGGGGTCGATCTGACGCCCGACCCGATGATGTGATGCAGCGGCCCCCTTCCGTCGGAAGAGGGCCTTGTCGGTTCAGCCCAGCGCCGCTCGCACCGCCGCCAGACCATCCTCGGCCTTTGATCCGTCCGGTGCGCCGCCCTGGGCGAAGTCGGGCTTGCCGCCCGCGCCCTGACCGCCCATGACCAGAACGGCGGCGCGGGCCAGGTCGGCGGCGTTGACCGTGCCGGTCAGGTCCGAGGTGACGGCGACGGTGACGGCGGCCTTGCCTTCGGTCACACCGATCAGGGCCACGACGCCCGTGCCGACCTGTTTCCTGAAGTCCTCGGCCACGCCGCGCAGCCCCTTGCCGTCAACACCGTCCAGGACGCGGGCGATCAGCTTGACGCCGTTGATCTCCTCCGGTGCGGAGGACGCGCCCGAGCCGCCGCCCAGGGCCAGCTGCTTCTTCAACTCGGCCACCTGTTTCTCCAGCGTCCTGACCGACCCTTGCAGGGTCTCGACGCGGGCCGCCACATCCAGCGGCTGGATCTTGAAGTCGCGGGCCAGGTTGCGGGCGACCCTGGCCTGACCTTCCAGATAGAGGCGCGCCGCCTCGCCGGTCAGGGCCTCGATACGGCGGACGCCGGCGGCGACGCCGGTCTCCTGAACCACCTTGAACAGGCCGATGTCGCCCGTGCGGGCGACGTGGGTGCCGCCGCACAGTTCGACCGAATAGGGGGCGTTGTCCGAAACCAGCGAACGGCCCAGGGTCAGGACGCGTACCTCGTCGCCGTACTTCTCGCCAAACAGGGCGATGGCGCCGGCCTCGATGGCGTCTGCGGGGGCCATCAACCTGGTTTCCGCCGGGACGTTCTGGCGGATCACGGCGTTGACCTCGGCCTCGATGGCGGCCAGCTCGTCCTCGGTGACCGGGGCCGAATGGCTGAAGTCGAAGCGGGCGCGCTCGGCGTCGACCAGTTGGCCCTTCTGCGCCACCTGCGGGCCGAGGACATTCTTCAGCGCGGTGTGCAGCAGGTGGGCGGCCGAGTGGTTGGCGCGCGTGGTCAGGCGTTTTTCGGCGTCCACGCTCTGCGCCACGCGGGCGCCGATCTGGAGCTTGCCAGCCGTGATCTGGACGGACAGGACGTGCAGGTCGCCGGCATGTTTCTTGACGTCCAGCACCTCGGCTTCACCGCCGGGCCATTCCAGCGTGCCTTGGTCGCCGGTCTGGCCGCCGCTCTCGGCGTAGAAGGGCGTCGTGTCGAACAGGACCTCGACGATGTCGCCCGCTTCTGCCGCCTCGACGGGCGCGCCGCCGTTCATGATGGCCAGAACCTCGCCCGACCCTTCGACAGCGTCATAGCCGGTGAAGACGGTCGGCCCCATGCGGTCGCGCACGGCCAGCCATTCTCCGGCGTTGGCCGTCTGGCCCGAGCCCTTCCAGTTCTCGCGCGAGCGCCGGCGCTGTTCGGCCATGGCGGCCTCGAAGCCGTCGACATTGACCGAGAAGCCGCGACGACGAGCCTCGTCCTGGGTCAGGTCCAGCGGGAAGCCATAGGTGTCGGACAGGGTGAAGGCGGTCTGGCCGTCCAGCATGTCGCCGGGCTTGAAGCCCTGAACCGCCGTGTCGAACAGGGTCATGCCGCGTCCAAGCGTGGTGCGGAACCGGATCTCTTCCTGCTTCAGCGTGTCCTCGATGAAGGGCTGGGCGCGGGCCAGTTCGGGATAGGCGTCGCCCATTTCCGCGACCAAGGTCGGGACCAGGCGATGCATCAGCGGGTCGGCCGCGCCCAGCAGGTGGGCGTGGCGCATGGCGCGGCGCATGATGCGGCGCAGCACATAGCCCCGTCCCTCGTTCGACGGCGTGACGCCGTCCGCGATCAGGAAGGACGACGAGCGCAGGTGGTCGGCGATGACCCGGTGACTGGCCGCGCGCTCGCCCTCGGACCTGGTCGAGGTGGCGTCTTCGGACGCGGCGATCAGGGTCTTGAACAGGTCGGTCTCGAACACCGAATGCACGCCCTGGAGGACGGTGGTCATCCGCTCCAGACCCATGCCGGTGTCCACGCTGGGCTTGGGAAGGTTGCGAACGATCTGGTCGTTCTCCTTCTCGAACTGCATGAAGACGTTGTTCCAGATCTCAACGTAGCGGTCGCCGTCCTCGTCCGGGCTGCCGGGAGGGCCGCCGGCGATCTTGTCGCCGTGGTCCCAGAAGATTTCGGTGCAGGGACCGCAGGGACCGCTGTCGCCCATGGCCCAGAAGTTGTCGGCGCCGGCGATGCGGATGATCTTGTCGTCGGAGAAGCCGGTGACCTTCTTCCAGATCGCGGCGGCCTCGTCATCGTCGATATAGACGGTGACCAGCAGGCGTTTGGCGTCCAGCCCGAAATCCTGCGTGACCAGTTTCCACGCCCGGTCGATGGCGTGTTCCTTGAAATAGTCGCCAAAGGAGAAGTTGCCCAGCATCTCGAAGAAGGTCAGGTGCCGGGCCGTATAGCCGACGTTGTCCAGGTCGTTGTGCTTGCCCCCGGCGCGCACGCATTTCTGTGAGCTGGTCGCGCGCGGATAGGGCGGCTTGGCGGCGCCGGTGAAATAGTCCTTGAACGGCACCATGCCGGCGTTGACGAACAGCAGGGAAGGGTCGTTCTGCGGCACCAGCGGAGCCGAGTGCACCTTCTCGTGACCGTCGGCCGCGAAATAGTTCAGATAGGTGGCGCGGATCTCGTTCAGGCTGGGCATGGGCAGGTCTTCGGCTCGGCGGTCGCTAAGGAACCGGCGTCATATAGGGTTTTGGCGAGGAGCGCATCATCTGCACGGGGAGAGGCGCGCGAGCCAGAGAACACGATGTCTCCTCCCCGCTTTGCGGGGAGGGGGACCGCGAAGCGGTGGAGGGGTTCTGAGCGCCTCACGGCCCCTGATCGGTGACGCTCCGAAGAACCCCTCCGTCACGGCGCTGAAGAAGCGCCGCGCCACCTCCCCGCAAAGCAGGGAGGAGACGGAAGCGCCCGTCTCACACCCTCGGGGGCGGGCCGAATTTGCCGGATTGGTAGTCCTGGACCGCCTGGATGATCTCTTCGCGGGTGTTCATCACGAAGGGGCCGTGGCTGAAGACCGGCTCGCCGATGGGTTCGGCGTGGCCCAGCAGGACGACGGCGTCCGACGGGGCGGTGATCTCAACCGCATCGCCGTCGCCCAGGGCGGTCAGGTTCCATTGCGGCACGGCGGTTCCGGCGACGGAGACCTCGCCCTTGACGACGTAAAGGAAGACGTTGCGGCCGGGCGCGACCGGCGTCTGGAACGTCGCGCCGACGGGCAGGCGGACGACGGCCAGATGGATGTCGATCAGCGACTGGATCGGCGCTTTGACGCCCAGCCATTCGCCGGAGACCGGCTCGACCGTGACGCCGGCCTCGGTGACGAAGGTCGGAATGTCGGATTTCTGCAGGCCCACATAGTCCGGCTTGGTCATCTTCAGCCGAGACGGCAGGTTCACCCACAGCTGCAGGATCTCCATCGGCCCGCCGTCGCGCTTGAAGGCGGCCGGGGACAGTTCGGCGTGGATCAGGCCGGAGCCGGCGGTCATCCACTGGATGCCGCCCGCCTTGATGATGCTCTCCCCGCCGCCGGAATCGTTATGGGCCAGTTCGCCGTCCAGGATGAAGGTGACGGTCTCGAAGCCTCGGTGCGGATGGGGACCGAACGGCAGGCCCGCATTGCCGGGGGCATAGGTCTGGGGCCCGTGGTGGTTCAGGAAAAGGAAGGGATCGATCTGGTCCACGCCGGGGCCGGGCACGGGGCGGCGGGTGGTCAGATCGCCGATGTCGTCGCGAACGGCGGGGTGCAGGCGAAGGACGGGGCGGGGCGGGATCTGTGTCATTCGTCACATATAGGGTGGCTAATTCACGGCCGCCAGCCTAGCCGGGGCGGGCGACAGTCACCGGGCGCGCGCGGCCGTTCTGGACCAGTTCGCCGCTCCAGCCCCGGCCGACGGCGCGCAGATGCAGTTCCCCGCCCGCCAGCGGCACCACGGCGGCGGCGCCGTCGAAACCGGCCGGACCGGCCGGACCTTCAGCCGTCGACGCCCCCCGCGCGTCCAGCCGACGCCAGGCGCCCTCGATGCGTCGGCCCTCGCCCCGGTCGGTCAGGGCGAAGGACAACAGCGGCCTGCCGTCGGCGTCCGCGACCCGCCAGCGTCCGTCCAGCGGTCCGGAAAGACGGTCGGCGTCGATCTCGGCCTGGGCCACGCCCTGGTCGTAGGCGGTCTGCCCGTCGCCAGGGCTGACTTCATAGTCGCCGGCGTAGTCCTCCACGACCACCGGCGCGGTCAACGGGCTGCGTCGCCAGTCGCCGCCGGCGTCGCCCTGGGCTTCGACTTCCCGGCCGAAGTCGGACGGCGGTTCGAACGGCCGGATCACGGGGGCCTGATAGGTTTCGGGCGTGGCGTCCAGAAGCCCCGCGGCTTGGGGCGCCTGCGCCAGGGACGCTGTGGCGAGGAGGGCGAACAGGATCATGCATCCACCCTGCCAAATCGCGGGACCGATCGCCTAGAGGCGGCCGGCCTTTGCGCGAAAACGTGATTCGGACGAACGGCAAGGGTTGGAGACGCAACAATCGCCCCTTCTGGCCAGCCGTGCGTTGACACCGGCCGCCTGGGGTCACAAAAGCCTTCGCAACCGCACACGGCGATTGAATTCATTCGCTTTTGAGAACCATTCGCATGACCCAGCCCAGCCCGAAGCCGGGTGGCGCCTCCAGCGACCGGACCGGTCGTTTCGTCACCCAACCGAACGGTCACGTCACGCCGCTTTCGCCGCACATGAGCGTCTGGCGCTGGCACGTGACCATGGCCGCCTCCATCCTGTTTCGCGCGACCATCATCGCCGCGACCGTGGGCGTGCTGTTCGTGGTCGGCTGGCTGGGCGCGATGGCGTTCGGGCCGGAACATTACGCATCCTTCCTCGGACTGGCCGGATCGCCGCTGGGTCTGTTTGTCGGCTTCGGCCTGACGGCGGTGCTGTTCTCCTTCATCCTGAACGGCGCGCGCCACACCTATAACGACACGGGCAACGGGCTGACGCTGGCGTCGGCCAATCTGCTGTCCAACATCGCGGTCTGGGCGCCGGTCCCCCTGGCCGTGCTGTTCTGGGTCGTCCTGTTCGCCACGGGGAGGGTTTCGCTGTGAGCGGCGCCGCCAAGTTCAAGAACAACGTCAAGGTTTCCGAGCGCCATGGCGCCGGCGAATGGCTGACCGAGCGGGTGCTGTTGATCGCCCTGCTGCCGCTGGGCCTTTGGGTCGCCTCCACGGGCTTCACGCTGGCGGGCGCCGGCTACGACGCCGTTCTGGCCTGGTTCGCCAATCCGCTGAACGCGGCCCTCATGGCGATCACGGCGGTGGTCTTCTTCGGCTATCTGAGCCTGGCTTGGAAGGTGATCCTTGAGGACTATGTGCCGAACGCGGGGACGCGCGGCCTGCTGGTCGCCCTGCTGAACATCGTCTTCGTCGTGCTGGCCGCCGCCAGCGTCTTCTTCATCGTGCGGCTGGCGCTGGGCTCGGCGCCGCTGCCCGCCGGCTTCGGAGCCTGAATAGACCGATGGCTGCTTACGAACTTATCGATCACGAATACGATGTCGTCGTCGTCGGCGCGGGCGGCTCGGGCCTGCGCGCCGCGCTCGGCGCCGCCCAGCAGGGGCTGAAGGTCGCCTGCGTGACCAAGGTCTTCCCGACCCGCTCGCACACCGTCGCGGCGCAAGGCGGCATCTCGGCCTCGCTCGGCAATATGGGCGAGGACAGCTGGCAGTGGCACATGTACGACACCGTCAAGGGGTCGGACTGGCTGGGCGACCAGGACTCCATCGAATATCTGGTCCGCAACGCCCCCAAGGCGGTCTATGAGCTGGAACACTGGGGCGTGCCATTCTCGCGCACCGACGAAGGCAAGATCTATCAGCGCGCCTTCGGCGGCATGACCCGCAACTTCGGCGAAGGCCCGGTGCAGCGCACCTGCGCCGCCGCCGACCGCACCGGCCACGCCATCCTGCACACCCTGTACGGCCAGTCGGTCCGTCGCGAGGTGAAGTTCTTCGTCGAATATTTCGCGCTGGACCTGATCATGCAGGACGGCGCCTGCACCGGCGTCACCGCGCTGCAGCTCGACAACGGCCAGCTTCACCAGTTCCGCGCCAAGATGGTGGTTCTGGCCACCGGCGGATACGGTCGCGCCTACTTCAGCGCCACCTCGGCCCACACCTGCACCGGCGACGGCAACGCGATGGTGCTGCGCGCCGGTCTGCCGTTGCAGGACATGGAGTTCGTCCAGTTCCACCCGACCGGCATCTATGGCGCCGGCTGCCTGATCACCGAGGGTGCGCGTGGTGAGGGCGGATACCTGACCAACTCGGAAGGCGAGCGCTTCATGGAGCGCTATGCGCCGACCGTGAAGGACCTGGCCCCGCGCGACATGGTTTCGCGCTCCATGACCATCGAAATCCGCGAAGGCCGCGGCGTGGGTCCCAAGAAGGACCACATCTTCCTGCACCTGGATCACCTGGATCCGAAGATCCTGCATCAGCGCCTGCCGGGCATTTCCGAAAGCGCCAAGATCTTCGCCGGCGTGGACGTGACCAAGGAGCCGATCCCGGTCCTGCCGACCGTCCACTACAATATGGGCGGCATCCCGACCAACTATCACGGCGAGGTCCTGACGCTGAGCGACGGCGACCCCGACAGCGTGGTTCCGGGCCTGATGGCCGTGGGCGAGGCCGCCTGCGTCTCGGTGCACGGCGCCAACCGCCTGGGCTCCAACTCCCTGACCGACCTGGTGGTGTTCGGCCGCGCGGTCGGCCTGCGCTGCGGCGAGGTGGTGGACAAGGCGTCCGCCGTACCGTCGGCCCCCAAGGCGCAGATCGACGCCCACCTGGCCCGACTTGACCGCTTCCGCTACGCCGACGGCTCGACGCCGACCGCCGAACTGCGCCTGTCGATGCAGCAGGCCATGCAGGCCGACGCGGCGGTGTTCCGCACCGGCAAGACGCTGGAAGAAGGCGTGCAGAAGCTGCGCGCCATCGACGCCGCCGGCGCCGACATCAAGACCACGGATCGCGGCCTGATCTGGAACACCGATCTGATGGAGACGCTGGAGTACGACAACCTGATCGCCCAGGCCGTGGTCACCATCGAGGGCGGTCTGAACCGAACGGAATCGCGCGGCGCCCACGCCCGCGAGGACTATCCCGACCGCGACGACGTGAACTGGATGAAGCACACCCTGGCGTGGAAGCGTCCGAGCGAGACCGTCCAGATCGACTATCGTCCGGTCCACAACTACACCATGACCGACGACATCGCCTATATCGAGCCCAAGGCGCGGGTGTACTGATCCGCCATGGCCCGGCCGCCTTCAGACGTGCAGCCTGATCCCGCGTCGCCCTTCGAGGTGAGCGCGGCGACGGCTGCGCGTCTGGCCGTGGCCAGGTCCGCGCCCCGGCGTTCGCTGGGGCTGAAACTGCTGCTGGTGTGCGCCCTGGCGCTGCTGATGAGCATTCCGGCGCTGTTCGTCTTCGGCCTGTTGATGGACCGCAGCCACCGGGCGGAGCGGGTTGCGACAGAGGTCGGCGACCTGATGGGCGGCCAGCAGACCTTTTTGGGGCCGGTCATCGCCGTGCCGTTCAGCCGCACGACCAGCGGGCCGTCCAACACGCCTGGCGGGCCGGTAGTCCAACCCAATGTCGTGCGCCAGGAGACCGGCGTCTGGTACGTCTTCCCGACCCAGGGCCGGATCGACGTCGATACCGACTCCGAGGTGCGCAAACGTTCGCTGTTCCGCGTCGCCGTCTATGAGGCCCAGGTGGCCTATTCCGCCCAATTCGACCTGACCCGCGCCGGTTCCGAGGCGCCCAGCGGCACCGTTCTGGACTGGAGCCGGGCCGAGATCGTGGTCGGAGCGTCCGATGCGCGGGGCGCCCGCTCCGACATCGCCCTGAAGATCGGCGACCGCGCCGTCGTCCTGACGCCCTCCACCCTGGAGTCGACCGTCAGCCTGATCGGCGATCCCGACTCCGCTCGCCGCGACGGACCGCGCCAGGCGTTGAAGCTGTTCGGCGCGCCCCTGACCCTGGCCGCGCGTTCGGGTCTTTTGCCGGTGTCGGGCCGCGCGACCTTCTCGGGCGCGCAACGGGTATCGGTCCTGCCGTTCGCCGGCACGACCGAGGCTGGCATCAAGGGCGACTGGCCCCATCCGTCCTACAATGGCGGCTTCCTGCCGACCAGGCGCGAGGCCGCCGACGGTCGTTTCGACGCCAGCTGGAGCGTGCCCTTCGTCGCACGCGGCATTCCGGCCGAGGGCGACGCCAACGCCCTGGCCCGCCTGGGCGCGGCGGATCTGGCCGTCAGCTTCGTGGAACCGGCCAATCCCTATCAGTCGGTCAGCCGATCGCTGAAATACGCGCCCATGTTCATCGGCCTGGTCTTCCTGGCCTTCTTCCTGTTCGAGACGACCACGGGCCGCCGCGTCCACCCCGCGCAATACATCCTGATCGGCCTGGCGCAGGTCATCTTCTACATGCTGCTGTTGTCCATCGCCGAGCACACCGGGTTCGACATCGGCTTCGGTCTGGCCGCGACAGCCACCGTGGCCCTGATCTCGGCCTATGCCGGATGGACCTTCGACAGTCGGCGGCAGGGCGTGCGCGCCCTGATCGCCTTCACCTTCCTTTACGGCCTCATCTATGTGCTGATGCGGCTGGAGGACTACGCCCTGCTGGTCGGCGCCCTGGCCAGCTTCGCCGCGATCTTCGCGGTCATGTATTTCACTCGCAAGCTTGATTGGTACGGCATCACCGGCGCCGCGACCAAGGACATATCCTGATGGTTCAGCTCACTCTCCCCAAGGGTTCCAAGCCGACGACGGGCAAGGTTCACAAGGCCGCGCCGGGGTCCAAGGACGTCAAGACCTACAAGGTCTATCGTTACGACCCCGAGGTCGACGCCGATCCGCGCTGGGACGTCTATGAGGTGCCCACCAGCGACCACGGCCCGATGCTGCTGGACGCCCTGATCCACATCAAGAACACCATCGACCCGACCCTGTCGTTCCGGCGGTCGTGCCGCGAGGGCATCTGCGGCTCCTGCTCGATGAACATCGACGGGCGCAACACCCTGGCCTGCACCAAGGGCTGGGACGAGTGCTCTTCGCACAACATCACCATCGCCCCCCTGCCGCACCAGCCGGTGGTCAAGGATCTGGTGACGGACCTGAGCCTGTTCTACGCCCAGTACGACTCGATTCAGCCCTATCTGCAGTCGGACGAGCCGGACCCCGAGAAGGAGCGTCTGCAGACCCCGGCCGAGCGCGAGAAGCTGGACGGCCTGTACGAGTGCATCCTGTGCGCCTGCTGCTCGACCTCCTGCCCCAGCTATTGGTGGAACCAGGAAGAGTATTTGGGCCCGGCGGCGCTGTTGCAATCCTATCGCTGGATTGCCGACAGCCGCGACGACGCGACCCAGAAGCGTCTCGATGACCTTGAAGACCCCTTCAAACTGTATCGCTGCCACACGATCATGAACTGCGCCCAGGTCTGCCCCAAGGGTCTGAACCCGGCCAAGGCCATCGCCGAGACCAAGAAGCTGATGGTCGCCCCCAGCCGCAAGAAGGCGGCCTGAGGATCGGACGCCGGAGGGCCTTGCCTCCGGCCCACCCTCGGTTAGGAGCGGCGCATGGCCAAGATCACCTACATTGAACACGACGGGACCGAGCACGCGGTCGAGGTCAAGAACGGCCTCAGCGTCATGGAAGGCGCGATCCGCAACAATGTGCCGGGCATCGACGCGGACTGCGGCGGGGCCTGCGCCTGCGCCACCTGCCATGTCTATGTGGACGAAGCCTGGCGCGAGGCGACGGGCAAGCCCAGCGCCATGGAGGAGTCCATGCTGGACTTCGCCGAAGAGGTCGAACCGAACAGCCGCCTGTCCTGCCAGATCCGGGTCTCGGACACGCTGGACGGCCTGATCGTGCGGCTGCCGGAAAACCAGCACTGACATGGCCCGGGTCGATCCCGGGCTGGTCGAGATCATCGGTCGCTGGATCGAACAGGCGGATGGGAATGCGCCGCCGCCCATTCTGGGCGTCGCCGGGTCGCAAGGGTCTGGCAAGTCGACCCTGGCGAAGGTCGTCGCCGAACGGTTCGGCTGTGCAGCCCTGTCGCTGGATGACGTCTATCTGACCAAGGCCGAACGTCAGGCGCTGGCGGCCAGCGTCCATCCGCTGTTCGCCACGCGCGGTCCGCCGGGAACCCATGACCTGGCTCTGCTGAACCGGGTGCTGGATCGGTTGCGACGCGCCGGACCGGGCGACGCCACGCCCCTGCCGCGTTTTGACAAGCTGGCGGATGATCGGGCGCCAGCGGCGGACTGGCCTGTGTTCGAGGGGCGACCCGCCGCCATCATTCTGGAGGGCTGGTGCCTGGGCGCCCGGCCTGAGACGCCCGAGAGGCTGACGGCGCCCATCAACGACCTTGAGCGGGTCGGCGACGCCGACGGGCGTTGGCGGCGTGAAATCAATGATGGACTGGCGCGAGACTATAGACTGCTGACAAAGCGGCTTGATCGACTGATCTTCCTGCGCGCGCCCGACTTCGGGGGTGTGCTGGATTGGCGCGGGGAGCAGGAGGCCGGGCTGTTGGGCGTGCGCGAACTCTCGCCGGACCGTCGCGCCGCCATCGCCGATTTCGTTCGATTCTATGAAAGGTTGACGCGGCACATGCTGGACGGCGGAATCGTCGCGGATCTGACCGTCACGCTTGACCGAGACCGCCATCCCGTCGCCTTTGCGGGTCGTCTGTAGCGTTTCAGAGTATGTGGCTTGTTCGGGTTCAAACTCAGGCGCGGCGAACCGGGACGCGCCCAGACGGGACGCGAGGATCGTCGCCTTCATCCGCGCAGACTGGTCAATGTCGCCGGCGTGGTGTCCGCACCGGGTCTGGAGATGGCCTGCATCATCATTGACCTGTCGGACGGCGGCATGAGGCTGCGTCTCGACCGGGGAACCGCCCTGCCCGCCGAGATCGCCGTCATCGATGTGGCGGAGGGCATCGCCTATCCCGGCGTCCTGGTCTGGCAGCGGCGGCACGAAGCCGGATTGCGCCAGACCGGCGCCGTTTCGCTGCGTGGACTGGTTCCGGCGCGTCTGGCGGGCGCACGCGACGCCTGGCGGCGCGCGGGCGGGCGCTGATCGTGGATCAGAGACCGGCGGGCATGGTCCCGGCGTTGATGGCGATGCGGCCGACCAGTCCCTTGACGATCAGGTCCAGGGCCGAACCCTCGCGGTAATCGGCGGCGGCGACGAAGTTCACCCGATCCTCGGAGATCAGGGAATAGACCTTCTTCTGGTCCTTTTCGTTCGAGCGCGGGTCATAGACGGCGATGGAGAAGCCGCCCTTGGTGTGCATCATCTTCATGGTCGGTACATCGGTGTCGCCGTCACCGATGAAGATCATTCGCTCGAACGGCACCGGGCGCTCGTCGTCGGGAATGAAGTGGTTGATCCGCTCATGCTCCCAATGGTTGTTCACGCCCTTGTTGATGCGGAACAGATACTGGGTCTTGGTGGTGTAGTTGACCCCCACCGCAGGCCAGGCGGCCTCGCCCCTGTCGTCATAGACATAGTGGGAGGCGAAGACGTGCTTCAGCGCCGGGCGGATCGGCGTGCCCTCGATCATCTCCTCCAGCCCGGCGGAGATGATGTAATGCTCGATCTCCAGCCCGTAGCGGGCGCCGAACTCATTGATCCGGTCGAACCAGCTGAGGTCTTTCAGCCCCTCGAACAGGGCGACCTCGCGGCCGTGGTCGTGCAGGGTCTCACGCGTCACCGGGGCGCCGTTCTTGCGCGCATGGTGCAGCATCAACTGCATGTACATCAGGATGCCGTCGCCATCGGCCTCCTTGGTCAGACGCTCGGCCTCTTGCCAGAAGGCGCCGATGTCCATGCCCACCGAAGGGATGAAGCTGACCTCCTGCATGTTGCCCCGGGCCAGGGTGCCGTCGAAATCATAGATGAGGGCGGTTTTCAGCGGGGCTTTGTCGGCCATGAGGCGGCATCCGATGCGTCAGTCGAACCCCGCCCTCTATATCAGCCCGCCGCCCCCGTCGATTGGCGCCGCTGGCCGAAGGTGGGGGCCGCCGTCTTCTGCTCGTCCCAATAGGCCGCGCCCGTCGTCGGTTTGAACATGGTGCGCGGCGTGCCGTTGCGCGCCACCACGGCGAAGGTGTTGGTGGATGCCTGATAGAGCAGGGTGTCGCCGTTCGGGCGTTTGACCGTCTCCACATCGCGCGGCGGCTTGGTGGTGAAGGCCGTCACCTTGGCCAGATAGTCCTCGGCCGAGCGGGCCCCGAAGTCGGCGCCGTTGCGGTCGTAGAGACGGGCGATCTTGGCGTCGACCGTCTCGCGACGGTTGGCGGTCAGGACGGGCTTCGGCTCGGCCGCGGAAGCCGTTTCGGCAACCGATCCAGCCGTGTCCGCCAGAGCCATGGGCTTGGCCTCGGTCGAGCGATCACGCGTCTCCACCGCCGAAGATCGGTCGCAAGCCCCCACGGCCAGCAGCAATCCGCCCAGCGCCAGCGCAACCACGCCCCTAATCGTCGTCTTCATTTTCGCGCCCCTCCCTATACCCGCCCAACGCGACGAAACCACAACTTTGCCGTTCGCGCAATGTTCCGACGCGCCGTCTCGACGCGGTCATGGAGGATCGCTAGACCTGAGCCATGGACAGCCGCGCCCTTTCCCATCGCAAGATCCTGCTGATCGTCGGCGGCGGCATAGCCGCCTACAAGTCGCTGGAGCTGGTGCGGTTGATCGCCAAGGCGGGGGGCCAGACGCGGGTGATCCTGACCGAATCCGGGGCCGAGTTCGTCACCCCCCTGTCGCTGGCGGCGCTGTCGGGCCATCCGGTGCGGTCGGGTCTGTTTCATCCCGAAGAAGAAACCACCATGGGCCATATCGAGCTGTCGCGCTGGGCCGATCTGGTGGTCGTGGCCCCGGCGACGGCGGGCCTGATCGCCAAGGCGGCGAACGGTCTGGCCGACGATCTGGCCTCCACCACCCTGATCGCCACGGACAAGCGGGTGCTGCTGGCCCCGGCCATGAATGTGCGGATGTGGCTGCATCCGGCGGTGCAGGCCAATGTCGAGCGGCTGAAGGCTTTCGACGGTTTCCACGGCGTCGCGGTCGTGGGGCCGGACGACGGCGAGATGGCCTGCGGCGAATACGGGCCGGGCCGGATGGCCGAGCCTGCGGCCATTCTGGACGCCATCATCGGCCTGACGGGGGGCGCTGCCGGGCGGCCTCTAGCGGGCAGGAAGGCGGTCGTCACCGCCGGGCCGACATTCGAGCCGATCGACCCGGTGCGCGGCCTGACCAATCGCTCCAGCGGCAAACAGGGCTACGCCATCGCCGCCGCCCTGGCGGAACTGGGCGCGGAGGTGACCCTGGTGTCCGGTCCGACGGCGCTCGGCGCGCCGCCCGGCGTGACCCGCGTGGATGTGGAAAGCGCGCTGGAGATGCAGGCGGCGACGCAGGACCAACTGCCCGCCGATATCGCCGTATTGTCCGCCGCCGTCGCCGACTGGCGCGTGGACATCATCGCGGGCGGAAAGATCAAGAAGGGACCGGGCGGCCCGCCGACTCTGGCCCTGATCGAAAACCCCGACATCCTGGCCGGGATCGCCGCGCCCGGCCCGAACCGCCCCCGTCTGGTGATCGGTTTCGCCGCCGAGACGACCGATCTGGAGGCCAATGCGCGGGCCAAGCTGTCGCGCAAGGGCTGCGACTGGATCATAGGCAATGATGTGTCCGACGATGTGTTCGGATCGGACGGCAACGCCGTTCTGCTGGTCACCGCCGACAAGACCGAAACCTGGCCGCGCCAGTCCAAGACCGCCATCGCCCGCGCCGTCGCCGCCCGCATCGCCGACCACTTCAAGGCCCCTGAATGACCGAACCCACCACCGTCCAGATTCAGCGCCTGCCTCACTCTGAGGGTCTGCCCCTGCCCGCCTATGAGACGGCTGGATCGGCCGGCATGGACCTGCGCGCCGCCGTGCCCGAGGACCAGCCGATGATCCTGGCGCCCGGCCAGCGGGTTCTGGTGCCCACCGGCCTGAAGATCGCCCTGCCGCTGGGTTACGAGGCCCAGGTGCGCGCCCGCTCGGGCCTGGCGCTGAAACATGGCATCATCTGCCCCAATGCGCCTGGCACCATCGACAGCGACTATCGCGGCGAGTGCGGCGTCATCCTGGCCAACATCGGCGCCGAGCCCTTCGTCATCCGCCGGGGCGAACGCATCGCCCAGCTGGTGATCGCACGGCATGAACGCGCCGACTGGATCGAGGTCGAGACGCTGGACGAAACCGCACGTGGGACGGGCGGGTTCGGGTCGACGGGGCGGTAGGCCAGCCCCCTTTGCATCTCCGTCATCCTCGCCCTTGTGGCGAGGATCCATACGCTTAGTGCATCCGTGCGGCATACCGGTGTCGAGACCGGGCTTATGGATCCCAGGGACAGGCTCTGGGATGACGCAACAGCGATTGAGAAGGGGCTGCTAAACCGGCGGCGCGGTCGGCTGGATCAGGGCGGCCTTTCGGCGGATGTGTTCGCGCCAGGCCGTGTAGAGACCGCTGCCTGCGATCAGGGCGGCGCCGGCCAGGGTGCTGAATGTTGGGGTCGTGGACATCAGCCACCAGCCGAAGACGATGGCGCCGACGATCTGCAGATAGTCGAAGGGCGCGACCACGGCGACCGGCGCCTTCTGCAGCGAGGCGGTCATGAACAGCTGGGCCAGGCCGCCGGCGATCCCCGATCCGACCAGCAGCGCCACGGTCGTGGGCGAACGCCAATGGCCGACGATGGGCAGCAGGATCGCCCCCACGATCGACGAGCCGACGAAGAACCAGAAGACGATGGCGGCGACGTGTTCGGTGTCGCGCAACTGGCGAAGGGTGATGGTCACCCCCGCCGTCAGCAGGGCGGCGACCAGACCGAAGGCGATGCCCTGGATCGGCACGGCGTGATCCACAGAACCGGGCCGCATGACGATGACCACGCCGACGAAACCCACGGCGACTGCCGCCCAGCGGCGCGGGCCGACCGCCTCCTTCAGGATCAAGAAGGACAGCAGGGTGGCGAAGATCGGGGCGGTGAAGCTGAGGGTCGTGGCGTCGGCCAGAGGCAGCAGCGTCAGGGTCTGGAACACGCACAGGATCGAGACGATGCCCAGGGCGCTGCGGCCGACATGGGCCAGGGGCCGGCGTGTTTTCAGGCTCGTCAGCCCGCCCGGCTGGGTCAGCACCCAGGCCAACACCACCGGCAGACCGAAGAAGGCGCGGTAGAACAACATCTCCGGCGCCGCCACGCCGTCCAGCGACGCCCGTTTCAGCACCGCCGCCATGATCGAGAAACAGCCCGCCGCCGCGATCCGCAGGGCGATGCCGCCGGCGATGTCCTCGCCGGCGGCTAGGGTTGGTTCGCGTCCCGGCCGTTCAGGCGCGGGCACGGCCGGCTCAGGCCTGGCCGGTTTCGACCGGCTGCTGGGCGATCTGCTGCTGGCGCGCGATATAGATGGCCGCGAAGTCGATGGGGTCCAGCTGGAACGGGGGATAGAAGCCGCCGTCGGCCGTGGCGCCCGAGATGATCTCGCGCGCGAACGGGAACAGGTAGCGCGGGCATTCGATCAGCAGCAGCGGCTCGATATCCTGCTCCTGCACATTGGCCAGCTGGAACAGGCCGCCATAGACCAGTTCCACGTGGAACACCGGCTGGTTCTCGTGGGTCGCCTTGATCGACAGCTTCAGGTCCAGCTCGAACAGGCCGTCCGGGCGGCCCTGGGCGGCCATTTCGACACCCAGGTCGATGGCGGGCTTGCCGTCGATGCGCAGGGATTCCGGGGCGCGCGGGTTCTCGAACGAAAAGTCGCGGACGTATTGGGCCAAGATGCGGAAGCCGGGGCCGGCGGGCTGGCCCTGCTGAGCTTGGGCCTGATCGCCTTGTTGGGGTTGGCCTTCGGCAGGGGGGGCGGCGTCGGTCATGGAGCGGTCTTTGAAGCGGTTTCGGGAAACGGATGGCGGCCGATAAGGCGGCAATGAGGCGCCGCGACTACCATGCCGGGACGCTTGGCCGCAATGTCGCGCGCGCGATTGGGGGCGCGGTTCGCCTTGCCTCGCCCTATATGACACCCTAATCACGCCAGACAGCCGTCCGGCGCGCCCGTCGCCCGCTACAGGAATTCCGCCTTGAACCTGCCGGTCCAGTTCCAGATCGTCGTCTTCGCCGTGATCGCGGCCATCGTCCTGTTCCAGCTCTACAATGTGCTGGGCAAGCGGGTCGGGCGGCAACCGCAGGAGGACGCCAAGGCGGCCGTGACCGGCCCGACGCCGAACGAGACGCCGGCGGCGCCCGCCATCGACCCCGCCACCCTGGCCTCCATCGCCACCCTGAAGGCGCGCGATCCGGCCTTCGATCCGGCGCGCTTCCTGGACGGGGCGCGCCAGGCTTATGAGACCATCGTGCGCGGCTACGCCTCGGGCGACCGGGCGGCGCTCAAGCCCCTGCTGAAGCCCAATGTCATGGCCTCTTTCGAAGCCGGCATCGCGGCGCGCGAGACGCGCGGCGAGACGGAATCGGTCGAGTTCCTGTTCCCGCCCCGGGCCGACCTGGAGGGTGCGACGGCCGAGGGCGACCGGGCGGTGGCCAAGGTGCGTTTCCTGGCCGAACTGCGAAGCCGGGTCACCAAGGCCTCGGGCGAGACGGCCGATTCCGAGGCCGGCGAGCCGCTGGTCGAGGAACGCCGCACCGCCGAACACTGGACGTTCGAGCGCACCCTGGGCGCGGCCGATCCGAACTGGGTCCTGGCGCGCGTCGAGCCGGCCAACGCCTGATGCCCGGCCCGAGAGGTCTGGGCGGCGGATCGCTGGGCCTGGCCGGATTGATGGTGCTGGCCGCCTGTTCGTCGGCGCCCATGACGCCGCAGCGGCCGACGCCGGGCGCGATCCCCGGCGGGCCGGTCCCCTATACGCCGGCGCCCAACCCGAGCGGACCGCCGCCGACGCCGTCCAACGCCTTGAGCCCCGCTGTCCTGCCCGGATGGAACGACGAGGATCATCTCGCCGCCTTCCGCGCCTATGTGGACGGGTGCGGCGCGGCGCGTGACGACGTCGCGCGCAGGGTCTGCGCCCGCGCCAAGGCCATGGCGACGACCATGACCCTCACCCCGTCGGACGCGCGGGCCTTTTTCGAGGCCAGTTTCAGCGCCGTGCCGACGGCGACCGCCGACGGGCGGCCCGGCCTGCTGACCTCCTATTTCGCGCCCGAATATCCGGCGCGCCGCCGCCCGGACGCGGAGTTCTCGGCGCCCGTCCTGCCCAAGCCCGCCAATCCGCGCGCGGCGGGCGACCGGGCCTATATCGAATCCGCCGCACGGACCGATCAGGCCCTGGCCTGGATGCGGGCCGAGGACCTGTTCTTCCTGCAGATCCAGGGCTCTGGCTATCTGACGTTCGAGGACGGGACGCGAGGACGCGCCGCCTACGCCGCCGACAACGGCAAGCCGTTCGTCGGCATCGCCCGGCCGATGGCGCAGCAAGGGCTGCTGCCCCAGAACGGCACATCGGGCGACGCCATCCGGGGATGGCTGGCCGACCATCGGGGCTATCAGGCCCAGGCCGTGATGGCGCTGAACCCGCGCTACATCTTCTTCCGTCTGGACCCGGACGATAACGGCCATCCGGCCGGCGCGGCCGGCGTGCCCCTGACCGAACGGCGGGCCATCGCGGTCGATCCGGCCCACTGGCGCTATGGCGAACTGGTCTGGCTGGAGGCCGACGGCGGCAATCTGCGCGGCGCCAGCGCCAGCTATCGCGGCCTGGCGATGGCGCTGGACACCGGCTCGGCCATTCGCGGCCCCGTGCGGGCCGACCTCTATATGGGGCGCGGCGACGCCGCCGGGGCCGAGGCGGGGACCGTGCGCCACCCCTTGCGGATGTGGCGTCTGGTTCCGAGGGGCTGACCGCCCTCCCCGGTTCCTGAACCCTAAGCCAGGTCCTCGATCTCGTCCTCGGTCAGTTCTCCGGGAACGATGGTGACGGGCAGTTTGCGGCCGCCGATCTGGGCGCCGTGCTTGATGATGGCCGAAACCAGAGGGCCGGGCCCGCGCGAGCCTGCGCCGGCCGCCAGGACCAGGATCTTGATGTCCGGGTCGGCGGCGACGACCTTTCTGATGGCGCCCTGAGCGTCGCCGGTCTCGATCAGGAAGACGGGCGCGGCGCCCGAGCGGGCCATGGCCTCCTCGCCGAGACGATTGAGCAGGCCCTCCGCCTCTTCTCGTTGCTGGCGGGCGATCTCCTCGCGCGCGCCCGACCAGTGGGCGTCGCTGTCGGACGGCAGGACGCGCAGCATGACCACGCGCCCGCCCGTCGACTTGGCCCGACGCGAGGCGAAGCGCAGGGCCGCCTCGAACTCGGGACTGTCGTCGACGACGACGAGGAATTTTCTCGGCATTGCGGCCTCCCCAGCCTGAACGTCGGACGAGAAGAGGCGGCTGAACGGGGCTTCCGTCAAGCCGCCTCTGGCTCAGGCCCGCATCAGCCCCGCGTCGCGGCCGAGGCCAGGTCGCGGATCGTGGCGTTGGCGATGGTCAGCTTGGCGAAGGTCCAGCCCGAGCCGGACTGTTCGATCTCGTCCACCGAGGCGCGCACGCCCTCCACCGCCGACTGTTTGGAGCCGATCCAGGCGTCCACGGCGCCCTCTGCCGCATCCTCGCTGACGCCGACCGATGGATCGGAGGCGCCGGCGACGGCGCGGGTCAGGGCGGCCTGCTCGTTCATCAGGTCCTCGATCAGGCGACGGACGGCCAGACGGTCGAAATGATCCGCAGACGGAATGGAGCCGGCGGCGGCGCGCAGGCGGTCGAAGTCGAAGGCCGCCCCGACCTGGTGATACAGGCGCGCCATGGCCGCGACCGGCCAGCCGGTCTCCTGCGCCAGGTCGCCGATGTCGGAGGCGGCGACCAGCGGCCGCATGATGGCGATGCTGCGCACCAGATCCTGAGGCGCGCCCATGTCGGCGAAGGTCTTGACCCGCGCCTCCAGCCGCCCCTGTTCGAACCGCGACAGCACCGGCGCGCCCTCGGCCTGAAGGGCGTCGGCGATGGGGCGGTAGCGGTCGATCAGCCCCTGGACCGAGACGCCGGTCTTGGCGCGACGGGCCATCCAGAAGGTCTGGCGGCGCAGAACCACGGCGATCTCGCGATAGAGGGCGGTCTGAGCCTCGGCCGAAATCTTCAGGTCCAGGGCGGACACGGCGTCCCACGCCTGGTCCAGGCGGAAGACCCGGCGCGCGGCCTCGAAGGCGATGGTCAGGGCCGTCGTGTCGCATTCCGCCGAGCCGCGCAAGCGGTCGGGGAAGGTCGGGCCGCACATGTTCACGACCTCGTTGGACATGACGGTGGCGATGATCTCGCGCCGCAGCCGGTGGCTCTTCATCTCCGGCTCGAACCGGGCCAGGGCGTCGGGGAAGTATCGGACCAGGATCTGTTCGAAGAACGGATCCTCGGGTGCGCTCGACGCCACGATCTCGTCGGACAGCTCCAGCTTGGCGTAGGCCGTCAGGACGGCCAGTTCAGGTCGGGTCAGGGCGACATCGGAAGCCATCATTTCCCTGACGCGGACGTCGTTGGGCAGCCCCTCGACCTTGCGATCCAGCTTGCCGCGCGCCGACAGCGCCTGCATGAACCGTTGCTGGGCGTCGAGGGCGCCGGCCCCTTCCGCCTGTTGCAGGGTCAGGGCCAGGGTCTGGTCGTAGTTGTGCGCCAGAACCTTCAGACCCACCTCGTCGGTCATCGATGCCAGAAGCGGCGCGCGCTCTTCCATTGGCAGGACGCCGTTGGTCACGGCCGAGCCGACCAGGATCTTGATGTTGACCTCGTGGTCGGAGGTGTCGACCCCGGCCGAGTTGTCGATGGCGTCGGTGTTGATGCGGCCGCCGGTCTGGCCGAACACGATCCGACCGGCCTGGGTGAAGCCCAGGTTGGCCCCCTCGCCCACCACCTTGACGCGCAGTTCGTCGCCATTGATCCGCAGGGCGTCGGTGCCCTTGTCGCCGACCTGGGCGTCGGTCTCGGCGGGCGATTTCACATAGGTGCCGATGCCGCCCAGATACAGCAGTTCCGTCGGCGCCTTCAGGATGGCGCGGATCAGGCTGACCGGGTCCAGAACGTCGTCGGCGATGTCCAGCGCGGCCTTGATCTGGGGCGTCAGTTGGATGGACTTGGCCGCGCGGGAGAAGACGCCGCCGCCCTCCGAGATCAGGGCCTTGTCATAGTCCTGCCAGGACGAACGCGGCAGGTCGAACAGCCGCTTGCGCTCGGCCCATCCCGTCACATGATCCGGGTTCGGATCAATGAAGATGTCGCGGTGGTCGAAGGCGGCGACCAGGCGCGTGGCCTTGGACAACAGGGCGCCATTTCCGAAGACGTCGCCGGACATGTCGCCGACGCCGACCATGGTGAAGGGTTCGGTCTGGATGTCCTTTCCCATCTCGCGGAAGTGGCGCTTGACCGCCTCCCAGGCGCCCCGGGCGGTGATGCCCATGCCCTTGTGGTCATAGCCGACCGACCCGCCAGAGGCGAAGGCGTCGCCCAGCCAGAAGCCGTAGGAGGCCGAGACGCCGTTGGCGATGTCGGAGAAGGTCGCCGTGCCCTTGTCGGCGGCGACGACCAGATAGGGATCGTCCTGCTCCCAGGCGACGACATTGGCCGGACGCACCACCGAACCGTCGGCGGCGATGTTGTCGGTGATGTCCAGCAGGCCCGACAGGAAGGTGCGATAGGCGCGGATGGCCTCGCCCTGGATGGCCTCGCGATCCGTCGTGCGGGGCAGTTGCTTGGGATAGAAGCCGCCCTTAGAGCCGACCGGCACGATGACGGCGTTCTTGACCTGCTGGGCCTTCACCAGACCCAGGACCTCGGTGCGGAAGTCGTCGCGGCGGTCGGACCAGCGCAGGCCGCCGCGCGCGACGGGGCCGAAGCGCAGGTGGACGCCCTCGATATGCGGCGCCCAGACGAAGATTTCGCGGAACGGCTTGGGCAGGGGCAGGTCGTCCAGCTCGCGCGAGGCGATCTTGATCGAAATGTGCGGCTTGGGCTGACCGTCGGCGTCCAACTGGAAATAGTTGGTGCGCTTGATCGCGCCGATCAGGGCGGCGATGCGGCGCAGCGCCCGGTCGTGATCCAGGCTCTTCACCTCCTGGAGCAGGGCGGCGATCTTGCCTTCCAGTTCGGCGACGGCCGAGGCGCGGTCTTCGGTCGATCCGCCGGCGGCCGGGTCGAACTTGGCCTTGAACAGCGACAGCAGGGCGCGGGCCACGTCGGGATATTCGCGCAGCGCCTCTTCCTGCACGGTCTGGGACGGATCGAGGCCCGTCTGCTGGCGATAGTGGGCCAGGGTGCGGATCAGGGCCGCCTCGCGCCATTCGACGCCCAGTTCGATCACTAGACGATTGAAGCCGTCGCTTTCGTTGCGACCGGTCCAGACGGCGGCGAAGGCGTCCTCGAACGGCCCCTTCACATCGTCGAAGACCAGGGCCTCGCCGCGCGGATCCTCCATCAGGAATTCGTGGATGTGGATCTCGGTGTCGCCCAGCGGACGGATGGCGTTGCCGTATTCCTCAAGCGTCTTCAGCCCCATGTCGGCCAGGATCGGCAGGACGTCGGACAGGGGCACGGCCGAGCCGCGACGATACAGTTTGAAGCGGAACTGCAGGCGGCTGTCGTCCGGGGTGCGGAAGGCGCGCACGGCGACGGGCTCCCCCTCCCCCGGCGCGCCGGTGTCGTTCAACCGTGTCATGAACTGCAGGTCCACCGCCGCCTCGTCGGCGTCGTAGCGGTCGCGATAGCCCGCGCCGAAGGCCCGCGCCCATTTGGCGCTGATCGGCCCAACCGAGACCTCTTCCACGCCCGAACGGCGCAGGCCCGCCTCGAACCGATCGACCCAGCCGCGCCCGGCCTCTGCGACGTCAGCCTCAAGCTGGACGGGATCTGGGATCGGGTGATCGCCGGGCGTCACGCCGATGATGTAGTGGACCCGCACCAGGGGCGCGTCGGACAGTTGCGGATACCAGGCCGAGATGCGGCCGCCCCAGGCGCGGGCGACGATCTGGCCGATCCGCTCGCGCACCGCCGCGTCGAACTTCTCGCGCGGGATGAAGCACAGGACCGAGACGAAGCGGTCGAACGGGTCCTGGCGCGAGAACAGGCGAATGCGCGGCCGGTCATACAGATGCAGTATGCCCAGGGCGATGGACAGCAGTTCGTCCTCGCTGATCTGGAACAGCTCGTCGCGAGGATAGTTCTCGAGTATGTTCTTCAGGCGTTTTTCATTGTGGCTGCCCGGCGCCTTGTCGGCGCGGGCCAGGGCGTTGGCCACCTTGCGACGCAGCAGAGGCACCTCGGTCGCCAGCTGGTCGTAGGCCTCCGACGTGAACAGGCCGACGAAACGGGTCTCTCCCGTCGCCTTGCCGTCCGCGCCGTAACGCTTGACCCCGACATAGTCCATGTAAGCGCGGCGATGCACGCGCGAGCGGGCGTTGGCCTTGGCCACCGTGACCGGCTCGGACAAGTCCAGCTGGCGGCGCATCTGATGCGTCAGGACCGCCGGCTCGGACGCGCGGCGCAGCACGGTGCGCTCGGGGTCCGCCAATATGCCCAGGCCCTGGCCGGACTGGCTCAGGGGCGCCTCGGCCTCGTAGTCGCCGCCGGCGGTGCGCGGATAGTCGTAGTCGCGCGCGCCCAGGAAGACGAAATGATCGCTCTTCAGCCATTTCAGGAAGGCGATGTTCTCGTCCAGCACCGCCTGATCGACGGCCGAGGGCGGGGTGGCCTCCAGACGCTGGACCGCCTGGCGCATCAGTCCGGTCATGGCCTCATGATCGGCGACGGCGGCGTGGACGTCGGCCAGGCTCTGGGCCAGGCCCTCGCCCAGGACGTCGCGACGCTCCTGCGGCACGCTGTCGATGACCAGCATGATGATCGACAGGCGACGGCCGTCCAGATCGACCACCGGGTGGAACAGGGCGCGCACCGAGACGGCGGCCTCGGCCAGGGCGCCCATGACGCTGTCGACCAGGAAGGGGGCGTCCGCCTGGACGATGCGGACCAGGTCGTAGTCCAGCGCCTTGCCGTCCACCCCATGCATCGGACCGACGGTGATGGCCGGCGCCGCTGCGTCGGCGCCATAGGCTTTGGCCGCCGTCCAGGACGCGGCCAGCAGGGCGGCCAGATCCTCGCCGCCCAGTTCGGGCGTCTCGTCGGCGGCGTAATCCTCGTACGCCTGGGCCAGATAGACCTTTTCCGTCGCGCCGGGTCCGGTTCCGACGATCCGGGCGAAGGCCGCCTCCAACGCGGCCTCGGTGATCGGCTGGACGACGGGTTGGCGCAGATCGGGGGCGGTCATGGACGAGCAGTCTCGAACAACGCGGCGGGGCCGCTGGAGAAGCGGCGCGACGTGGCGCCACAACTGCTGACTAGGCCAGGACCGGTCGCGCGGGAAGCCCCTGGCGACCGATCATTGTAATGATCGGTGATAAGCTTGGAATTATTGTGCGGCGCCACAAAGCAGAAAGCCGCCGGACTGGGGGAGTCCGGCGGCCTGCGCGAGCGGCGCCTGGAGGGGAGGGGAGGGCGCCGATCTCGCTTCGCTGCGGTACGGAGGGGGGGGTGTCCCGCAGCTTCGAAATGGGAGATGGGAAGGCCGTTTCGCCGTTCAAGGGCGGACGCGCGCGATTTTTCGCGACATTTCGGCCTCGACGCGCGACGTCCTGAAACGCGCCCTCGCGCGGACAACGGATTTCGGTGTTAAGCGTTGATCGCGTTCAAAGGTGAAGCTGGAGCACCGGGTCGATATGCGTCGATTTATCATGGGGTCCATCGTCGCGGCCGTGATCGGCCTGATGCTCGCGGGCGCGGGCTATTGGGCCTATTGGAACTTCTATTCCCGGTTCCAGCCGGTCACGATCAGCCGCAATCCCGGCGAGGTGCAAAGGCTGCTGGACGAGGCGTCCTGGGTGTCGGACGGCAGCGGCGGCCAGCCGCTCTACATCGTCACCTACCGCGACAGCGCGGCCGGCCATCGCTATCTGCGCGACGAGGCGCCCAAGCTGAAGGCGGCGGGGGTGGAAACGCGCTTCATCCTGTTCGCCCGGCCCGATGCGGAAGGGGCGTCGCGGTCCACCGCCGCCGAACGGGCCACGGTCGCCGAACTGTGGCTGAGCCGGGACTGGCCGCTCTACGAACGCTGGATGGCCACCCCGTCCAACAGCTGGACCGCCGCCGGCCTGCCCCAGGCGGACGGCAATCTGGCCCGCTCGGCCGTGGTCGAGGCCGGGCGCCGGTTCGACGAACAGCTGGGCCGGCTGCTGCGCGAGTCCGGGGTCAAGATCAGCTATCCGCTGATCCTGTGGCGCGACCGGGACGGGTTTCTGAAAGCCTGCGGCTGCGCCGACAGCCGGGCCTGGGCCTTCATTCGCGACGACGTGGGGGCGCCGGATCGCCTGGGCGCGCCGACAAGCGGGGCGCCAGGGCCTGACGAAGACCAGATCGCGCCGGAAGGCCCGCCGTCGGCCATGCCCTATCCCGACCTGCCCGCCATTCCGCCGGTCAATCCACAGAACGGATCCCCCGTCGCGCCGCCTGCCCAGGCGCAGAACCCGACACAGACCCCGACGCGGCAGGCGTCGCCCTCGTCACGACCGTCCCCCCGCGCCGCGCCGGCGCCGACCCAGCAGGAAGATACAACCTTCTACTGATCAGAGGGCGGCCGAGGCGGCGATCAGCCGATCCACGTCGTCGGCGTCCTGATAAAGGCCGAAGCCAAACCGGATGACGTCGTCGCGGACATCGGTGACGATGCCAGCCCGTCTCAGGGCCGCGCACCAGGCAGGGGCCTCGGGATGCCGCAGGGCCAGGAACCGGGCGCGCGGCGCCGGGCCCTCGACCGGATTGAGGATTTCAGCCCCTGACAGCGGCCCCGCGCGTCCCGCGATCACCGCCGACTGGAACCGGGCGGCCAGGTCGCGGGCGTGGGCGGCGGCGACGGCGGTGTCCAGACCTTCATTGCTCAGCATCCGTCTGGCCGCATTGAAGCGATACAGCGCCGAACAGTCGAAGGTCGCGCCCCAGAACCGGCCGCCGTCGCTGCGGTACTGGACCCCGCCGGGCGGTCCGCTCAGATCGCCGAACTCCGCGAACCAGCCGGTGACGACCGGCCGGGGGCAGAAGCCGGGCGGGGCGTGCAGGAAACAGGCGCCCTCGCCCGCCATGGCGTATTTATAGCCGCCCGCGACGTAGAAGACCCGGTCCGCCACCGCCGAAAGATCGGTGGGGGTCGCCATGAAACCGTGGTAGCCGTCGATCAAAACCCACGGACCTTCCGGGCGGGCCAGGGCGGCGATATCCCCGATCCGGTCGAACAGACCGCCGGTGCGGAAGAAGACCTGACTGACCACGATCCAGTCATGGGCGCCGGCTTGGGCCTCGGCGACGAAACGCTCGGCGAAGGTGTCGAAGGGCGCCAGCGGCACCCGCGTCACCACCGCCGCCCCGACCTCTTCCCACCGATCCGCCTGACGCCGGAAGGAATGGAACTCGCCGTCGGTGGACAGGATACGCACGGGCGACCGCTCCACGCCGGAGAACAGGCGCAGCAGGAAGTCGTGGGTGTTGGAGGAGAAGACGACGCTGTCGGGCGAGGGCAGGTTCAGTTCGGCGGCGACCTGCGCCTGGGCCTCGGGGATCACCTGGCCGAACACCAGGTCCCATTTGTGATCCGCGTGCCGATTGGCGTCGAGCCACGCCTGCTGTTGCGCCTCGAAACTGGCGTCGGGCCACAGATGATGGCTGTGCGCCGCGAAATGCAGCCGATCCGGCGCCGCCGACTGGGCGCGGGAGAAGAGAGGTTTATGGCTCATCGCTTGACCAGATCGAACAGGAGGGCGTCGTCCGCGCGCGAGCCATGGATGATGGCCAGGAAGCGGAGTTCGCCGGGAAGGACGGCGTAATAGAGATTGTAGACGCCGTGGACGGATCGCCGGATGCGCGGATCGAAGTTCGCCCGGGGTCGGCTCTCGGGATCTTGCTTCAAGGCATGGGCGGCCGCGCGAAGTTCGCGGACGAAGCTCAAAGCGCGGTGCGGATTGTCCTTGGCGATATGGTCGGCGATCTGTTCCAGATCCCTCTCGCTGCCCGGCGAGAAGACGACCTTCATGCCTTGGGCTGGTCCGCAGAAGCCAGGGCGCGGTATTTGGCCTCCAGCCGGTCGAACACCGCGTCGGCGTCTTCGCCCGGACCGTCCTGTTCGGACTGAAGGCGATGTCCAAGTTCTTCGGCGCTCATCGGCGCGGTGGCGCGGGCGACCAGCCAATGCGTCAGGGCCTCCCGCACGGCGTCGCCTGTCGAAGCGAACTCGCCGGCGTCGACGGCGGCTTTCAACTCGCCCATCATATGGGCAGGCAGATCCGTCGATATCCGTTCGTGTCTGCCCATCGCGGTCTCCTTTCGATCAGGATCGTCCAGAGACCGCGGCGAGGCAAGCGGCGCCGATCAGACCAGGGCGCCGTGGCAGTGTTTGAACTTGCGGCCGGACCCGCAGGGGCAGGGCGAGTTGCGGCCGGTCATTTCCCAGCCGGGCGGCAGGGCCTCGATCGGCAGTCTGGCCCGGTCGTCGCCGATCAGCGTGCCTTCGGGATTCTGGGCCGAGGGATTGGCCATCTCGTTCTCGCCGGTGCCGGGGTTCAGGTGGATTTCCTGGAACTCGGGCAGTTCGGGCGGGGCCTGGAAGCGGAACTCGACCGTCATCAGCCAGCGCGTGACGTTGTGGCGCAGGTCGTAGAGCAGGTTCTCGAACAGCGAGAAGGCTTCGGTCTTGTATTCGTTCAGCGGGTCGCGCTGGCCATAGCCGCGCAGGCCGATGACGCCGCGCAGGTGGTCCAGATGGACCAGATGCTCGCGCCACTGCATGTCGATCATCTGCAGCATGAACTGCTTTTCCAGGCCGCGCGTCTGTTCCGCGCCGATCTGCTCCAGGCGTTCGGCGGCGCGGGCGTCGGCGGCGGCCAGCAGCCGCTCCTCGATCTCCTCGTTCGAGACGCCTTCCTCGGCGGCCCAGTCGTGCAGCGGCAGCTCCAGACCCAGGGTCGAGCGAACCTTATCGTCCAGGCCGTCGATGTCCCACTGTTCGGCATAGGCCTTGGGCGGCATGTAGCGTTCGACCAGGTCGGAGACCACGTCGCGGCGGAAGTCGCCGACCAGTTCAGACAGGTCCTCGGAGTCCATGAACTCCTGACGCTGCTCGAACACCGCCTTGCGCTGATCGTTCACGACGTCGTCGTATTTCAGCAGGTTCTTGCGGATGTCGTAGTTGCGGGTCTCGACGCGCTTCTGGGCGGTCTCGATGGCGCGGTTCAGCCAGGGATGGGTGATGGCCTCGCCCTCGGCCACGCCGAAGGTCTTCATGATCGTGTCCAGACGGTCGCCGGCGAAGATGCGAAGCAGATCGTCCTCGCAGGACAGGTAGAATTTCGACACGCCGGGGTCGCCCTGACGGCCGGTGCGACCACGCAGCTGATTGTCGATACGGCGGCTCTCGTGGCGTTCGGTACCCAGGACGAACAGGCCGCCGGCGTCCAGCGCGATCTTCTTCTGAACGGCGATGTCGGCCTTGAACTGGGTTTCCTGCGCGGCCTCCATCTCGTGGGTCACTTCGACAGCCATGTTGCGCTGTTCCAGCATCCACTTCTGCATCTTCATCTCGAGGTTGCCCCCGAGCTGGATGTCGGTGCCGCGGCCGGCCATGTTGGTGGCGATGGTCACCGCGCCGGGCAGACCCGCGTCGGCGACGATATAGGCCTCCTGTTCGTGCTGGCGCGCGTTCAGGACGCTGTGCGGAATGCCGCGCAGCCGGGTCTCGTAGGTGATGTCATAGGCGGCGTCGCCGATCTTCTCGGCTTCCTTGGTCTTGCCCGCGTATTCCTTCTTCAGGGCGCGCGAGACCTCCACCTTGTGCTCGTAACGGTTCAGCAGCTCAGACAGCTGTTCCGAACGCTCGATGGACACGGTGCCGACCAGGATGGGCTGGCCGGCCAGGTGGCATTCGGCGATCTGGCGGGCGATGGCCTGGTTCTTTTCGGCGTGGGTGCGATAGACCTCGTCGTCGAAGTCCTTGCGTTGGATCGGGCGGTTGGTCGGCACCTCCAGCACATCCATCTTGTAGATGTCGCCGAATTCCTGAGCCTCGGTCGCGGCCGTGCCGGTCATGCCCGACAGCTTTTCGTACAGGCGGAAGTAGTTCTGGATCGTCACCGAGGCCAGGGTCTGGTTCTCGGGCTGGATCTTGACGTCCTCCTTGGCCTCGATGGCCTGGTGCAGACCTTCGGACAGGCGGCGGCCGGTCATCATCCGACCGGTGAATTCGTCGATCAGGACGATCTCGCCGCCCTTGATGATATAGTCCTTGTCGCGCTGATACAGGGTGTTGGCGCGCAGAGCCTGGTTGGCGTGGTGGACCAGGGTGATGTTCGCGGCGTCATACAGGCCGGTGGTGTCCTCGGCGAAGTGGCCGCCCTGCTCCAGCGCCTCCTCCATCCGTTCGGACCCCAGTTCGGTCAGCAGGACCTGCTTCTGCTTCTCGTCCAGCTCATAGGTGTCCTTGTCCTTGATCAGCTCTTTGATCAGGCCGTCCAGCACCTTGTAGAGGTCCGAACGATCCTCGGTCGGGCCCGAGATGATCAGGGGCGTGCGCGCCTCGTCGATCAGGATGGAATCGACCTCGTCGACGATGGCGAAGTTGTGCGGGCGCTGCACCATCTCGCGCCGGTCATAGACCAGGTTGTCGCGCAGATAGTCGAAGCCGAATTCGTTGTTGGTGCCGTAGGTGACGTCGGCGTTGTAGGCCTGCTGGCGCTGGCCCTGGCTCAGGCCGTTGACGATGACCCCGACTTCCAGACCCAGGAAGCGATAGACCTTGCCCATCGTCTCGGCGTCGCGGCGCGCCAGATAGTCGTTGACGGTGATGACATGCACGCCCTTGCCGGTCAGGGCGTTCAGATAGACCGGCGCCACGGCGACCAGGGTCTTGCCCTCGCCGGTCCGCATCTCGGCGATGCCGCCTTCGTTCAGGATCATGCCGCCGGCCAGCTGGACGTCGTACTGACGCTGGCCCAGCACCCGCTTGGAGGCCTCGCGCACCACGGCGAAGGCTTCAGGCAGGATCTTCTCCAGGGTCTCGCCGTTCGCCAGACGATCCTTGAAGGCGTCGGTCATCATCCGCAGTTCGTCGTCGGACAGGGCCGCGAACTTGGGCTCCAGCGCATTGATGCGCTGGGCGTGGTCCTGGAAGGACTTGACCTTGCGGTCGTTGGAAGAGCCGAAAAATTTCTTGGCGAAGCCGAGCATGATGGGTCCGGTAGCGGTCGAGCGTCTGCGAGCTGAGCGGCTCTGAAATCCCGTGAGGGCGGCGATAGGGACGCCGCGAGAGAGGCCCGGACCGATGACGGCCGCGGCGCGCCGGAACCGGGCGCGCGCGAAGGGCCGCGCAGACGATCAAAACCCCTCGACTTGGGCGCAGGGCGGACTTAAGCACCGGCCTAACCCCTGTCAACGCGAGGGGCTTTCGGCCGCCTTCGACGGAGCGCCCCCTTGAACCCATTCCGGCGACCCTCTCCCCCGCGAAGAATCCCGGCCGTGGCGGTGCTTCTGGCCGCGGGCCTGGCGACGGCGGCCTGTTCGCGCGGCGGGGACGACCGTCCGCCCGAACCGGGCGACCGGGCGGTGGCGACGGTGCAGGACCGGACCATCTGGGCCTCGGACGTCAAGCGCGAGGCGGTGGCGCAAGGGTTGATCGGCGAGGGCGAGCCGCTGGACATCACCTCGGACCTGTTCCGCCGCGTGCTGGACGAGGTGATCGACCAGAAGCTGCTGGCCGGCGAGGCGCAGCGGCGACGGCTGGATTCCTCGGCCCTGGCCCAGCGCCGGCTGGAGGCGACGCGCGAACGCATCCTGGGCGACATGCTGGTGGAGAGCGTGGTCGACAAGGCCGTATCCGACCAGGCGGTGCAGACGCTCTATAACGAACAGCTGCGACTGGCCAAGAATGCCGAGGAGATCCGCGTACGGCTGATCCTGTCGCGCACCAAGGCCGACGCCGACGCGGTGATCGGCATCCTGGGCCAGGGCGCCGGGTTCGAGGCGGTGGCCATGGAGCGGTCCATCGACGAGGCGACGCGCTTCTCGGGCGGCGACCTGGGCTATTCGACGCCGGACGTGATGCCCCAGGCCTATGCCGACGCCCTGCGCGACAAGCCGGCGGGCGCCCTGGTCGGGCCGTTCCAGACCGAAGGCGGCTGGGCGGTGCTGCGGGTCGAGGATCGACGCAAGGAGACGCCGCCCACCCTGGAGCAGGCCCGGCCGCAGATCGTGCGCTATCTGACCTATGAGGGCGTGCGCCAGTTGTTGGAACAGCTTCGCGGCAAGGCCAAGGTCGATGTCCGCCTGCCCGGTCAGCCGACGCCGCCCGCTCATCCCGCCACCGCTGCGCCCGCCCAACCTTCCGAACCGGCTGCCCGACCATGACCAAGCCCCCCTCCACGACCGGCCAGAAGATCGAGCATGCGCTGGAAAAGGCGCTGGACCCCTTCGCCACGGCGCTGAAGCGCGCGACGCGCACGCCGGGATCGGAACCTGCGCCGACGACGCCCGCGCCGGCCGCCGCCGGCAAGCCTGGCCTGGCGCTCTCGCCGCTGGCCGTGCCCTTCCCGACCATTCCGCCCATCGGCGGGGTGGAGATCGCCACCGCCCGCGCAGGTTTCTACAAGCACGAGCGCGACGATCTGGTCGTGTTCCGCTTTGCGCGCGGAACCAGCTGCGCTGGGGTCTTCACCCGCCACAAGATCGGCTCGGCGCCCGTGGACTGGTGCAAGAAACAGCTGGGATCGGCCGAGGGCGGCAAGGATGTGCGCGCCCTGGTCGTCAACGCCGGTTGCGCCAACGCCTTCACCGGCAAGGCCGGGGCCGATGCGGCGCGCCGCACCGCCTCGGAGGTCGCCAAACGCTTCGGCTGCCGCCAGCGCGACGTCATGCTGGCCTCGACCGGCGTGATCGGCGTGGTGTTGGACGAAAAGAAGATCATCGCCAAACTGCCCGAGATCGAGAACGGGCTGGACGCGGACGCCTGGGCCAGGGCTGGCCGCGGCATCATGACCACCGACACCTTCCCCAAGGGCTCCTACGCCGAGGCCGAGATCGAGGGCTACAAGGTCCGGATCGCCGGGATCGCCAAGGGGTCGGGCATGATCGCGCCGGACATGGCGACCATGCTGGCCTTCATCGTCACCGACGCCGACATCCACCCCAATGTGCTGCAGGCGCTGCTGGGCCTGCATGTCCGCACCACCTTCAACTCGGTGACGGTGGACGGCGACACCTCGACCAATGACACCTGCCTGTTGTTCGCCACCGGCACGTCGGGCGCGCCGCGCATCGGCCGGGTCGGGGATCGCCGCCTGAAGAGCTTCTCGGCGGCGCTGGACAAGGTGATGCTGGATCTGGCGCACCAGCTGGTGCGCGACGGCGAGGGCGCGACCAAGTTCGTCAAGGTCACGGTGGACGGCGCCGCCAGCCCCGCCTCCGCCCGGAAACTGGCCAAGTCCATCGCCGACAGCCCCTTGGTCAAGACCGCCATCGCCGGTCAGGACGCCAACTGGGGCCGGGTGGTCATGGCGGTCGGCAAGACCGAGGAGCCGGTCGACCGCGACCACCTGGCCATCTGGTTCGGCCCGCACGAAGCCGCCGTCGACGGCGCGCCGTCCCCGACCTATGACGAGGCGAAGATGACCGCCTATATGAAGAACCCCGAGATCGACATCACCGTCGACGTGGGGTCGGGTCGGGCGTCGGCGACGGTTTGGACCTGCGACCTGACCAAAGGCTACATCGAGATCAACGGCGATTATCGCAGCTGATGGTCAAGAGGCCGGAAAAGCTTCGGCGTCAGATAGTCGGCCGCGGCTGGACCGACGATCAGATCGCCGAGGCCGTGTCGAAGGGCGAACGCATCCCCACGGTGAACCGTGAGACAGATCGGCCTGCGACGCGCTATATTCATCCCTTGACGGGCCGCTCGGTGGTCATCGAGGACGAGTCTGGAGAGATCATCCATGTCGGCGGCGACGGCTTCATCTACTGACTGGGCGGAAGTCCATGTGCGCATCGTGGACGAGGTGGTCGATGTCTGGCGGCCGGTGAAGGCCAGGGCCGTCAGCGACCATGTCTTCCACCTCAGCGACGAGCCCGCTCCGCAGGACGAGCAATGGGCGTTCGGTCCGGGGGACGAAGTGGTGGTTGAGCGACGCGCGAACGGAGACGCGGAGGTTCTGGTCGCCGTCGCCCGCGCCTTGGACATGGACGAACGGTCCAATCAATGGCTGCGGAAAGCCGGGTGAGCGCCGAACCTCTCCCTACCGTCCTGGTCGTCGCCGTCGCCCTGATCGACGTCGATGGGCGGGTGCTGATCGCCAAACGGCCCGAAGGCAAGAAACTGGCCGGCCTATGGGAGTTTCCGGGCGGCAAGGTCGAGCCGGGCGAGCGGCCCGAACAGGCGTTGATCCGCGAGTTGAAGGAAGAGCTGGGAATCGACGTCAGCGAGAACTGTCTGTCCCCGTTCGTTTTCGCCAGTCACGCTTACGATTCGTTTCACCTGTTGATGCCATTGTATCTGTGCCGACGGTGGGCCGGCGTGGTCACCGCGCGTGAACACGCCGGCCTGGCCTGGGTGAAGCCGAACACGCTTTCGGACTATCCCATGCCGCCGGCGGACGAGCCTTTGGTCGCCTGGCTGCGCGACCTGCTGTAACCACCGCCGACCAAGGGAGGCCGGCCATGCGACGTCTTATCGGCCGGTTCCTGCGCGACGACAGCGGCGCCACGGCCATCGAATACGGCCTGATCTGCGGGCTGATCTTCGTGGCCTTGATGGGTTCGATCGGGCTGATAGCCAACATCGACAACGGCTTCCTGGCTGTAACCTTCACCAAGTTGAGCGCCGCATTCAGCGGTTAGGTTCAATCGCTATCCAGCCTGATGACGTCCTTCAAACGCCCCGGAATGACGATTTGGGAAGGCTGTCCAAACAAGATGGATATCGAGCCTAGGTCGGCTCCTCGCCCGTCATTTCCCGAACACCCAGCGCATCGGCGAGCCGCGTCTTGGCCGAGCCGCGCGGCAAGGG
The DNA here is from genome assembly GCF_032017145.1 of Brevundimonas sp. Classification (GTDB taxonomy): domain Bacteria; phylum Pseudomonadota; class Alphaproteobacteria; order Caulobacterales; family Caulobacteraceae; genus Brevundimonas. The sequence continues at coordinate 50,568 of NZ_DALZQC010000006.1, forward strand.
CTGTTGCTGGCTTTCGTGCGGTTTCCAGCCGGCCAGGTGGATGATCTCGAACGTCGCGGGAATACGGCCGTCCTCCAGGCCGTGGCGTTCAGCGTAGAGGGCCGCCGCCCGGGCGACGATGCGACGGTTCAGCGGCCGCAGCGCCCCCTGCAATACATTGGTCTCGCCCATGGCGCGCAGGTCGCGGATCAGGGCGAAAGGGTCGCGGTAGCGGACCGTGAACCGGTCCACGTCGGAGACGGGCAGGGCGAAACCGGCCCGCTGCAGCAGGGCCGCCCCGTCATAGCCGTCGGCGAAGGGCGAGACCCGCGCCTGGGCGCCGCCACGCTCGGCCAGTTCCGCATCGGTCAGGACGCCGCGCAACTCCTTCAGCGTGCCCGCCCCGAAAAGCGTGCCGATGAACAGGCCGTCGGGCTTCAAGCCGCGCCTGATCTGGGCCAGGGCGCCGGGCAGGTCGTTGGCCCAGTGCAGGGTCAGGAGGGAGACGATCAGATCGGTCGAGTCTGCGTCCAGAGGCAGGGCCTGGGCGCCCGGCGCCGCCCGCTGCGCGAGGTGCAGAGGCGCAACGACGGGGCCGACCCTTCCGGCCGCGTCGCTGGCGCGCACCGCCCGGTCGAACACGCCAGGATGGGCGGACAGATCGACCGCGACGGGAAAATCGCGCAGTATCGCCTCCAAGCTCTCGGCGGCGTTCTCGGCGGCGCGGACATGCAGGAAGTCGGCCTGGTCGAAGCGGCCGATCGAGCGCGCCAGGCGGGCCTGGCGGCGGACGGTGTCGAAGATGCGCGGCGGGCCTTCGGAAGGGACGGGGGGGACGGTCATGACGTTGCAGGATGGGGGCTGGCGGCGCGCCTGGGAAGGGGCGGGACGACGGTTGCGGACGGAGGGGGCCGGTTGGGGTCGGGCTCTGGCCGATCTGATCCTGCCGCCGATGGCCCACGACAGCCGCGAAGCGACGGCCGCCGCCGGCCTGACGCCCGATGCCTGGAGCCGGATCAGGTTTCTGGAGGCGCCGGTCTGCGACGGCTGCGGGGCTGCATTCGACTATGACGGCGGCGCCTTCGCCGAGGCCCGTTGCGCGGCCTGCATCGCCCAGCCCTATGCGTTCGAGCGGGCGCGGGCGGCGTGTCTGTACGACGAGGCGTCGCGCGGTCTGATCCTGCGCTACAAGCACGGCGACCAGCAGCAGTTCGCGCCGTTGTTCGCCCGCTGGATCGGCCGGGCGTCGGCCGAACTGGTCGAGGCGGCGGACGCCGTCGTCCCGGTGCCGCTGCACCGGCTCCGACTGCTGTCGCGGCGGTTCAATCAGGCGGCCGAGATCGCCCGGCCCCTGGCTCGCAGCGCGGGGCGCGACTATTTGCCCGACGCCCTGGTCCGAACGGTCCACACCGCCAGCCAGGGCGGCAAGAGCCGGCGCGGGCGGCGGTTGAACGTGAAGACGGCCTTCGTCGTGACCGAGGCGGGACGGCGGCGCGTCCGGGGGCGACGCATCCTTCTGATCGACGATGTGTTGACCACGGGCGCCACCGCCGAGGCCTGCGCGCGCGCCCTGCTGGACGCCGGGGCGCGGGCCGTGGACCTGGCGGTCGTCGCCCGGGTGCGAAACGCCCGCGAAATCGTTATGTAGGCCCCAAGGCTCGCCTTGCCCTCAGTTCTGGAGATCTAGATTTTGGCCGACGTCGTCATCTACACCAAGCCCGGTTGCCCCTATTGCTTCAGCGCCATGTCGCTGCTGAAGAAGAAGGGCGCGGACTACACCGAGATCGTCGCCTCCAACGATCCCGCCAAGAAGGCCGAGATGGTCGAGAAGTCCGGCGGCCGCATGACCTTCCCGCAGATCTTCATCGACGGCCGGCACGTCGGCGGGTCCGACGACATCCACGCGCTGGACCGCGAAGGCAAGCTTGACGCCATGCTGGCCGCCTGACGTCGTGAGCGGGGGTGTCGACATCGCCCTGATCCAGACCCGCACCCCGGCGACGGCGGCGGGGGGGCTGGCCCATGTCGAACCCCTGATCCGCGAGGCGGCGTTGGGCGGGGCGCGCTTCGTCCTGACGCCCGAAGGGACCAATCTGCTGGAGCAGCGCCGCGATCGGCGCGACGCCGCCATAGCCGACGAGGATCAGGATGTGGCGGTTCTGGGCCTGCGTCGTCTGGCGGCGGAACTGGGCGTCTGGCTGCTGATCGGCTCGGCCATCGTGCGGTCTGGCCATGTCGGGGATGCGCGGGCAGCCAATCGGTCCTTGCTGATCGATCCATCTGGGGCGATCACCGCGCGCTATGACAAGCTGCACGTCTTCGACGTCGATCTGCCGAACGGCGAACGGTATCGCGAAAGCGCCGCCGTGCGGCCCGGCGACGCGGCGGCGGTCGCGGATACGCCCTGGGGCCGGCTGGGCCTGACCATCTGCTACGACATCCGCTTCCCCCGTCTGCATCGCCAGCTGGCCAGGGCGGGCGCGTCGATGATCGCGGTCCCGGCCGCCTTCACCGCCCCGACCGGCGAGGCGCATTGGGAGACGCTGTTGCGCGCCCGCGCCATCGAGACCGGCGCATTCGTTCTGGCGCCCGCCCAGGGCGGGCTGCACGAGGACGGCCGGCGCACCTGGGGCCGTTCCACCGTCGTCGGTCCCTGGGGCGAGGTGATCGCCAGGGCCGACCACGACGACCCTTGCATCCTGCGGGCGAAACTGGACATGGAGGCGGTGGCGCGCGCCCGTCGCGCCGTGCCCGCCCTGACCCACGACCGCGACTTCCTGCCGCCCGCCTGATCCGTCCATGATCCGATACGCCCTGAAATGCGACCACGACCACGGGTTCGAGGCCTGGTTCGGCTCGTCTTCCGACTATGACGATCAGGCGGCGCGCGGCCTGATCGAATGCCCGTTCTGCGGCTCGCGCGGGGTCGAGAAGGCGGTCATGGCGCCGTCGATCAGCGGGACGAAGCGCGCCGACGCCACGCCGGACCCGACGGCGCCCGAGGCCATGCGCAAGATGCAGACCATGATGATGGAGGCGGCGCGCGAGGTTCGCGCCCATGTCGAGGCCAACTTCGACTATGTCGGCGACGCCTTCGCCCGCGAGGCGCGCGACATCCACGAAGGCCGCTCCGAGAAGCGCGAAATCTACGGCGAGGCCACGCCCGCCGATGTCAGGAAGCTGCAGGACGACGGCGTCCCCGTCTCGGCCCTGCCCGACGCCCCGCCCGATCCATCCAAGGCGAACTGATTTGCCCTTGGGGGAGGATGACTACAGGGAGTTCGCGCCGCCCCAGGCCCTGCGGCCCTTCGTGCGCGTCATCTGGACCTATCGGGCCGCGCACCCTTCGACGACGATCCAGCGCGTCGTGCCGGACGGTTGCCCCGAGCTGGGATTCGATCTCGGCGCCCCGTACGAGGAACAAGGCGACGACGGTGTGTTCCGTCTTCAACCGTCGGCGCTGTTTGCGGGACAGTTGACCCGACCGCTGGTGATGCGGTCGACCGGACCCACGGAAATGGTCGCCGTGAGGTTCGAGCCGGACGGCGCAAGAGACTTCCTGGGCCATTCGCTGACCGAAGCGACCGATCGGCGTTTGGACATGATCGGGCGTCTGGCCGGTTTCAGTCCACCATCCGGCGACCCGGAAGGTCAGGCTTCGGCCTTCGTCGCCTGGTTGGAACACGAAAGACGCCGGGCCGACTGGGGCCTGGATCGCGCCGTCCGCGCCGAGGTGGAGGCGCAAGAGGCGGAACGGCGAACACCCGTTCGGGACGCGCACGAACGACGGGCGCTGCAACGGCGTTTCGCCGACAGGGTCGGCGTGCCGCCGCGTCTGTTGCGGTCGATCTTCCGATTTCGCCGCGTGTTCGACCATGCCGCCCGCCCCCAGGCGGCGGTCGAAAGCTGGTTGGCGGCGGGCCTGGGAGCCGGCTATTTCGATCAGCCGCAAATGGCGCGGGACTTCCGCCGCTTTCTGGGCTGCACCGCCACCGAATGGGCGCGCGAACAGCACGAACTGGCGCGCGCCATCGCGTCCCAGGACAGATCGGACGTCGCAAACCTACAAGCCTTGGCGCGCCGGCAAAGCTAATCTCGCCCGCCTTATGGAGGGAGACACGATATGCTGACTGTTCTGATGATGACCGCCGCCCTGCAGGCGGAGTTGCGCCCCGACCTGGGCTGGATGTCCGGCGCCTGGCGACTTTGCGAACCCGGTCGGGAAGTCTCAGAGGTCTGGACCGAGCCACGCCTGTCGCTGATGCTGGGGGTGAATGTCACGCTGAGAGACGGCCGCATCGGCTATGAGCAGTCGCGTATCGCCCCGACCGCGCCGGGGCCCGACGCGCCCTATGCCTATTTCGCCCAGCCCGAGGGCCTGCCGGTCACGATCTTTCCCGTCGTCGCCTCCGGTCCCAGCCGCGTCGTTTTCGAACAGGCCGCCGACGACGACTTTCCCAAGCGCCTCGTTTATGAACGAGACGGCGAGACCCTGAACGCTCGTATCGAAGGCGTGATGGACGGGCAGGAAAGGATCATTCGATGGCGCTTCCACAAGGCGGAGTTGAACGCGCGCTGCCCCGCACCGACGGCGGGCTGAGCTGGCGGCCCATGCGGCCCGACGACATCGAGGCGGTGACGGCGGTGGCGCGGCTGTCGTTTCCCGATCATTTCGAGGATCGGGCCTGTTTCGAGAACCGTCTGGCGCTTTATCCGCGCGGATGTTTCGTGCTGGCGGACGCGGACGGACCGGCGCGCGGCTATCTGATCGCCTATCCGTGGAAGGCCGAGAGCGCCCCGCCGCTGAATACGGTGATCGAGGGCCTGCCGGCCGATCCGACGCTGATCTATCTGCATGACCTGGCCCTGCACCCCGAGGCGCGGGGCGGGGGCGTCACCGGCGCCATCGTCGAACGCCTGGCCGAACAGGCGACAGAGGACGGCTGGCCCATGATCGCCCTGGTGGCGGTCAACGACGCCGTGGGCTTCTGGTCCCGGCATGGGTTCGCCGAACAGCCCGCCGAAGCCATGGCGGCCAAGCTGGCCAGCTATGGTTCGGACGCCCGCTATATGCTCAGGCCGCTTTAGGGCCGGTTTAGCGCCGTCTGTCCGCCGGCGCGCACGAAGGCCAGGCGTTGGGACCATGGTATGGCGTTGGAGGCCCGGCGGCGCATTTCCCGTTCGCAGACGCGCAGGTCGCCCACGGAATCCGGGGTCAGGAAGGCGCGGTGCGCGGCGCACCAGTCGCGGCTGGCGGCCCGGATACGGCCCGCCAGGATCATCGGATCGCCCGCCCGAGCCATGTTCAGCCCCTGCGCCTCGACCCGCATGTCCGGCGCGGGCCCGCCCAGCAGGGCGCCGGCCAGCATCAGTCCCAGTATCGCGTTCATCGTCGTCATCTCCTGCATCGGCACGACCCGGCTTCGGGTCCGTTGGTGCAAGGAGGCGCCGTCCGACAGCGTCGGATGCGGCCAGGCGGATGAAATATCGGTAAGCTTGGAAATCGACGCCGCGAACGCCCGCTCTGGCGTTTCACCGCTCTTGCCTGTAAGAGGCGCGCGAAACTTTCTCCCCCCAATGCCTGCATCCCTTGCAGCGGCGCGGATCCTCCGCGACCGAACACAGTCCGGCCGAGCCCTTCATGAACCTGCGCAACGTCGCCATCATCGCCCACGTCGACCACGGCAAAACGACCCTGGTCGACCAACTGCTCGCCCAGTCGGGCGTGTTCCGAGCCAATGAGGCGACGACCGAGCGCGCCATGGACTCCAACGATCAGGAGAAGGAACGCGGCATCACCATCCTGGCCAAGTGCACCTCGGTGCTCTGGAACGGCAAGGCCGGCGAGACGCGCATCAACATCATCGACACCCCGGGCCACGCCGACTTCGGCGGCGAGGTCGAGCGGATCCTGGGCATGGTGGACGGCTGCGTCATCCTGGTGGACGCCGAAGAGGGTGTCATGCCCCAGACCAAGTTCGTGCTGACCAAGGCGCTGAAGATGGGCCTGCGTCCGATCCTGTGCATCAACAAGGTCGACCGCGCCCACGCCGACCCGGACCGGGTCCACAACGAGACCTTCGACCTGTTCGCCGCCATCGGCGCGACGGACGAACAGCTGGACTTCCCCCACATCTACGCCTCGGGCCGCAACGGCTGGGCGACGCTGGACCTGAACCAGCCCAACGACAACCTGGCCCCGCTGTTCGACCTGATCGTCGACCACGTGCCGCCGCCCGCCGTCCAGGCCAACAAGGACAAGCCGTTCCGCATGCTGGATGTGCTGATCGAAAGCGATCCCTTCCTGGGCCGTCTGCTGACCGGCCGCATCGAGAGCGGCAAGGCCGTTCCGGGCATGGCCATCCACGCCCTGGATCGCGACGGCAAGGAGATCGAGCGCGGCCGCATCACCAAGGTCCTGGCCTTCCGCGGCCTGAAGCGCCAGCCGCTGGACGAGGGTTCGGAAGCGGGCGACATCGTCGCCATCGCCGGCATGTCCAAGGCGACCGTGGCCGACACCCTGTGCGCCATGGAAGTGACCGAGCCGCTGGACGCCCAGCCGATCGACCCGCCGACCATCTCCATGACCGTCTCGGTCAACGACAGCCCCCTGGCCGGCCGCGAAGGCGACAAGGTCCAGTCGCGCGTCATCCGCGACCGCCTGCTGAAAGAGGCCGAGGCCAATGTCGCCATCCGCGTCACCACGACCGAAGGCGGCGACGCCTATGAGGTCGCGGGCCGCGGCGAACTGCAGCTGGGCGTCCTGATCGAGAACATGCGTCGCGAGGGCTTCGAGGTCTCGATCTCGCGTCCGCGCGTGGTGTTCCAGACCGGCGAGAACGGCGAGAAGCTGGAGCCGATCGAAGACGTCATGATCGACGTGGACGACGAATTCTCGGGCATCGTCATCGAGAAGTTGTCGGCCCGTAAGGCCGAAATGACCGACATGGGCCCGTCGGGCGCCGGCAAGACCCGCATCCAGCTGAAAGCGCCGTCGCGTTCGCTGATCGGCTATCAGGGCGAGTTCCTGACCGACACGCGCGGTTCGGGCGTGCTGAACCGCGTGTTCAGCCACTATGAGCCGCACAAGGGCGCCATCGCCGGTCGTCTGAAGGGCGTGCTGATCTCGAACTCGGACGGTGAAACGGCGGCCTTCGCCCTGTGGAACCTGGAAGATCGCGGCGTCATGTTCGTCGGCGCGGGTGAAAAGACCTACCAGGGCATGATCATCGGCGAGAACGCGCGCTGGGACGACCTGGACGTCAACCCGATCAAGGGCAAGCAACTCACCAATGTCCGCGCCGCCGGCAAGGACGAGGCCGTTCGCCTGACCCCGCCGCGCCAGATGTCGCTGGAACAGGCCATCGCCTATATCGACGACGACGAACTGGTCGAGGTGACGCCCAAGTCGATCCGCCTGCGCAAACAGATCCTGAACCCCTCGTTCCGCAAGAAGCGCGTTCGCCCGGAATAATCGCCGACTGACGCGGCAGGGGTTTGCAGCCTATATCGGCGACATGACCCCCGCTTCGCCCAGCCTGGACGACCGACTAGACGAGGCCGCCGCCGCGCAGGATCCGCGCGCGGCGGTCTCTTTCGTTCTGCGCGAGGCCTATGACGCCGCCCGCGCCCGCGCCGAGCGCAAGCTGGACGCCGGACTGAAGGGGCGCGAGGTCGCCCGCCTGTACGCCGCCGCCGCCGACGAGATGCTGGCGGCCCTGTGGCGGGTGGCGACGCAAACCCTGTTCCCGGTCTCGGCGGTCGAGAGCGAGCGGCTGTCGCTGGTGGCGGTGGGGGGTTACGGCCGGGGCGTGCTGGCGCCCTTTTCGGACCTGGACCTGTTGTTCCTGCGCCCGGCCAAGGCCACGCCGCGCGGCGAGAGCGTGATCGAATTCGTCCTCTATGTCCTGTGGGATCTGGGGGTGAAGGTCGGGCCGTCGGTGCGCTCGGTAGAGGAATGTCTGTCGCTGTCGCGCACCGATATGACGGTGCGGACCACTCTGTTGGAGGCGCGGCCCCTGGCGGGCGATCAGCGTCTGGCCGAGCTGATGATCGGCCGGTTTCGCGACATGGTGTCCAAGTCCGACCCGCGCCCCTTCATCGCCGCCAAGCTGGAAGAGCGGGCCGTTCGCCACGAGAAGGCCGGCTCCACCCGCTACAAGGTCGAACCCAACGTCAAGGACGGCAAGGGGGGGCTGCGCGACCTGAACACCCTGTACTGGATCGCCCGGTCCCTGGCCCCCGAAAGCCGGTTGGGCGCGACGGTGATGGACGAGTTGTTCACCCCGCGCGAACGCCGCACCTCGGACGAGGCCTTCGACTTCCTGTGGCGCGTCCGCATTCACCTGCACCTGATCGCCGGACGGGCCGAGGAAAAGCTGACCTTCGACATGCAGCCCGAGGTCGCGCGGCGCATGGGCTGGCGCGGGCGCGGCGACGAGCCGGCGGTGGAGCGGTTCATGCGCCGCTATTTCCTGGTGGCGCGCGACGTCGGCGCCCTGACCCGCGCCATGTCCGCCAAGCTGGAGGCGCGGCACCAGAAGACGGCGCAAGGGTTGTCGCGCCTGATGACGCCGTTCCGGCCGGCGCGTCGCAAGCTGGAGATCGACGGCTTCTGGATCGACCAGGGGCGACTGTCGGTAGAGGGGCCGGAGGTGTTCGCCGCCGATCCGGTCAAGCTGCTGACCCTGTTCACAGCCGCCGACAAGCAGGACCTGGATCTGCACCCGGACGCCTTTTCGGCGGTCACACGGTCGCTGTCGCTGGTGACGCCCCGGCTGCGGCGCGATCCGGCGGCGTCGCGCGCTTTCCTGGACGTGCTGGCGCACGGGCAGCGGCCCTATCGCGTGCTGACCATCATGAACGAGACGGGACTGCTAGGCCGGTTCCTGCCCGAATGGGGTCGGATCGTCGGCCAGACCCAGTTCAACATGTACCACGCCTATACGGTGGACGAGCATACGCTTCAGGCCATAGGCGTCATCAACGACATCGCGCGCGGCAAGCTGAAGACCGACCACCCGATGGCCAGCGAGATCGTGCATCTGATCTCGGACATGGAAGCCCTGATGCTGGGCATGCTGCTGCACGATGTGGGCAAGGGCGGCGAGCGCGGGCAGTTGGAGGACGGCGCCATCGCCGCGCGCAGGGCCTGCGAACGGCTGGGCGTCGATCCCCGCCGGATCGAACTGGTCGTCTGGCTGGTGCGCAGCCATCTGGCGCTCAGCGACTACGCCCAGAAGCGCGACCTCAGCGATCCCGCCACCATCCGCGCCTTCGCCGAACTGGTCGGCGATCCCGAGCGGCTGCGGATGCTGCTGGTCCTGACCGTCGCCGACATCCGGGCGGTGGGGCCGGGGGTGTGGAACGGCTGGAAGGGTCAGCTGATGCGCACCCTCTACAATCAGGTCGCCGCCCTGTTCCGGGGCGAGGATGTGGCGCGCGAGGATCCGCTGTCGGTCCATCCGGCCCTGGTCGAACGCGCGCGCCGGACCGGGGCGGCGGCCGAGGCCGCGCCAGTCTCGCCGGTCGAGGGACTGCCGGTCCAGGCCACCGAAATCTCCATCGCCGCCGCCGACCGGCCCGGCCTGTTCGCCGACCTGGCCCAGACCATGGCCGCCCTGGGCGCCGACGTCACCGACGCGCGCGTGGCGACCGAGGACGGGGTGGTCCTGGACGTCTTCCGGGTTCAGGACGGGGCGGGCCTGCCCTATGGCCAGGCCGAGCCGCGCCGAGTGAAGACCCTGGTCGAGGCGCTGGAGAAGGCCGCGCGCGGGGAGGGTCGGATCGGCCAGCCGCCCCAGCCGGCCGGCAACGCCCGAAAGGCCGCCTTCGAGGTTCGTCCCGTGGTCACGGTGGACCACCACGCCAGCGAACTCGCCACCGTGGTCGAGGTGTCGTGCGCCGACCGGCCGGGCCTCCTGGCCGATCTGTCGCGGGTGTTCAACGACGAGGGTCTCAGCATCCGCTCGGCCCATGTCGCCAGCTATGGCGAGCGGGCGGTGGACAGCTTCTATGTGGTGGATCGCAAGGGCCGCAAACTGACGTCCGAACAGCGGATCGCCGAACTGCGTACGGCCCTGGAGGCGGTTCTGGACAGCCGCGCGCCGGCGCCGGCCGGGCGCAAGGTG
>NZ_DALZQC010000007.1:0-56163 GCF_032017145.1 Brevundimonas sp.
GCCGGCCTCGATCACCGTCTGCCCCGGCAGGGCGGGAACCGCCGCCGCCAGCAGGGCCGCGTCCATGCCGGCGCGATAGCCGCGCGCGGGCTGGCGCAACCGCACCCGTCCGTTCAGCAGGCCGTTCTCCACGATCTGCGGCGGCGTCGTTTCGACCGCGTCCAAGCCTCAATCTCCTTGACCCTCAAGGGGGCGAACATCATTGTGCGCCGCAGTGCGCCGGGGCAAGTCGAACCGGCCGCCCATCCTTCGACGCGGTTCGCCGCGCCAGTGAAAGAGTATCTCTTGGAAGTCGCTCTCGCCGCCGCTCCCCGCTCCAAGGGCGACGTCAACGCTCTTGTCCGGCTGGCCGAGCGCGACATGGCCGCCGTGGACGCGCTGATCCTGGATCGGATGCAGTCGGACGTGCCGATCATTCCCAAACTGGCCGAACATCTGGTGTCGGCCGGCGGCAAGCGCCTGCGTCCCCTGCTGACCGTCGCCGCCGCGCGCGCGGCGGGCGCCGACGACGACATTCTGTCGCCCAAGAAGCTGGCCGCCGCCGTCGAGTTCATCCACACCGCCACCCTGCTGCATGACGACATCGTCGATGCGTCCGAACTGCGTCGCGGCAAGGTCGCCGCCCATCTGATCTGGGGCGCGCCCACCAGCGTCCTGGTCGGCGATTTCCTGTTCGCCCGCGCCTTCGAACTGATGGTCGAGACGGATTCGCTTCGGGCGCTGGGTATTCTGGCCTCGGCGTCGCGCGTGATCTCCGAGGGCGAGGTGCTGCAGCTGACGCGCGCCCACGACCTGAATCTGGATCAGGACACCTATCTGCAGATCATCTCGGCCAAGACCGCCGAACTCTTCGCCGCCGCCGCCGAGGCGGGTGCGGTCGGGGCGGGCGCCTCGGCCGAGGCCGTCAAGGCGATGCGCGACTATGGCATGGCGCTGGGCATCGCCTTCCAGCTGGCCGACGACGCCCTGGATTACGGCGCCACGGCCGAGGCCCTGGGCAAGAACGCCGGCGACGACTTCAACGAGGGCAAGGCCACACTGCCGTTGCTGCTGGCGGTCGCCCGCACCAGGGGGCGCGAGGACGCCTTCTGGGATCGCACCGTGACCAAGGGCGAACGCACGCCCGAGGATTTCGCCCGCGCCCGCGAACTGGTGGTCGGCTCGGGCGCCATCGGCGCGACCCTGGATCTGGCCGGCGAATACGCCGACGCCGCCAAGGCCGCCCTGTCGGTCCTGCCCGCCGGCGACTGGCGCGCGGCGCTGGAGGACCTGGCCGATTTCGCGGTGTCGCGCGCGGCCTGACCGTGACCCAAGCCGCCCCGGCCCCCGCCGACACCCTGGACCAGCAGGTCCGCGACGCCGATCCGGATCGCTGGCTGTCCAGCCGCCTTGTCGCGGAGCCCGCCGCGCGCGCCGATCTTATCACGCTCTACGCCTTCGAGGCCGAGCTGATGGCCATACCGACCCGCGTGACCCAGCCGCTGTTGGCCGAGATGCGCTACACCTGGTGGGCGGAACAGATGGACGGCGTCTTTGCGGGCGCGCCGCGCAAGGGCCATCCTGTGCTGGAGGCCCTGGCCGATCTGGTCGCGCGCCACGGCCTGGACCGCGCGCCGTTCGACGCCCTGATCGAGGCCCATATCGGGCGCGTGCGCGAAGAGCCGCACGACCTGGACGCCTTCTACGTCGGGCCGATGCAGGTCGGGGTTCGGATCCTGGCGGGCGAGGGGCATGACGCGGCCGTCGCGGACGCGGGCCGTGTCCGGGGACTGACGCAGACCGGCCGGGGCCATGAGGCGGCCGCCCTGCGATCCACGGCCAATGCGGGGCTGAAACACTTGCCGCCCCTCGGCTTCCCCGCCGTGGCCCACGCCGCCCTGACCGACCCTGATCGGCCCGAGCCGTTGAAGCGGCTGCGCCTGCTGTGGGCCGTGCTGCTCGGCCGCATCTGACCTAGCCGCTCAGGCCGGCGATCAGGCGCGCCAGCAGGCCGTTCAACGTCTTCTGCTCATCGACCGACAGACCGGAGAGCGCCTCTCGCGCCGTGTCCTGATGACTGGGCATGATGGCGTCGATCAAGGCGAAACCCTTGTCCGTCAGCCGGACCAGCGTAGCGCGACGGTCGCCGGGATGCGGGCGGCGCTCGACCAGGCCCGCCTTCTCCAGCCGGTCGATCCGCGCGGTCATGCCGCCCGAAGACATCATCGCCGCCTCGAACAGGGCGGTCGGCGTCAGGCCGTCGCGCTCTCCCGAGCGACGCAGCGTCGCCATGACATCGAACTCTCCATGCTGAAGGCCATGGCGGGCGAACAGGGGCGTCTGTCGCTCGCGGATCACCAGTTGGGACGCCTCGTTCAGCCGGCCCAGCACCTCCATCGGCAGCATATCCAGGTCTGGGCGTTGCACGGCCCATTGGGCGGCGGCGCGGGAGGCTCGGTCGGGCATGGTTATCTTGACATCGAGATACTTGAGGTCGAGAGACTAGCGCGATTTTCAGCCGGAGTCCTCCATGTCCACACGATCCAACGCCACGCCGACGCGCGGCGCGTCGCTGCTGTTGCTGGCGGCCATCGTCGCCCTGGCGCTGAACCTGCGTCCGGCGATGGCGGCGGTCGGACCCTTGCTGGACCTGATCGAACGGGCGACGGGCATGGGTTCGACCGCCGCCAGCCTGCTGACCACCTTGCCGGTTTTGATGATCGGTCTGGGCGCTCTGTCGATCCGGCCCCTGCGGCGGCGGCTGGGCGAGCGGCGCGGGGTCCTGCTGGGCGCGCTGCTGATCGGCGGGGCCTGTCTGGTGCGGGTTACGCTCAAAGGTACGGCGGGGCTGATCGCCAGCGCGGCGGTCGTCGGCGTCGGCGTCGCATTGATCCAGGCCCTGGCGCCGGTCGTCATCAAACGGGCCTTTCCGGCCCGGTTCGGCACGGTCATGGCGCTATACACGACCGGCATCATGGGCGGCGCGGCGATCGCGGCGGCCACAGCGGCGGGTTTGGCCGAAACGGTCGGCTGGGCCGGGACGCTGGCGCTCTGGAGCCTGCCGGCCTTCGTCGCCGCGATCATCTGGCTGGCGGCGTCGCGCGATCCGGCGGCCGAGGAGCCGAACCGCGCCGCCCTGGTCGAGGCCACGGACCCGGAACGTCCCTTCTGGCGCCAGGACCGGGCGTGGCGGCTGATCCTGATCATGGGGCTGGGCACATCAGCCTATACGCTGGTGCTGGCCTGGCTGCCGCCCTTCTACATCGACCTGGGCGAACCCAGGGCCACGGCCGGCTATCTGCTCAGCGGCATGACCGGCGCCGAGGTCGCGGCGGGCCTGATGGTGTCGATGACCATCGGCCGCTTCCCGGATCGACGCGGACCGATCCTGACGGCGTTGGTGCTGGCCCTGCTGGGTCTGGCGGGGCTGGTGATCGCGCCGATCAGCCTGGCGGTCCCGGTCGTTCTGGTTCTCGGCCTGGGGATCGGGGCCATCTTCCCCCTCAGCCTGATCCTGGCGATGGATCAGATCGAAGATCCCGCACGGTCGGGCGACCTGCTCGCCTTCGTGCAAGGCGGCGGATACATCATCGCCAGCCTGTCGCCGCTGGCCGCCGGCCTGTTGCGCGACCACATGGCCGACCTGACCCAGGCGTGGGTGCTGATGGGCGTCGGCGTGGTCCTGCTGGGCGTGATGACGCTAGGGTTCCGGCCGGGCCTGCCCAAGCTGCGCTGAGCAGGGCCCACCAGATCAGCCCGCGTCGCGCCAGGCTTTCAGGCTTTCCATCGCGCGGATGCTCATCAGCCGCTTCTTGGCGCGACCGCGTTCCTTGGGATGGATGCGCTTGCCGTCCTCGTCGACCTTGGGCGCCTCCAGCGGCGGCAGCAGGCCGTAGTTGATGTTCATCGGCTGGAACTTTGCGCCTTCCAGATGGCCGCCGGTGATGTGTTCGACCAGGGCGCCGATGGCGGTTTCGGGCGGCGGGGCGGACAGGTCGCGACCCAGCGCCTGCGCGGCGGCGAGGCGGCCGGTCAGCAGGCCCATGGAGGCGCTTTCGACATAGCCTTCCACCCCCGTCACCTGACCGGCGAAGCGCAGGCGCGGCATGGCCTTGAGGCGCAGCTGCTTGTCCAGCAGTTGGGGGCTGTTCAGGTAGGTGTTGCGGTGCAGGCCGCCCAGGCGCGCGAACTGGGCGTTCTGAAGCCCCGGGATCATGCGGAAGGTCTCGGCCTGCGCCCCATGCTTCAGCTTGGTCTGGAAGCCGACCAGGTTGAACAGGGTGCCCAGCGCATTGTCCTGACGAAGTTGGACGATGGCGTGCGGCTTGACCGTCGGGTCGCGCGGGTTGGTCAGGCCGACCGGCTTCATCGGGCCGTGGCGCAGGGTTTCGCGGCCGCGCTCGGCCATGACCTCGATGGGCAGGCAGCCGTCGAAATAGGGCACGTTCTCCCAGTCCTTGAACTCGGCCTTGGGGCCGTTCAGCAGGGCGTCGATGAAGGCGTCGTACTGGGCCTTGTCCATCGGGCAGTTGACATAGGCGGCGGCGTCCCCGCCGGGGCCTTCCTTATCGTAGCGCGACTGACGCCAGGCGATGTCGAAGTCGATGCTGTCGGCATGGACGATGGGGGCGATGGCGTCGAAGAAGCTGAGGGACTCCTCGCCGGTCGCCTTCAGGATGGCCTCGGCCAGGGCGGGCGAGGTCAGGGGGCCGGTGGCCACGATGACGTTGTCCCAGTCCTCTGGCGGCAGGCCGGCGATCTCCTCGCGGACGATGGTGACCAGCGGATGGGCCTCAAGCCTGGCGGTCACGGCGGCGGAAAATCCTTCGCGGTCCACGGCCAGGGCGCCGCCGGCCGGCACCTGATGGGCGTCGCCACAGGCCATGATGATCGAATCCAGCGCCCGCATCTCGGCGTGCAGCAGGCCGACCGCATTGAACTCCCAGTCGTCGGACCGGAAGGAGTTGGAGCAGACCAGCTCGGCCAGGCCGTCGGTGTGGTGGGCGTCGGTCTTGACGCCCGGAACGCCGCGCATCTCATGCAGGATGACGGGCACGCCGGCCTGGGCGATCTGCCAGGCGGCCTCGGAACCGGCCAGGCCGCCGCCGATGACATGGATGGGCGAGGGGGAGGGAGAGGAAGCGGTCATCGCGGCCTTCTAGCCATTGGCTGGCGCGGTGTCATGGTCCCCTGCTATATCCGCCCCCGGCAATCGGGGGCGGGTGTTGGACGGACGGCGGATTCTGCGACTGGGCGAGACGTTGTCGGCGGCGGGATCGGCCCTGCCTCGGCTGTGGCGCGGGGCCTGGGGCGCGATCCTGCTGGCGGCCGGGTTCTGGGGCGTCCAGCCGCTGGCGGCGGGCGCGACGGAGCTGGTCTGGGCGCTGTTCGCTCTGGCCGCGACGCTGGCGCTGGTCGGCGCATTGGCGCGGCTATCCATCACCGACGACCCGGTGCAGGCGCGCGGGCTGGGCCTGGGGCCGGCAGGGCTTCAGTTCGGGCGGCCGGAGTTGCGGCTGCTGGGCGCGGGCCTGCTGTGCGCGGTGTTCATGGCCATGATCCTGTCGGTCGTCGCCCTGGTCCTGCTGGCGGTGTTCGGCATGGCCGAGCTGAACGCCCAGGCCATCCAGATGCGCCGGTGGGGCGCGGTCGGGCCGGTCTGGAAGCTGGGGCTTCTGGCGTTGGTGACGGCCTTCGCCCTGTTCGCAGTCGTGGCCTTCAGCGTGCGGCTGTCGCTGTTCGCTCCGGCGACGGTCGGGCGCGGCCACATGATGTCGCTGAACAGCATGACCATTGCGCGCGGGGCCTTCTGGTCTTTGCTGGCCGGTCTGATCGTGACCGGCGCGCCCAAGATCGGCCTGGTGCTGCTGTGGGGCGCGGGCCTGCTGTCCGGCATGGCGGGCTGGGTCGTGTTCGTCGTGGTGCTGACCGCCATCCAGGCGCCGCTGACGATGGCCTTCGTCGGCGCCGCCTATCGCAGGCTGGACGGCTGGACGCCGCCCCAGGACCGAGCCTGAGGCGGCCGTTCGATCAGGCGAGGCCGGCCGCGACCGTATAGGCGGCCTCGGTCTTGGCGGCGACCTCGTCCAGGGTGACGCCGTCGGCCAGTTCGATCAGTTCCAGACCGGCGCCGTCAGGCTTGACGTCGAAGGTGGCCAGGTCGGTGACGATGCGGCTGACGACGCCGGTGCCGGTCAGGGGAAGGGTGCAGGATTTCAGCACTTTGGACTGGCCGTGCTTGTTGGCGTGTTCCATGACCACGACCACGCGCTTGACGCCCGCAACCAGGTCCATGGCGCCGCCCATGCCCTTCACCAGCTTGCCGGGGATCATCCAGTTGGCGATGTCGCCGTTCTGGGCCACCTCCATCGCGCCCAGGATCGACAGGTTGATGTGGCCGCCGCGGATCATGGCGAAGCTGTCGGCGCTGCTGAAGTAGGACGACTCTGGGATCTCGGTGATCGTCTGTTTCCCGGCGTTGATCAGGTCGGGGTCCTCGTCGCCCTCATAGGGGAAGGGGCCCATGCCCAGCATGCCGTTCTCGGACTGAAGGGTCACGGTCATGCCGGCGGGGATGTAGTTGGCGACCAGGGTCGGGATGCCGATGCCCAGGTTCACATAGAAGCCGTCCTGCAGTTCCCGGGCGGCGCGTTCGGCGAGTTGTTCGCGGGTGCGGGGCATGATCAGACCTCCGATCCGGCGGCGGCGCCGGCGACACGTTGACGGACGGTGCGCTGTTCGATGCGCTTTTCGGACACGGTCTGGACCAGGCGGTCGACATAGACGCCCGGGGTGTGGATGTGGTCGGGATCCAGCGAGCCGACGGGGACGATCTCCTCCACCTCGACGACCGTGACCTTGCCGGCCGTGGCCATCATCGGGTTGAAGTTGCGGGCGGTCTTGCGGAACACCAGGTTGCCGCGCTCGTCGGCCTTCCACGCCTTGACGATGGAAAGGTCGGCGACCAGGCCGGTTTCCATCACATAGTCGCGGCCGTCGAAGTTGCGGACCTCCTTGCCCTCGGCGACCAGGGTGCCGACGCCGGTGGCGGTGAAGAAGGCGGGAATGCCTGCGCCGCCGGCGCGGATGCGCTCGGCCAGGGTGCCCTGGGGGTTGAACTCAAGCTCCAGCTCGCCGGCGAGATACTGGCGCTCGAACTCCTTGTTCTCGCCGACGTAGGAACTGATCATCTTGGCGATCTGGCGGGTGCCCAGGAGTTGGCCCAGGCCGAAGCCGTCGACGCCGGCGTTGTTGGAGATGACCGTCAGGCCCTTGACGCCGCTGTCGCGCAGGGCGGCGATCAGGTTCTCGGGGATGCCGCACAGGCCGAAGCCGCCGGACATGACCGTCATGCCGTCGAAGGTCAGTCCCTCAAGCGCGGACGTGACGTCAGCGTAGATCTTTCCCATCGCTCTCCCTTTTTTCATCATCTGGTGAATATCGGCTGTTGACCACGCCTAACGCGGGGGCGGGCGAGGGGCAAGTCGCGGCGTGGATCGGGCGTCGCGATTTTCAGACGCACCCCTTGCGAAAAACAGGGTGCAATTGGTGCACTTCGTCCAGAACTCCCCCGCATCGGCGTCTGAAAAAGACAGGGTGCAAAGTGTGCACTTCGTCCGAAATCGCGCCGCTTCGGACCGGATGTCGGCATCGGGGGCGCCGTGTGCAAGGGCGGATGCATCCGCTGGAGGCGAGGCGGCGTATTCCCTGAGACCTGCAAGCTTCGCCTGATCGCCAAGGACGCCCGATGACCCTGACCAATGTCGCCATTCGCCAGCTTCAGGACGCGCCCTTTCCCGATTTCATCACCCGTCCGGCGATCGACAGCCTGGTGACGGAGGCCAGGAAGCGGCTGGATCGCGACGGTCCGCACGACGAGGCGGCGTTCGCCCGCGACATGGCTCAGCGCGCCATCGCAGAGCATACGGATGCGGCGAACCAGCAGCATTACGAACTGCCGCCCGAGTTCTTTCAGCTGTGCCTGGGCCAGCGGCTGAAATATTCCTGCTGCCTGTATCCGACCGGCGCGGAAACCCTGGATCAGGCCGAGGCGGCGGCGCTGACCGAGACCTGCGCCCATGCCGATCTGATGGACGGTCAGACGATCCTGGAGATGGGCTGCGGCTGGGGATCGCTGTCGCTGTGGATGGCGGAGACATACCCCAATGCGAAGATCACGGCGGTGTCGAACAGCCACGGGCAGCGCGGCCATATCGAGGCCCAGGCGGCGGCGCGGGGCCTGACCAATCTGACCGTCATCACCCGCGACATGAACGCCTTCGACACCGATCAGCGGTTCGACCGCATCGTCTCGGTGGAGATGTTCGAACATATGGCCAACTGGCGCGCCCTGCTGACCAAGGCGCGGGGCTGGCTGAAGGCCGACGGGCGGATGTTCATTCACGTCTTCACCCACCGCGAAGCCCCTTATCGGTTCGACCACACCGACAGCGACGACTTCATCGCCCAGCATTTCTTCACCGGCGGCGTCATGCCCAGCCGCGGCCTGATCCGGCAGTTCCCCGACCTGTTCGCGGTGGAGCAGGAATGGACTTGGAACGGCGGTCATTACGCCCGGACGGCCAACGACTGGCTGGCCAACATGGATCGGAACGCCAAGCGGGTCGCGGTGTTGATGCGCCAGACCTATGGCGACGACGCCAGACTGTGGACCCGTCGCTGGCGGCGGTTCTACCTGGCGACGGCCGGCCTGTTCGGCAACGACGAAGGGCGGACCTGGGCGGTCAGCCATTACCGACTGAAACCTGTTTGAGGACACGAGCATGATCAAATATGTCGCGGCCTATCTGGGGGCCGGCCTGACCTTCGCCGCCATCGACTTCGTCTGGCTGACCACCATGACAGAGCGGCTGTATCGGCCCGTGCTGGGGCCGATCATGGCGGACAAGCCGGACATGAAGGCGGCGGTGCTGTTCTATCTGATCTCCATCGCCGGGACCGTCTTTCTGGCCATCGCGCCCGCGCTGAAGGACGGCAACTGGACGCGGGCGGCGTTGAGCGGGGCGGTGCTGGGGTTCGTGGCCTATGCGACCTATGACCTGACCAACCAGGCGACGCTGGCGGCGTGGCAGACCAGGCTGACGGTGGTGGACCTGATGTGGGGCACGGTGCTGACCGCGACCTCGGCGACCGGCGGCTATTTCGCCGCGCGCTGGGCCGAGGGCCGGTTCGGCTGAACTCAAGACCGGCCCCGCTCTTGCAGGCCTACACCTTGCGTGTGTGGTGTCGCGCCAGGGTTGAGGGGCCGGGGCGTTCAGCAGCGTCCGCATCCGGTCGGCCAGGGCGAAGTCGTCGGTCGGGTCGAAATAGAGGGCGGCGTCGGCGCAGACCTCCCTGGTCCCCGGGATGTCGGAGGCGATCACGGGGCAGCCCTGAACCATGGCCTCCAGCGGCGGGATGCCGAAGCCTTCGTACAGGCTGGGGAAGATCAGCCCCGCCGCGCCGCGCAGGAGGGCGGCGACCTCAGGGTCCGTGCGGCGACCGGCCAGGACGATGCGTGGGTCGTCGGGCACAAGCGACGCCCTGGTCACGCCGGTCAGATGCGCGCCGACCAGCACCAGCCGCAGGTCTGGATCGGGAAGATGGGCCAGGGCGCGGGCCGCGACGGCGAGGTTCTTGTTCGGCGCAAGATTGCCGACGGCGATGAAGTAGCGTCGTCCGGGCAGGTCCAGCGCCCGCAGGATTTCCGTGTCCGGCGAGATGTCCCGAAGATGATCGGCGCTGTTCGGCGCCACGGCGATGGCGTCGGGCGCCAGGTTCAGCACGGCCGCCAGTTCACGCTGTGAAAACCGCGACACGGTGGCCAGTCGCGCCCGTTTGGCCAGCCGTCGATCCAGAATCCGATGCGCCAGGGCGTAGCGGGCTCTGAACATGTCGGGGCGACGGAAGACGGCGGCGTCGTGGATCACCACCAACTGACGCGAATGCCCGACCGGCCCGGCCCCGCACAGGGACAGCAGACGATGGCTGCGCGCCGCATCCGCCAGGCGAACCTGCTCCCACAGATGGCCGCCGGGACCGGACAGGCGGGACGTGGGAATCCGGTCCTGGGCCAGGACATCGGCGCCATCGGGGACCATCAGCCGGTAGCGAAGGCGGGCGTCTGGCAGGCGGTCCAGGGCGCGAACGATCTCGCGGGCGTAGCGCTGTACGCCGCCGAGGGGCTGGCTCAGGAACCGCCCGTTTATCAGTATGGGGTCAGCCACCCAGACGGCGCCCCTGGAAGGCTCGGCGATAGATGTCCGCTGTCTGCGCCGCCATCTGCGCGGCCGAAGGCAGGGTCGCCCCCGCGCAGAGCCTGGGCGGGCGGGCCAGGGCGGCCAGCATCGCCTGGGCCAGGTCTTCGGCGGGCGCATCGACGGGCAGACGGTCGATCCGCGCGCCGGCCGCCATCAGACGGCCGGTTCCGCCCACCTCGGTCGCGACGATGGGCAGGCCCAGGGCGGCGGCCTCGATCAGGGCGTAGGCGTCGGCCTCGTAGCGGCTGGTCAGGGCGAACAGATCGAAGCCCGCCATCATTTCGCGCGCATCCGCCTGGCCCAGCAGGCGCACGGCCGCGCCGCCCTTGCTCGCCACGGCGGCCGCCAGATCGCCCTGTCCGATCATGACGCCGAGAAGGCGGGGGTTGCACTGTTGGGCCAATCGCGCTGCTTTGGCGAAGCGCAGCGGGTCCTTCTGGCGACAAAGGCGGCCGACGAAACCGACGATCAGGGCGTCGTCCGGTGCGCCCATGATCCGGCGGGCGGCGGCGCGGTCGGGCCGGGGCGGGGCGGCCAGACCGTTCGGCACGACGCGCAGGCGGTCCTTCGGCAGGCCCCATCGACGAGCGACGGCGGCCTCCTCAGTCGAGACGGCGATGACGGCGTCGGTCGATGCGCGGGCCAGCGTCCATTCCACCGCGCCGGCCACGACCCTGGCCAAGCCTGCGTCGCCCATCATCGGCAGGGCATGAGGCGTGTATATCCTGGCGGCGCCGGGCGCGTGGGCCAGACGCACCAAGGCCCCGGCCTTGGCGCTGTGGCCATGCAGGATTTCGAACGGACCCCGTTGGGCGATCAACCGGTTCAGGGCCTTGAGCGCTGAAACATCCCAGGGACCGACCGCGCGGCGCAAGGGCAGTTGTTCGACGGCGGTGAAGGGCACGGTCGCGATCCCAGCCTCGAAACCCGGTTCGGCGCGCAGGGGCGAATAGGCCAGGGCGACCGAATGGCCGTCGTCGATCAGGGCGGCGCTCATATCGACGACGTGGCGTCCCGAGCCGCCGCCTGACGGCTCGATGACCTGGAGAATACGCACACCAGCCGTCCCCCGAACGATGGATCAGTTTCGCAACTGCAAGCCATCGTCGGAAAACGTCAAGATTGTATTCTTAGTTGACCGTCGCCTTGACGATCTTGCCGGGGCTGCGCGGCGGCTCGCCCTTGGGCAGGGCGTCGATGTGTTGCATGCCCGATTCGACCTGACCCCAGACGGTGTACTGGCGATCCAGGAAGGTGGCGTCGTCGAAGCAGATGAAGAACTGCGAGTTGGCGCTGTTGGGATCGGAGGTGCGGGCCATCGAGCAGACGCCGCGCACGTGCGGCTCGGCCGAGAACTCCTGCTTCAGGTTCGGCTTGGTCGAGCCGGAGGTGCCGGTGCCGGTGGGGTCGCCGCCCTGGGCCATGAAGCCCGGAATCACGCGGTGGAAGACCACGCCGTCATAGAAGCCTTCCGAAGCCAGTTCGGTGATGCGGGCGACATGGCCGGGGGCCAGGTCGGGGCGCAGCTTGATGACCACGTCGCGGGCTTCGCCGTCGCCGGTGTCCAGGGTGAAGGTCAGGGTGTCGGCCATGTCGGTCGTCCTCTTGCGGTTGATTTGGGGCGGGACATAGCCCGCAACGTCGGTCGGGGCTATGTGGGAACGATGAGCGAAGACGAAAAGCCCCAAGAGCGCAGACGGATGGTGCGTCCCCCCACGGGCGGGACCGCCGCCGGACGCGGCATGGGCACGAAGATGAAGACGGCCGACACCAAGTCGATGTCGAGCCAGCAATGGATCAAGCGCCAATTGTCGGACAAATGGTCGGAGCGGGCGCGGGCGGAAGGCTGGCGTTCGCGCGCGGCCTTCAAGCTGATCGAGATCGACGACAAGTTCCGGCTGATCAAGCGCGGGTCGCGGGTCATCGACCTGGGCGCGGCGCCGGGCGGCTGGCTGCAGGTCGCGGTCGATCGCGGCGCGGCGGCGGTGGCGGGGGTGGACCTGCTGATGATCGAGCCCGTGCCCGGCGCGACGATCCTCCAGGCCGACTTCACCCATCCGGGCGTGGATCAGCAACTGCTGGACGCGGTCGGCGGAGCGCCTGATCTGGTGCTGTCGGACATGGCGCACAACACCGTGGGTCACCGCCAGACGGACCACCTGAAGATCATCGCCCTGATCGAGATCGCCGCCGATTTCGCCATCCGCACCCTGAGGCCGGGCGGAAATTTCGTGTCCAAGAACTTCCAGGGCGGCGACGCCGGCGGGGTTCTGGCGCGGCTGCGCGAGGAGTTCGAGACGGTGAAATACGTCAAGCCGGCGTCCAGCCGTAAGGACAGCGCCGAGGTGTTTCTGGTGGCGCTGAACAAGCGCTGAGACTTTAGGCGGCCGCGACCTGCTGGCGGGCGCGTCGGGCTTCGATCCGGGACCAGATACGGTCGTGCAGGGTGAAGAAGACCGTCTGCACCAGCGGCTCGATCATGCCGATGGCCAGGGCCGTGCGGATGTCGTGGGTCAGGGCGAAGGCGACTGTGACGGCCACGGTGAAATGCATGACGCCGTAGGTCAGCGTCTTCATCGCGATCTGCCGGAACGAGCGGGGCAGGGCGTGGCTGTGGCCCGCATGATCGTGGACGCGCGCCTGTTCGTCCGGCGACATGACGTCCAGACGGGCGGCGACGGCCTCGGTCGCCTCTTCCAGACCCGAGGCCAGGCGACGGCGTTCGATGCGGTGCCAGACGCGGTCGTGGATGGAATAGGCGATGGTCTGGAAGATCGGCTCGACAACCCCGACCGCCAGGGCGATGCGCCAGTCGCCGGTGATGACGAAGGCGGTCAAGATGGCCACCACCAGATGCATCAGCCCATAGCTGGCGATCTTCATCGCCAGTTTTCGCGCGGTGCTGAGGATGACGCCGACCATGCGATCAGAATGGTGAGCCGCCGTTACGGTTGCAAAGCAATAAAATCTATCGCGCCCATAAGCGGCAAGGCCCTTGCCCCGCCCCCCCGCATCCCGTTATACGCGGCCCGCAAAACGGAGACTCCCCTATGGAGATACGCGAAGGACTGACCTTCGACGATGTTTTGCTGGAACCCGGCCCGTCCGAGTTCATGCCGGCGATGGTCGATGTCTCGACCCAGCTGACGCGCGACATCAGACTGAACATCCCGCTGCTGTCGTCCGCCATGGACACGGTGACGGAAAGCCGCCTGGCCATCGCCATGGCCCAGTCGGGCGGCCTGGGCGTTCTGCACCGCAACATGACCATCGAGGAGCAGGCCGATCAGGTCCGCGCCGTCAAACGCTATGAGAGCGGGATGGTGGTCAATCCGGTGACGGTCGGCCCCCAGACGACGCTGGGCGAGGTGCGCCAGATCGTCGAGGCCAAGAAGATCACCGGCTTCCCCGTCGTCGATCCGGCGACCGGCAAACTGGTCGGGATGCTGACCCACCGCGACATGCGGTTCGAGAGCGACCTGAACGTCACGGCCGCCTCGCTGATGACCACGGGCGACCTGATCACGGTGCGCGAGGGCGCCAGCCGTGAAGAGGCGCGCGAACTGCTGCGGACCCGCAAGATCGAGCGGGTCATCGTGGTGGACGAGGATTATCGCGCCGTGGGCCTGATCACCATGAAGGACATCGAGAAGGCCCAGGCCTTCCCCAACGCCGCCAAGGACGAGCAGGGGCGCCTGCTGGTGGGCGCCGCCTCCACTGTCGGCGACGCCGGTTACGAGCGGGCCATGGCGTTGGCGGAGGCGGGCGTGGACGTGGTGGTGATCGACACCGCCCACGGCCATTCGGCCTCGGTCGCCCAGGTCGTCGAGCGGATCAAGCGCGAGTCGAACCGTTTGCAGGTCATCGCCGGAAACGTGGCCACCTATGACGCGACGCGCGCCCTGATCGACGCGGGCGCCGATGCGGTGAAGGTGGGCATCGGTCCGGGCAGCATCTGCACCACCCGCATCGTGGCGGGCGTGGGCGTGCCGCAGCTGACGGCGGTGATGGATGCGGCGCGCGCCGCGCGGGGCACGGGCGCCTCGGTCATCGCCGACGGCGGCATCAAATATTCCGGCGACCTGGCCAAGGCCATCGCGGCCGGCGCCAATGTGGCCATGATGGGCTCGATGTTCGCCGGCACCGACGAAAGCCCCGGCGAGGTCTTCCTGTATCAGGGGCGCAGCTACAAGTCGTACCGCGGCATGGGTTCGGTCGGGGCGATGGCGCGCGGCTCGGCCGACCGATACTTCCAGAAGGAAGTCTCGTCCGAGAAGCTGGTGCCCGAGGGCATCGAGGGCCAGACCGCCTACAAGGGGCCGATCGCGCCGGTGCTGCACCAACTGGTCGGCGGGCTTCGCGCCTCCATGGGCTATGTCGGGGCGGGCACGATCACCGACTTCCAGGACCGTGCGCGCTTCGTGCGCATCACCGGCGCGGGCCTGCGGGAAAGCCATGTCCACGACGTGATGATCACGCGCGAGGCGCCGAACTACAGACAGGGTTGAGGCCATGACGACCGAACTGACCTATCTGGCCTTGACGCTGATCCTGGCGCTGGTGCAGGTCTTCCTGCCGGCAGGGGCGCGGACGGTCGAGTTCGGTTCGAAATGGAATGCGGGCGCGCGCGACACGACGCCGGTGGCGAAGAAGCCGCTGACGGGCCGTCTGGAACGCGCCCAGGCCAATCTGTATGAGACCCTGCCGCTGTTCATCGGCGCCGTGCTGATCGCCCATGTGATCGGGGCGGATAGCCCCCTGACCCTGTGGGGGACGGCGCTCTATTTCTGGGCGCGCGTCGTCTATGTGCCGCTCTACGCCCTTGGCGTTCCCTATGTTCGGTCGCTGGTCTGGTTGGTCTCGCTTGCGGGACTGGTCATGGTGCTGGCGTCCCTGTTTTTCCTGAAAGCCTGAATTGACCCCAGCCGCCCGTCTCGCCGCCGCCGCCTCCATCCTGGACTCCATCGCCCAGGGCCGCCAACCGGCCGAGGCCGTCCTGAAGGCCTGGGGCGGCGCCAACCGCTACGCCGGGTCCAAGGATCGTCGCGCCATCGCCGACCGGGTCTATAAGGTGCTGCGTGCGCGCGGCCGCCTGTCGTGGATCATGGGCGGGCGCGAGGATGGCCGCGCCCTGGTGATCGGCTCGCTGCACGCCATCGACGGCCTGCCTCTGGAAGAGATCGAGGCCCTGCATTCGGGCGACGGCTATGGCCCGCGTCCGCTGTCCAAACAGGAGCGCAGCCGCATCACGGCCGGGCAGGGCGAACTGCCCGGCTGGGTCGTCGCCGGCCTGCCCGAGTTCGTGGTCGAGGATTTCAAGGCGGTCTTCGGCGAGCGCTGGGCCGAGGAAGCCCACGCCCTGATGGCGCCCCGCGCGCCCATCGACCTGCGCGTCAACGGCGCGGTCGCGACGGTGCAAGAGGTCGAGAGCGAACTGCGCGAAGCCGGTCTGGACGTGGCTCGCACGCCCTGGTCCGAGTGGGGCTTGCGTGTGCCGTCCGAGCCGCCGCCCAACATCCAGGCGCTGGAAGGCTTCAAGGCCGGAAAGTTCGAGATTCAGGACGAAGGCAGTCAGGTCGTCTGCTGGCTGGCGGGCGCCGAACCGGGTTCGACGGTGGTGGACTATTGCGCGGGCGGCGGCGGCAAGACCCTGGGTCTGGCGCAGGCCATGTCCGCACAGGGCAAGCTGGTCGCGTCTGATGTCGTGAACAAGCGTCTGGAGAACATCCGCCCGCGTCTGCAACGCGCAGGCGTGGAGGCGGATCTGGTCCTGATCGGTCAGAACGGCGGCGGTCTGGAAGACCTGAACGGTCAGGCCGATCTGGTGTTCGTCGATGCGCCCTGTTCGGGTTCCGGCACCTGGCGTCGCCGCCCGGAGGACGCCTGGCGTCTGACGGCGGAAGAGGTCGAGAAGCTGCACGGCCTGCAGGTCCGCATCCTGGGGCAGGCGGCCAAGCTGGTGAAGCCGGGCGGACGACTGGTCTATGTGACCTGCTCGATGCTGGCGCGCGAGAACGAGGCCAGCGTGGACGCCTTCGAGGCCACTCATCCCGACTTCACGCCCGTTCCGATCCTCCCCAGCGAAGCGGGGGAGGGGGACCACGCGCAGCGTGGTGGAGGGGGCGGCCACAGTTCCGGCGCCGGGGAGGCGTCCGCCCCCTCCACCGCTTCGCGGTCCCCTTCCCCCGTGAACGGGGGAGGATACTTGACCAACGCGGCCCGCGCGAAGTTCGCCGAACTGGCGTCCGGCGCGCGTCTGCGTTTGTCGCCGGCATCCGCCGACACCGACGGCTTCTTCGCCGCCGTTTACGAGCGCACCGCGTGAGGACGGGGCGCCAGGAACGATACGGCGACGTCTCGGTCCTGTGCGTCATGGCGGCCCCGGCCGAATACGGCGAAGACCTGCGCGCCCGCATCCAGCCCCTGATGACCGGCATCGGACCCGTCGAGGCGGCGGTGGTGTTGGGCACGGCTCTGGCGCGGCTGGAGGCGACGGGGGACCTGCCGGACCTGATCGTGTCGCTGGGGGTCGTGCGGATCGCGGGTGCTGGAGCACGCCGTCGTCTATCAGGCCTCGTCCGTCGCCTATCGCGATATGGACGCCAGCCCGCTGGGCTTTCCCAAGGGCGTGACGCCTCTGCTGGACCAGCCTGCGGTCCTGCCCCTGCCATGCCCCATCCCCGGCGTGCCGGTCGCGCGCCTGTCGACCGGCGGCAATGTCGTGTCCGGCCCCGCCTATGACGCCATCGACGCCGAGATGGTGGACATGGAGACCTGGGCCCTGGTCCGCGCCGCCCAGACGTTCGGCCTGCCGTTGATCGCCCTGCGCGGCGTATCGGACGGCCGCGCCGAGCTGAAGGCGTTGGAGGACTGGACCTCCACCCTGGATCACGTCGATCAGAATCTGGCGATCGCCCTCGATCGGCTGATTGGCGTGCTTGAGGCCGATGGCCTCGCCGCCCTTGAACTTTTGGCCCTACCCGGCCAAGACCCCGCGCAACTTCCCGCCCCGGATTCGATCACGCCATGACCACGCCGCAAGACCACCAAAAGGTCCTCATCGTCGATTTCGGCAGCCAGGTGACGCAACTGATCGCCCGCCGCCTGCGCGAGGCCAGCGTCTATTGCGAAATCCACCCCTTCCAGAAGGCCGAGGCCGCCCTGGCCGCCATGAACCCGGCGGCCATCATTCTGTCGGGCGGGCCGGAAAGCGTTCACGAGGAAGGCAGCCCCCGCGCGCCGCAGGGCGTGTTCGAGGCGGGCGTTCCGGTGTTGGGCATCTGCTACGGCGAGATGACGATGTGCGAACAGCTGGGCGGCAAGGTCGAGGGCGGCCACACCCGCGAGTTCGGCCGCGCCGAGATCACGGTCGAAAAGGCCTCGCCCCTGTTGGCGGAACTGGCCCCGGTCGGCGAGGAAGAAACCGTCTGGATGAGCCATGGCGACAAGATCGTCGCCATCCCCGAAGGTTTCGACGTCGTCGCCTCTTCGGACGGTTCGCCCTATGCGGTGATCGCCGACGAGACCCGCCGCTTCTATGGCGTGCAGTTCCACCCGGAGGTGATGCACACTCCGCGCGGCCACCAGATGCTGAAGAACTTCACCCACCGCATCGCGGGCCTGAAGGGCGACTGGACCATGGCCGCCTATCGCGACGAGAAGATCGCCCAGATCCGCG
Source organism: Brevundimonas sp. (assembly GCF_032017145.1). Classification (GTDB taxonomy): domain Bacteria; phylum Pseudomonadota; class Alphaproteobacteria; order Caulobacterales; family Caulobacteraceae; genus Brevundimonas. The sequence continues at coordinate 17,917 of NZ_DALZQC010000007.1, forward strand.
AACAGGTCGGCGACGCCAAGGTGATCTGCGGTCTGTCGGGCGGGGTGGACTCCTCGGTCGCCGCCGTGCTGATCCACGAGGCCATCGGCGACCAGCTGACCTGCGTCTTCGTCGACACCGGCCTGCTACGCAAGGACGAGGCGAGCCAGGTCACGACCCTGTTCCGAGAGCACTACAACATCCCGCTGGTGCATGTTGATGCATCGAAGGAATTCTTGGGCGAGCTGGCCGGGATTTCGGACCCGGAGACCAAGCGCAAGACCATCGGCCGCCTGTTCATCGAGGTGTTCGACCGCGAGTCCGCCAAGATCGAGCGCGCCGAATTCCTGGCCCAGGGCACCCTCTATCCCGACGTGATCGAGAGCGTCTCCTCGTCCAGCGGCAAGGCCCACGTCATCAAGAGCCACCACAATGTCGGCGGCCTGCCCGACTATATGAAGCTGAAGCTGGTCGAACCCTTGCGCGAACTGTTCAAGGACGAGGTTCGGGCGCTGGGCCGCGAACTGGGCCTGACCGACGCCTTCGTGGGCCGCCACCCGTTCCCCGGACCGGGGCTGGCCATCCGCATCCCCGGCGAGATCACACCGGACGCCGTCGCCACACTGCAAGACGCCGACGCCATCTATCTGGACGAAATCCGCAAGGCCGGCCTCTACGACGACATCTGGCAGGCGTTCGCCGTCCTCTTGCCGGTCAAGACCGTCGGCGTCATGGGCGACGCCCGCACTTACGAAAAGGTCCTGGCCCTGCGCGCCGTCACCTCCACCGACGGCATGACCGCCGACTTCTACCAATTCCCCTGGGACGTCCTGGCCAGGACGGCGACGCGCATCATCAACGAAGTCCGCGGCGTGAACCGCGTGGTCTACGACGTGACGTCCAAGCCGCCGGGGACCATCGAGTGGGAATAGTCCCGACCCTTCGGTAGCATTCGGTATCGCTTCCGAAGCGGCCTCTAAAGGCCTGACAACATTGTGAATTCTGTCGAGACCCTTCGGAGCCATTTGGAGGGTCTTTTTTCGTTTTGTCGGACTGCCCGACGGTACGCCGCTGCATTGATCTAGCGGACTCGGGCTCATACCGTCCTGACATCGGGCCACGCCCTGACGGTATTCATTCCCAGCAAGTCGTTGAGATAACTAGGAAAAAACCGTCTCGGCGTGACCGAATTCGAGGATCGACGGACAGAGGCGATTATACCGTGCTTACCGACACCGCACTGAAGAATTTGCGTCCGAAAGCAAGGGCTTACAAGAGTACCGACAGGGACGGCATGTACGTCTATGTCTCGACGGGCGGCGTAATCTCATTCCGCTACGACTATCGCTTCAACGGCCGTCGAGAGACCTTGACGCTCGGGCGTTACGGTCGGGCCGGACTGACGCTGGCCCAAGCCCGCGAGCGGCTTATCGAGGTGAAGAAGGCGATCGCGGACGGGGTGTCGCCCGCCGTTGAAAAGCAGCGCGCCAAACGTCGCCTGAAGGAAGCTCACGATTTCGCACAGGTCGCCCAGGGCTGGATGGACCGCGCGCCGATGGCGGACAGCACCCGCGACATGCGCCGGGCGATTTTCAATCGGGACATCCTTCCGAAGTGGAAGAACCGCCTGCTGAGCGAGATCACGCCCGACGACCTCCGAGCCCACTGCAAGGCGATTGTGGATCGCGGGGCACCCGCCACGGCGATCCATGTCCGGGATATCGTCAAACAGATTTATGGCTGGGCGATCCTCCACGGCGAGAAGATCGACAACCCTGCGGATGACGTGGGTCCGGCTTCGATCGCCACCTTCCGGCCGCGCGATCGGTCACTCACCCCAGCCGAAATCCGGATCATGCTGATGCTCCTGGGTGAGGTGGCGACCCTGCCGACCATCAGGCTCGGCTTGAAGTTCATCCTCCTCAGCATGGTTCGGAAGAGCGAACTTCAGGACGGGGTTTGGACCGAGGTGGATTTTGAGAATGCGGTCTGGTCGATCCCGGCCGCACGCATGAAGCGCTCACGCCCCCACAACGTCTATCTCTCCACCCAAATGCTCGACATCCTGGTCGCCCTGAAGACCTGCGCCGGGAACTCGAAATACATCCTGCCGTCGCGCTATGACGCCGATGCGCCGATGTCGCGGGCGACCTTCAACCGCGTCACCAGTGCAATCGCTGAAAGGGCCGGAAAGGGTAACCTTCCGCTCGAGCCCTTCACCGTGCACGACCTGCGGCGGACGGCCTCGACCCTGCTGCACGAGATGGGCTTCAACTCGGACTGGATCGAGAAAGGGCTCGCTCACGAAGAGCGATCTTCGCGAGGCGTCTACAACAAGGCGGAGTTCGAGACCCAGCGCCGCCACATGGCGCAGGAATGGTCGAACGCCGTGGACGCCTGGGAAGCGGGCCGCGCCTACACGCCGGTTCTGACCGTGTCAGAGGTCAGCGCACCGCGTTTTGATCCGAAATTCTGAAATGCGTCGGGATGCCAGCAGAAAATGCAGGGACAAGGACATGATCGACGCGCGGGATAAGGCTGCCGCCACCAAGCGCGCGGCGGTGCGGCCGAGACTGCGCAAGCGGTCGCCGGACCTGCTTGGACTGTAGGCCATGGCCGGGCCGTATTTTCCGCCGCTGGAAGTCGCGGGGCAGACGCTCGCGTTCGACCATCTCGAGCCCTTCGTGCTGGAGATGGCCACCCAGTCGCGTCCGAACGGCGTGAAGATCGATGTCCGGTTCAGCAACCACTGCTTCAGTGAAACCTTCGACGCCGCCCAGCACAACGAAACTGCGGTCACGGTCTGGGACGGCCCGAGGCGGCGCGTCTTCTGCCCCATCCGCTACGGGCTGTCGCAGGCGCTGCCGCACATCCTGAAAGGTCTGCCGACCGCGCATGTCTATCAGACCCCGGAGGCGAACTTCCTGCGTATCGGTGTGCGCAACGACGGCGGAGCAGGGGACTACAGGGTTTTCTTCCGGGTCAAGCGCGGCGCCGATGCCGGCATCGATCTCAAGCTCTTCGTGGAAAGCGCCTACAGCCCTGAACCGTCGCAGGCGCTCGCCATCGCCCACATGAGCAAGGTTCGCTTCGCCGTGCTGATCGACAAGACGCTGAAGGGCGAGAAGCTGAAGTTTCACCGGAAAAGATAAGGGCGCCCGGAGGCGCCCTTATCAGAAGTCACTCGGTAGCCGCTTCCGGGACCGAAATCCCTATCTCGCTCACGCGTGGACCTCCGAAGAGGCGGGTGAGGCTGTTTCAACCGATCTGGCCTCGGGAGGACATATAAGCCCCGGGGGTGAAGAAATCAATTATCGGCCATGGATGCCCCGGTCCCGTCGTCCGGGGCTCAACCATCCCCGGCTGAAGCAAGCTATGACCCGCTCGCCGCTTTCTGAATCTATCGGAATCGCCATGGGCCGGCGGGGCACCGACGTCGCGCGCGAAGCGGCCGACATCGTCCTGCTTGACGACAGCTTCGGCTCGATTGTGGGCGGCATCAGGCTTGGCCGGCGGATTTTCGCCAATCTGCGCAAGGCGTTGACCTTCATCGTGGCCGTCCATGTCCCGCTGGCGGGCCTGGCGCTCCTTCCAATCCTGCTCGGCGCGCCTCCCATGCTCTTCCCAGCCCACCCCATCTTCCTCGAACTGGTCATCGACCCGGTCTGCTCGCTCGTCTTTGAGGCCGAGCCGAGCGAGAAGGACGCCATGCGCAAACCGCCGCGCAAGGTCGACGCCGCTCTGTTTGGGCCGAGGCAGATCGCGTTCGGCGTCCTTCAGGGGCTCGTGATCCTCTTCGGCGTGCTGAGCTTCTATCTCTGGGCCCTGCAACAGATCCCCGAGACCCAAGCGCGGGCGGCGGCGTTCGTCGCCCTCGCCATGGCGAACATGGTGCTGGCGCTCACGGACTCCGCGTCTTCTGGCGTGCCCTTGTTCGACCCCCATCGCCGCATCTTCTGGCGCGCCAGTGATGTCCAGATCGAGGGCGACCCGGCGGCGCAACAGGCGCTGCGATTCGCCGCCTATCACCTGAACGGCGCGGTCAATCCGGACAATGAATTCGTCTCTGTCGCGGCGCGCGGACTGACAGGCGAGGACTATGCGGGCCACGTCTTCTGGGACACCGAGATCTTCCTGCTGCCCTTCTATTGCCTCACCTGGCCCGAGGCGGCGCGCGCGCTGCTGATGTACCGCTTCCACACGCTGGACGGCGCACGCGAAAAGGCCGCGCGCCTCGGATGGCGCGGTGCGCTCTATGCGTGGGAATCGGCGGACACAGGCGCCGATGTCACGCCGGACCAGGCCGTGGCGCCCGATCGGCAGGTGTTCGACATCCTCTGCGGTTCCCAGGAACAGCATATCAGCGCGGATGTGGCCTATGCCGTCTGGCAGTACTGGACCCTGACCCGCGATGAAGCCTTCCTGCTGAACGCTGGCGCGGAAATCCTGCTGGAGACCGCTCGGTTCTGGGTCAGCCGCGCGGTCCCCGAAGAAGACGGGCGCCGGCACATCCGAGAGGTGATCGGCCCGGACGAATATCATGAGAGCATCGACGACAATGCGTTCACGAACGTCATGGCGCGCTGGAACATCGAGCGCGGCGTCGAGGTGGCGAACTTGCTGCGGCAGCACTGGCCGGACCGGTGGGCCGCGCTTTCGATGGATTTGGGCCTGACCGATACCGAGTTCGCGAGCTGGCCGGCCGCCGCTGAAGCCCTCTCGACCGGTTTCAACGCTGACACGGGCCTGTTCGAACAGTTCGAAGGCTACTCCAACCTCGAAGACATCGACCTGCAGGCTTATGAAGGACGCTCCGTCCCGATAGACGTCGTGCTCGGTCGCGACCGCACCGCAGCCTCCCAAATCATCAAACAGGCGGATGTCGTGGCGCTCCTTGTTCTTCTGCCGGAAGCCTTCCCGGATGGTGCAGATGCCGCGAACTTCGCCTGGTATGCGCCGCGGTGCAGCCATGGCAGCTCGCTCAGCACTGCAATGCACGGTCTGGCCGCCGCCCGCCTCGGCCGGACCCGTCAGGCGCTTGACTATTTCCGGCGGACATCCGCGATTGACCTCAGCGACGCCAAGGCGGCGATCGGCGGGGGACTTCACATGGCCGCGCTCGGGGGGGTGTGGATGACGACGGTCATGGGGTTTGCCGGTGTTTCCTTCACGGAAGACGGGATCAGGCTGCGCCCTCAGCTTCCGCCGGACTGGACGACTATGCATATCCCTCTCCAATGGCGGGGGCGCGCGCTTGAGGTCGCCATCGACGCCGTCGGTCAGAGCCTCTCCATCGTCGTCAGGACTGGAGAGGCGATGGCGGCCTATGTCGGTGACGCGCGCTACTGGCTCGAACCCGGACAGCTTCAGCGGATGCCTCTTGCTTACCGGGACGGCGGTCCGTCTCTGGCGGCGGCGTAGCGGTGCTGCAGTCCGATAATCGCACGCGGGCGCTGGCCGCCGCCTTTTCCGCGGTCGCCGGCTATGTCGATGCGATCGGGTTTCTGGTCACGGGGGGCTTCTTCGTGTCCTTCATGAGCGGCAACACCACCCGGCTTGGGATCGGACTGGTCGAAGAGCCGGCGCACGCCGGGCTCGCGGCCTTGCTGCTCGTGACCTTCGTCATCGGCGTAATGCTCGGTGCGCTGGTCGGTCGGCTCGCCACGATCTGGCGGCGCCCCGCTGTGCTAGGCCTGGTGACCATTCTGCTCGCGTTGGCCGTGGTTCTTCACTGGCTTGGGGCCGGGCTGCTCGTGGCGATACCGATGGTGCTCGCCATGGGAGCCGAGAACACCGTGTTTGCGGAAGATGGCGAGGTCCGGATCGGTTTGACCTACATGACCGGCGCCCTTGTGAAGATGGGAAAGCGATTGACGGCGGCGCTTGTGGGCGGCGACCGGTTCGGCTGGGCGCCGTTCCTGCTTCTGTGGAGCGGGCTTTTGGCCGGGGCGATCATCGGCGCTCTGGCCTATCGCGCGTTCGGACCGAACGCCCTGGTCGGCGCGGTGTTCGTCATGGCAAGCCTGACGACAGTCACGCTCTTCATGGGGCCCCAAGAGAGCGCCGCGTCAGCAAAGGTTCGCCGCAGCTAGCGAGAGGCCTCGGACATCGGCCGCGACCGAAGCGTCTCCAGATAGGCGACCAGGTCGTCAATTTCGCTGGCCCTGAAAACGTAAGCGGGCATGGCGGGGTGAGAGGTGACAAGGCCTGTGGCGAAGGCTGTCTCAAGATCGTCAAGCGATCGGCGACGCACCACATCGCGGAAGGGCGGAGCGGACGCCAAGGCGCTCGATCCGGTGGGATCGATGGCGTGGCAACTCGCGCAGCCGATGATCGCCAGGGCGCGTCCGCGTGAGGCGGCCTCGGTTTGCAGGGCGATCGACAATGATGGAGTCTGGGTCGTCATCGGACCCTGGGATGGATTGGGAACGGCGGACTCGCACGAGGCCAGGGTCAGAGCAGTGACCAGGACCACGGTGTGGCGCGCGGCGGAGAGTAGGGACATACCCCGACATTGACCCGCGTTACGACACCCCGTCGTTGATCCAGGTCAACGGCAGGGTCACGGCATCAGCCCTGAAGCGGACAGGGATTCAAAGGCTGTCCGCAACACCTCGGCGGATGTCGCCAGCGCGGCCACCTCATGCGGATCAAGTTCGGGGGCGAGGATTTTCTCCACGCCTTCTGCGCCGATGATGCAGGGCAGACTCAAGCAGAGCCCAGAAAATCCATACTGACCGGTGAGCTGTGTGGACACCGGCAAAACGGCGCGCTCGTCGCGTATGATCGCTTCGCAAATGCGAACGATCGCTGTCGCCACGCCGTAGGAGGTATACCCCTTTCCCTTGACGATGTCGTAGCCAGCGTCACGAACCTGGCGCGCGATCAAGGCCTTGTCGATCCGAGGCTGGTCTCCACCGCAGGGATCGAGGGGCTGTCCGCCGATCCGGACCGTCGAAAAGCAAACGACTTCGCTGTCGCCGTGCTCGCCAAGGACGAGGCCCTCGATCGACGCCGGAGCGACGGCGAGCGCTTGCGACAGCGTCTGCTTCAGCCGGCTGGTGTCCAAAAGAGTGCCGGTGCCGATGACCCGCCCCGCAGGAAGTCCGCAGCATCCGGCGGCGACGAGGGTCATCAAATCGACCGGGTTCGCCGCGACGAGCAAGACGCCTTTGAAGCCCGCCCTCATCAGACTGCCCACGCAGTCTTTGACGATGGCTGCGCTTTCGGCCGCTACGGAAAGCCGGCTCTGCGACCCTTGCGTTGCGCCGCCGGCGGTGATGACGGCGATACCGGCGCTGGCGGCGTCAGCGTAGTCTCCGGCCCAGACCCGAGCGGGTCGCGCCAGGGCGTTGGCGTCGGCGATGTCCGCCGCCTCGGCTTCGGCCAGGGCGGCGTTCTGGTCGATGATGACGATCTCGCGCACGAGGGCGCGAAGCATGATGGCGTAAGCGGCGGTCGCACCGACGTGCCCGGCGCCGATGATCGCGATGCGGCCGAACGAAGGGACAGGAGACGCAAGAGACATCGGCTCAGGCCCGGATTTCTGCAGCGTGGGCAGGGTAGGGCGCGGCCTGGGCGCGATCGGTGATTTCGCCGTTCAAGGTGCTGGCGAAGCCGTGATTGACGTCGCGATGGTGAGCCTCGTCAGCCCGGACGAGGAGTACGACGTCCCGCAAGGTCGCATCCGGCGCCATCTTCCAGTAATGGATCGCGATCTCTGGTGCGGGGACATTGGGAGAACGGCCCTCGTCGATCTCGTTGAGATAGAGGGTGTAGCTGATCACCGCCTCCTCCTCGAAATAGCCGACAACCCGGTGAGCCGTGCGTGCGGACACCAGGTAGAGCAGGAAGAAGCCGACATAGAAGATCGCCTGGGCGAGTTGTATCACCAGCCGTTCGAAGTACGTCGGCTTGGCCACCTCGATGAAGGTCATCAGGTGCATGCGCTCGTTCTCCGCTTCTTCCATCAAGGTGCGGATCCAGCCGTCGTCGTCTTTCATCCGGCGCAGGCAGGTGAGGTGCTGGATCGTCGCTCCCACCATGCCGGGCACGGCCGCCACGGTCTCCAACACGATGGCCCGGTGTCCGTATCGCTTGGCGAAGAAGGTGTCGGCGCAGACCCGAAGGAGTTTGGTGAACCCCAGGGCGAACCGGTCCGAGAACCCGTGCGGCATATGGTGGATGGAGGGCTCCGCCTTCCGCTCTGCAGTCAGCGCCTCGTGATCGGGGGAGAGGATGGAGTTGACCATAGGGGCGTCCTTTCAGGACTTGGCGAGGGTGGAGGGAGGGCAGACGATCGACACGCGCAGCCCTGGCTTGCCGTTCGCCACGTCGATCACCGCGCCGAGTTGGTTGGCGAGCGCCTGGACGATGCCCGTGCCGAGTCCAGGCTTTGCTGTGCCTGGACCTTCGGGCAGGCCGACGCCGTTGTCGCAGACCATGAGCGTCCAGCCGTCGCCCTGCGCGCGATAATCGACATCGATTTCGCCGTCGCGATCGTTGGGGAAGGCATGTTTGAGCGCGTTGATCACCAGTTCGGTGACGATCAGGCCCAGGCTGACAGACTTCCCCGATGGGGCGATGCTGTCATCGACCGTGACCTTCAGGCTGAGCTGGTTGTGATCGCGGATCATCGAGTCCCCGATGCTACGGCACAGGTCCGTGAAGTAGCCGCGCAACTCCACGTCGCCCAGATCCGAACCGGCCAGCTGGCGCTGAACGGCAGCGACGGACATGATCCTCTGGTGAGCGTCTCGCAGATGATCGCGGCTCTCGTCCGATCCCACCTTGCGGACACCCTGCATCAGGACGCTGGCGATGATCTGAAGGCTATTGGCGGTTCGGTGCTGGACCTCCTGCACCAGAACAGCCTTGTCGCGGATGAGATCATCCTTCTGCCGGATGAGAGACTCTCGCTGGCGCTCTCTCTCAAGCGCGTTTGTGATGTCCTGGATGGAGAGCAAAAGCCGGACACCGTGTCCGTCGCCGTAGTCGAGACGTTGAGCGTTCACGACGAGGCGACGCACGCCTTGCGACGACCTGAGGTCCATTTCATAAGCGCGGATCGAAGCCTGCCCATAGGCGGTGGCCTTGAGCAACGACCAGAGCTGCGGCACATTCCATTCGCCGTCGCCAAGATCGGCAAGGCGCGCGCCAGGGATATCTTCGAGTCCGACGTTGAAAGTCTCCATGAAGCTCTGACTGGCGGCGACGACCGCAAGGTCGCCGTCGAGCAGCAAGACAGGCGCGACCGAGGCGGAGATTAGGGACAGCGCAAGATTCAACGCGGTGTCATGAGGCGGATCAAGTGATGTGGACATAGAGGGCCACTCCCGGGGGGCCATAACGCCAGCCGGATGTTCCGACCCAGGCATAGGGTTTCAAGATGTCGTCGACCGGCCGTAGTCACCGGGCGCCGGCCAGGCCCGCGTGATCGCCGACCGCCCTGGGTACGGCGCGGGCCTGCGCGAAGCGCCGATGGGGGGCGAGACGATGATGTCGTTGATGACGCCCAGGAGACCGTGCGCTTCGTGCACGGCGCTGCTCGCGGCCAGCCGCTGCCAAGCATGTTGCACTCTCCCGCTGAGGGTGAGGATGCCGTCATCGACGATGACCTGGATCTTCGCCCCTGCGACGATCTTGTCGCGTTCGAGACAGTCCACGGCGTCCCTGGCGATCGCGCCGTCAGAAAAGTCTTCTTCGCCAGGACGTCTGATTTCAATGTCCATCGCCAGGCCGTGGACGCCGTCGGCTCGAAGCGCAGCCTTTTGGGCGGCGATCCGCTGGGCCAGACTGTCGACCGAACCTCCTAGGGTGACCACGCAGCCGTCGTTCATCACCGTGATCGCGCCGGCGTCCAACTCCGGTTCGGACGACAGGGCCGCCCCGACAAGCGTGCTTAAGGTTTGGGTTCTCACGATGGCCTCCATCGCCGGAGCGGCCTGCTCGAGAAGAGCGTGTCCTGCGATGGCCGGACCCTAGGCCTGTCGCCCCGTCGTCACCTTGATCCAGATCACCGACTTGCAGCGTGGGGTCGGCTTCAGTGTGGGCGTCATCCAAAGGAGTCAGCCATGACGCATTCCGCCTTGAAGACCTTGAGCCGTGATCTGCACGCGCTTGCCGACGAAGCCGCCAACCACCTTCAGGACGCCGCAAAGAAGACTGGCGCAGACGCCGAAGACGCTGTCGCACGTTCGGCAGAGGCCATCACGCGGGCGGCCGAGCAGTTAAGCGAGGCGGCAGGTTCGTCCGCCGCAACCACGCGCGAACAGGTTTCGGCGACTGTGCGCGCCTATCCCGTTACGACCAGCGTGGTCGCCGGTGGACTCGTGGCCCTGCTCGCCACCTTCGCCTTGATCCGCTTCTCACAATCGTGACCGCAAACGCAGACCCCGGCGCCTTTGGCGCCGGGACCTGTCGTCGGTTCTTCGCGTCGGTCGCGCGTCTGAAGGATGATCCTGATTCCCCAGGCCTCACGACAGCGCGATCCTTGCACCCTTCAGTGCGGCGCGGCGGTCACCGGTTTTGGCGCCTAGTGACCTTTTCGGTCGGTCAGTTTTCCGAACGACCGATCCAGAAGCGTTGCGAGCTTGCCGAGCGCGCCGCTGGCGGCTTGATCAATCGTGTCGGCCTGCTCGCTGACCGACACCGGATCCCGACCCGCCGGGCGCGCTTCGATCTGGCATCGGATGTCACCGCCAATGCTTCGGTCGCCGTTCTCATCCCCGACGTGGAGTTCGACGCGCGTCAGGCGGTTTTCAAAGCGCGAGAGCCGATCGCGGACGACGGTTTCCAAATGCTCGACGACGGCATTGCGGCCCTCGAGGTTGTTCGAAGTGTTGATCTGAATATCCATGGTGTCTCCCAACTGTATGTAACTCAAAATTCAACGGACCTTGCGAGACCGCTCCAGCACAGGCCGTTGGCCCTCCGCATCAAAGGCGCCGGAGGGCGCGATCTTTGTATTGGGCGTGTCATTCATGCCCGGGTTCGAAGTCTGGTCGGGAGCGGGGTGATGGGGCGCCGGCGCAGCTGTCTTCATTTCCATCGCCCGTTTGGCGATCTCGACCTGCGCGGCGTCCTGTTCAGTCTGGTTCGACGACATAATTCTCTCCGTGATTGTTCTATGAAAGTAGCGGTCGAGAGCGTTATTGGTTGCGGAGTCGCTGATCACGTTCGCATGATGAAAAAAGAATGCATGGGAGTCCAATATACAGTCATGAGAGCCGGTCTACTTTCTCTAGCGAGGACGGGATCGGCATATGAAACTGTTCCAAAAAGACCTGCGTGGCATTTGGACGCAGATATGCTTGGCGGAGACTTTCTGCCATTGCGCTCAAGTCTTTGACCTGGGTCAACGACCTCGTCGCCCTGGATGATGGAAATGTCGGCATTCAACGAGGATTGCCCCATGGCCATGACGGATATTCTGCTCCACATCGACAGCTATCCGGAGCCCGCGTCGCCGCAGTCGGTCGCGCGCGGCATCGCCATTGCGGGGGTCCTGGGCGGCACGCTCACCGGCCTGGTGGCGGAGGTGGCGTTCCCGGTCAGAAGCAATCATCTGGCCGACTATCTGATCGATCTCACCGGCCTGGCCCGGGACGAAGAAGGACGGTCACGCCGCCAGTGCGACGAAATCCTAATCGCCTTTGCAGCGGCGGCCGGCGCCGCCGGCGTCCCGTACGAAACCCTTCAGTCGCGCGCCCAGCTGTTCGACATATCGGGCAATGTCGCTTCGGCGGCGCGAACGCGCGATCTCTGCATCGTACCTTTGGGTGGGACCTACGACGGGCAGCAGGACGTCGCACGCGCTGTCCTGTTCGACTCCGGAAAGCCGGTGATCGTGTTTGACGACGCTATTCCGGATCGTGCGCAGACCCTTGATCTCGTGGTGCTCGCCTGGGACGGCAGCCGCGCCGCAGCAAGGGCGATGGCCGACGCCATGCCCATCCTGAAGCAGGCCGGCGAAGTTCGGGTCGTGACGGTCGCTGGCGACAAACCGGGAGTCGATGCCGACCGGAGCGTCGACGTCCTTCGTCATCTGGCCGGTCATGGCGTCAAGGGTGTCGCCGAGGTCGTCCCTGCCCAAGGTGAAGGCGTGGGTCAGATCCTGTCGACCTATGTCGCGAAACGCCACGTCGATCTTTTGGTGATGGGCGCCTTCGGCCACTCGAGAGTGAGAGACTTCATTCTGGGCGGCGCAACGCAGCACATGTTGAGCGCAACGATGACGGCGCCGGTGATGCTGTCGCACTGACAGAGGCTTCGCCGATCGGGCGCAACTGCTCTGTGCGTCGCTACTGGTGCGGAAAACGGGTCAGGACGGCAAGATCACAGAGCTGAGCAAGGCTGTCGTCCTGGCCGACGCAGCACCGCATGGGTCCTCATGCCGGCAGGCCGCAAGGCTGCAGACCCCGCTGTCCGGTCAGCGGTCAAGGCGACGGAAGGCTGGGGACGCCGACGACGGCGCGGCGGCGCTGGCCGGAGGGCCGGGTTCGGAGCCGACCCGCCGGCAAGGCCTCGTGGTCAGAACAACCGCGCTTCCAGACTGGCTGTCTGAGCGTCGTCGCGTTTTGCGGGCGCCGCCGATCGTGGCATGGCGGCGTCTCCGAGGGAGAAGCATTCGGTCTTGCTGCGTCCCTTGAAAGCGCTGATGGCGCAGATGAGCTCGGGCTTGACCTGAATGATTGCGACGGAGCTGCTCGCCGGGCAATAGACGCTGATCAACGGCCAACTGGCGAACATCAGCTGGTTGAGGCGCTCGACCTCATGAGCGTCCGTCACCTCGGCGGCGCGGGCCGCCATAGACACTCCGACGGCGCCGCTTGCATCGCCGTGCGCATGGATCGCGATCGAGACGCGAGGATCGGCCTGGAGATTGGCCAGCTTCTGGCTCTCGCGGCCGGTGACGAAATACAGGTTCAGCCCGTCGTTGATGTAGCCGACTGTGGTCACCTGAGGCCATCCGTCCGGTCGATTGATCCCGATGCTTAGGAGCCGTTCGTGAGCCAACAGGCGCGCGATCGCCTCGACCGCCTCGCCGGAAATGGGCGGATAGATGTCAGGCGTCGTCATGGTCTAGATCTCCTCAGGTCCTGCCCATTAGCGCAAGCGCGCCGCGCGAGCCTTGATCTGGCGCAAACAGCTTCGGTCAGACTTCGCCAAGCGCGTGCTGCCGGAGCCGCAGCGGACGTTCGACGATGAGTTCATTGCGCGACGGCATCGAGATCAGTCCCTTGACCTTCATCCGGGTGAGAACGCGGCTCACGGTCTCAATGGTCAGGCCGAGATAGTCGGCGATCTCGCCGCGTTTCATGGGCAGGCGGACGTGGCCCGGCGCCGATGGACGGGCCGGATCGTTCCCGGGCAGATCGAGCAGGAAGGACGCCATCCGCTCGATCGCCGTCTTGCGGCCCAGAAGCAACATCTGGTTTTGGGCCGCCGCAAGCTCGTGGGACGTTCGATGCAGCAGCATGTGCTCGAGAGGCTGCGACTGCGTGACAAGCGCGCGGAAGGGGCCCTTGCGGAACCGACACACGGTCGAGGGTTCCATAGCCTCCGCCGAGAAAACATAGGTCTCGCCGATCGCCAACCCGAGAAAATCGCCCGCGAACAGGAAGCCTGTGATTTGACGTCGCCCGTCCGGCAGCAGCTTATAGACCCGCAGCGACCCCGTCGTGATGTTGAAGACATGCGGCGCCGGCTCGCCTTCGCGGATCAGTACGGCGCCCGTTCTCAGTTTCATCACCTCGGCCAGGTCGCCGAGTCGTTGAAGATCGGGCGCATCAACGGCCCCGCAGACGCTGAGCGCGCGAGCGCCGCAGCTGTCGCAATCGGCGACCTTGGGCCGTTCGGCACATCCGGGGGGCGGAGGTGATCGCGGCGCAAGCAAAGGCTTCGTAACGACCAACATAAGACACTGTGCGCCCAGATGGGGCGATCACCTAGGCAATTGCTTGACCTGGATCAAAATGACGCTGCCGGAAATATTGAAGCCGGCCACTATCGTCTCAAATGTAAGCTTCGCCTTGGAAGGATTGATAGCCGATCGTGATGGAGCGTCCTGTCGAGCGGTCGCGTTTTTCTTGAAGGTTTACCGCTCGACAGCAATCTATTTGCATCGCCTGAGCAGCCATCTCGGCCCCTTCGCCCTTTTCGAAACCTTCTCCGGACGGGCGCGAAGGCCCGGACAAAACTAGGGGCGAGTGGGTTGTCGCACAGCGCGCCTCGGCTGGGCGGGGCGGCTTTGGATGGAGGCCAGGTAGGCGATCAGGTCCCGGTTATCGGCTGCATCGAGCACGAACTCCGGCATCGTGGTGTGGGCGGTGGAGAAGCCTTCGGCAAAGGCTTCCCCCAACTCTTCGACGGGGTAGCGTTGACTGAGGTCCCGCAACGGCGGGGCCTGCGACAGCGGGCTTGTCCCTTCGGGACCGATCGCATGACAGGCTGAACACTGCGCCTGGGCAAACGCCCTTCCGCGCTGAGCCGAAGCGGGCAGGTCGAGGGCAGGGACATCCGTCATGGGGGTAGCCGAGAGCGCCGTCGTGTGGTCTGCCCCCGCGCACGACGCAAGCAGTAGTGCCGCCACGGCGGACCGGATGACCATGGGTGAATCCTCGAGGGAAAAGCGTTTCTCCCAGAGTTCGGCCCGAAATTCGTTGATCCCGATCAATGCGAGACGTTCGCCGTTGCGATCTCCTGTCGGCTCACAGGAGGCCGGCGATGAACTACTCGAGCGTGATGGTCCACGTCGAAGACAACGAGGTCGGCATGGCCCGCGTAAGGCTCGCGGCAGACATCGCCGCCCGTTTTGGGGGCCGTGTCTTAGGTGTGATGGGGAGCCCGACGGAGGCTCCGGCGACAGACGGCGACACGAGCGGAGCCATGCTCGGCGAAGCGGCGACCCTCTACCAGGACATTGGGGCGACACGGGTCAACAGGGCCGAGGCGGCGTTCTGGGAAGTCGCGAATGCGACGACAGGGCGGTTCGAGTGGCGCGGACGCACAGGTTGCCCCCGCGAGGTCGTGATCCAGACCTTGCGGGCGGCGGACATCCTGATGCTTGGCCAACGCCGGGTGGAGACGGCTTCCATAGAGGCGCTCGATCCGGCAGACCTTCTGATGGCCACGGGGCGACCCCTGCTCATAGCGCCGTCGCATCCCGAGCGCGGGCCCATTGGTGAGGCGGCCGTCGTCGCCTGGACCGACAGTCCGGAGGCCCAGCGCGCCGTCCTGGGCGCCTTGCCGATGTTGAAGTCAGCCTCAGGGGTCCATGTCATCGAGATCGCGGCAGAAGGCGCCCTCTCAGGCGCTAAGGTGCGAACGGCCGATGTCGCGGACTATCTGGGAACCCATGGCGTCGTCGCCAGCGCACACGTCGTCCGGAGCGACGGATCGGCACGGGGCGAGCAGATCATTCGTTTCGCCCAGACCGCCCGAGCAGGCCTCATCGTCGCTGGCGGCTCTGGACACGCTCAGATGCGTGACGGGGCGTCGGGCGGTGTCACCCATGACCTTCTCATCGGTGCTCCCGTCTGTCTGATCGTCAGCCATTGATGGATCGTCAAACCCGCGTCGCGGAAGCCCCAGCAGCACGCCTGAACAAAACCAGGCGGGAGTCCGAGATCTCGCCGCGCGCGCCCGCGGATCTCATGATCGAGGCAGTGCGAGGGCTCCATACGCTCATCTATGCCGTGATGACGGGCGCCACCGCCATGCTCATTTTCGTCGCCATCACTGGCGAGGCCTTGGCGACCCTGTCCGTCATCGGCCCGCTTCTGGCGGCGGAGATCGGGCTCTTCGTGATGAGCGGCCTGAGTTGTCCGCTGACAACCGTTGTGAACCGGCTCGCCCAGGGGCAAGCGTGTGTTCCCGACACCTATTTGCCTGAACGGCTCACCCGCCACACGTTTGTGATTTTCGGGCCGGTTCTCGCCGTGGCGCTGATGCTGCTCGCCGCGCGGGCGGTGGGCATCATCGGTGCGGCGCCGCCTTGACCTGTCAAAGGCCGCCCTCGACCGCTGTCGACGTCGCCTGTTGGCAGGGTGCGCGAAGGGAGCCTGTTTGCGCGCGAAGACGCCGAGGAGATCGAGCCGGGCGGCGGCCTGCGGCTGGGACTGTATTGAGCATTGGAACCGAAGATGACTGATCAACGCATCCTTAGCGCGGAACATCGCGCCAAGATCATGTCGGCCGAGGACGCGGCTCGGTTGATCGAACCGAACACCACGGTCGGTCTCAGCGGCTTCACGGCCTCGGGTTATCCGACGGCAGTGCCCTTGGCGCTCGCCGCCCGGATCGAGGCCGAGCATGCGGCGGGGCGACCCTTCAAGCTGCGTATCTGGACCGGCGCCTCGACCGGACCGGAGTTGGACGGCGCCCTGGCCAAGGCCGACGGGATCGAGTTCCGGCTGCCTTACAACTCCGACCCGACCTGCCGTGACAAGATCAACCGTGGCCAGATGGAGTATTTCGACATGCACCTCAGCCAGGTCGCGCCCGCGGCCTGGCAGGGCATTCTTGGCCCGCTCGATACGGCGATCATCCAGGTGACGGGCATCCGGGAAGACGGAGCGCTGATCCCCGCGTCGTCAGTGGGCAACAACAAGACCTGGCTCGATCGGGCCACCCAGGTGATCCTCGAGGTCAACCATTGGCAGAGCCCCGAGTTGTTGGGCGTGCACGACGTCTACTACGGCGCAGCGCTGCCGCCAAACCGTGTGCCCATCCCGCTGGTCCGTTCAGGCGACCGGATCGGCGAACCCTGTTTCCGTTGTGACCCCGAAAAGATCGTCGCCATCGTCGAGACGGACCGGCCGGATCGCAACGCCGGGTTTACGATCCCTGGCGCCGACGACCTCGCCATCGCCGGGCATTTGCTGGAGTTTCTCGAGCATGAGGTGAAGAAGGGCCGCCTGCCGCCGTCGCTGCTGCCGCTGCAGTCAGGCGTTGGAAACACCGCCAATGCGGTCCTGACCGGTCTGATCGAGGCGCCGTTCGAGAACCTGACCGCCTACACGGAGGTGATCCAGGACGGGATGATGGCGCTGCTGGACAGCGGCAAGCTGCGAATGGCGTCATCAACGGCCCTCAGCCTGAGCCCGGACCTCAGCGAGAGCGTCAACCGACGCATGGGCGGATATCGCGACCGGATCATCCTGCGCTCCCAGGAGATCAGCAACCATCCCGAGTTGATCCGGCGTCTCGGCGTCATCGCGATGAACGGAATGATCGAGGCGGACATCTACGGCAACGTCAACTCGACCCATATTATGGGCTCGCGCATCCAGAACGGCATCGGCGGCTCCGGTGACTTCGCCAGGAACGCCTATATCTCGATCTTCATGAGCGCATCGACGGCGAAGGGCGGGGCGATCTCGACGATCGTCCCTCACGCCTCGCATGTCGATCACATCAACCAGGATGTCCAGGTTATCGTCACGGAGCAGGGGCTTGCGGACCTTCGCGGCCTGTCGCCCAAGCAACGCGCGAAGGTCGTGATCGAAAACTGCGCCCACCCCATCTATCGGCCGATGCTGGCGGACTACTATCAGCGGGCTGTAAATGGATCATACGGCCAGCAAACGCCGATGCTGCTTGACGAAGCACTGTCCTGGCACAGGCGATACCTAAGCACCCAATCCATGGTCCAGGCGTCGCTTTCGGACGGGAGCTTCGAGGTGGCGCGGTCAAGTCAATGATCGCGCCATGACGCACGGTGTCGCCGACGCTTATGGCGTTTCGCGCCGACAATCCGGTTATGAGGCGTCGAGGAAGCTCCGCTGGCGGCATGATCGGCTCATCTCTGATCGTCCATCTTTGATGTCTGGTCGATATCAGCTAAGGACTGACGTAGAAATCAGGCCGCTGCGCGGCCAGGCTGGCGTCGCTGTGGCGATGAATCCGGTCCGACGCCCGTCGATAACCTGGCGTCACGAACGCTTCAGCATTGATGGAGGCCGCCGTGGCGCGCAAATTGACGCTCGATTTTCTGGAGACCGAGGCTGCGTCCGGCACGGTTCTGGGCCTCGCGGCGGTCGCCGTCGCCAACTCACCCTGGTCGGCGGATTATTTCACATGGCTAAAGAGCACCCATGCGCTTCAGATCGGTCCGATCCGTCTGGAGGAGACCATATCCGATTGGATCAAGGAAGGGTCGACCTGGATGCAGGTCTACGGCGTGTCGCTCCTGTGCGGCGTCGGCTTCACGATGAGCCTCTTCATCGGCGTTCTCGCCTTCCCGGGCGCGGTGGATTCGCCCGAGCAGATAGAGGTCAAACTCGGTGTCATCGGCGGTTCGATCCTGTCAGCGATCGGCGCAGCCATTGTGCTGGGCCTTGCGAGCCGACGTCGGGAAGTCGATCCCGTCGCGGCGGACCCGAACGTCGAACCGATCGGCGTCGAGCAGTCCTGAAGAACGGGCCGGCATATGCAGGAAACATCAATGATCGTCTGGGCCTCAAGAGGCTTCGTCGTGCTTGTCGGAGTCTGGCTCGTCGGGCTGGGCGTATTTATGCTGGCCCGGCCACGGCTGGCCTTGGCCGCTCTCGCCCGGCTCGGTGGGTCGCCGGGCGTTCATATCGGTGAGATGATGCTCCGCCTCCTCGCCGGGGCCGCGTTCCTGATCGCCTCGGCGTCCACCCGCCATCCGACCTTGATGTCCGTCGTGGGCCTGTTCCTGGTTCTGTCGGCCTGTGTGATCCTGGCCTTGCCGCGTCTGTGGCACGCGGCCTATTCGGCTTGGTGGGCCAAGCGAATCCCGGTGGGAGGCGTCCGGGCTATCGCGCCTGTTTCCATCGCGATGGGAGGGCTGGTGATCTGGGTCCTCGTCCAGCCCTGATGCGCGTTGGCTTTGGCACGCTGCGTTGTCGGACCTATTGGGGAGTTCGCGAGGCAGGAGTCTACCTTGCCCGCGCCGAACGGACCTCGAAACGCAGAATGAAAGCCTCAGGGCTCGGCCCCTGTCCATTTGGCGACCACGTCACCAGCCGGCGCCTCCGTGGTCGTACCGCTCGGGACAGGTCGGTGGTGAACACTGAGCACGGTGAGATATTGCACACGCCCCTCATACTCCACCGCGATGCGGTCGGCAGGCGACGGCAGGCCCAGAAAGTGGAACTCTCCCCAGTCCTGGGATGGGTCCTTGCTGGAGCCACGCTCAACGAGCAAACGAGAGGTGACCATATCTATCCTCCTTATCGATGCCTCAGGGACGCAGGGAAAGCGCCACGCGTCAACGCAGACCGGCGGGGATTAGCCGGCAGCGTCGTTGAGCCGCAGTGCGTGATCGGCTCTGATCTCGCAATCCGCGAAGCGGACCAGAGGCACTCATGAAGGTCATTGTCTGCGGCGCGGGCCAAGTCGGCACGACGATTGCTCGGCACCTGTCGACCGAAGGTATGAACGTCACGGTCATCGATCTGGATGAGGACCAGATCAGGCGTGTGGATGAGAGCTATGATGTCCGGGGCGTCGTGGGGCACGCCTCTCATCCCCACGTCTTGGCTAACGCCGGCGCGCGCGACGCCGACATGCTGATCGCCGTCACTCAGTCCGACGAAGTCAACATGGTCGCCTGCCAGGTCGCCTATTCCCTCTTCGGCGTCAAACGCCGGATCGCCCGTCTACGCCACGCCGGATACCTCGCCCAGGACAAGGCCGGCCTCTACGCCGCCGAACACCTGCCGATCGACGTCATCATCTCTCCCGAAATCCAGGTCGCCGAAGGGATCAGTCACCGCCTGCGCGCGCCTGGCGCCTTCGACATGGTCCCCATGGCGGGCAACCGGGTCGAGTTGCTGGGCATCCATGTGGACACGGGGGGCTGCGCGATCCTCGACCGGCGTCTGGCCGACTGGCAGGATGGCGAGGCCAGCCAACCCATGTCCATCGTAGCCATCATGAGGGACGGCCGGTCCTTCGTCCCCGACCGCGATGATCGCCTGCAGATCGGAGACGACGTCTATGTCATCGCCCCCACGGCGCGCGTAAGCGAGGTGATGGCGCTCTTTGGCCATCGGGACAAGATCGCCAGGCAGATCGTGATCGTCGGCGCGGGCAATGTGGGTGTTCACCTGGCTCAGAAGCTGCGGCGCGCATCGCGCCGCATCTCGATCACCCTGATCGAACAGAACAAAGCCCGGGCCGAAGCCGTGGCGCGCGAACTCGGCTCGGGTATCATTGTCTTGCAGGGGGATGCCCTGGATCGCGACCTCCTGGACGAGGCTCAAGTCGGCCGGGCCGAGACCGTCGTCGCGGTCACTAATGATGACGAAACGAACATCTTCGTGTCGGTCCTGGCCAAACAGGCTGGCTGTAGGCGCGCTATCACCCTCGTCAACAAACGCACCTACGAGGGCCTGATCCCCACTCTCGGCATCGACGCCGTGGTGAGCCCCAGCGCCGTCACAATCTCGTCGGTGCTGCGGCATGTGCGCAGGGGGTCGATTACGGCCCTCTACACGCTTCGCGAGGATTTCGGGGAGGTTATTGAGGCTGATATCACCGCGGCGTCGAGGCTGCTGCGCGCGCCGTTGGGAATGCTGGGCCTGCCGCCCGGGATGCGGATCGGCGCGGTCGTCCGAGACGGCGTCGCCTTCGTGCCGAACGACGACACCCAACTGCAGGAAGGCGATCAGGTGATCGCCCTTGTCACTTACAGCTATCTCCGACTGGCGGAGGCCTGGCTCGGGGCCGAGCAGGGACGCAAGCGGTGATGGCCGGCACACGACCGGTGAAGTCGGAGTCTTTCTGGGGCCTGGCTCCGGTGGTCCACGTCATCGGCCTGGTTCTGCTGGCGACAGCCGGGATGATGCTGTTTCCCCTGATCGTCGACCTGGCTTACGGAAACGCCGACTGGACGGCGTTCGCCTGGTCTGCAGGCGTCGCCGCGGTCATCGGCGCCGCCGCCACGGTCTCAAGCCGGGGCGCCCTGCGGGCAGGCCTGACCGTTCGCCAGGCCTTTCTGCTCACCCCCCTGACATGGTTCAGCGTCGCCACCGTCAGCGCCGCGCCATTTTTCCTGTCGGACTTTGGCAGTGTCAGCGGCAGCCTGCCTGACGCTGTGTTCGAGGCCGTCTCCGGCATCACGACCACGGGCGCCACTGTCATCTCGGATCTGGAGCGCGCGCCTCCCGGCCTGCTCCTCTGGCGGGCGTTGCTCCAATGGATGGGTGGCATCGGCATCATCGCAACCGCCATCGCCATTCTGCCCACGCTTGGAATCGGGGGCATGCAGCTATTCCGTACAGAGTCTTCCGATCGCTCCGAGAAGGCCATGCCGCGCGTCAAGCAAATCGCGGCGACGCTCAGTCTCGTCTATCTCGGGCTGACGGTAGTCGCCTTCCTTGTCTACTGGGTCCTCGGGATGGGTCCGTTCGACGCTCTGGCCCATGCCCTGACATCCATCGCCACCGGCGGGTTCTCGACGTCCGACCGATCTTTCGGCGCCTGGAGCGAGAACGGCATCCAGTGGTTCGGGGCGCTCTTCATGCTGGCGGGGGCCGTCCCTTTCGTCCTGTATGTGCGTTTCATTGCCGGAGATCGTAGAGCCTTCTTCGATCGTCAGGTTCGGACGCTGCTGATCGTCGTTGCCGCCGTGACCGCCGGCCTCGGCGGGTGGCTGGCGGCCTCGGGCCAGTTCGGCCTCGAGGCGGCGTTCCGGCATGCCGCCTTCAACGTGGTCTCCGTGGTCACCACCACCGGGTATGCGACAACGGATTACCAGCTCTGGGGCAACGCTGCCGTGGGCCTGTTCTTCGGGCTGATGTTCGTTGGCGGGTGCACGGGATCGACCTCAGGCGGCATCAAGATCTTCCGTTTCGAGGTCATGGCGGTGATGCTGAAGGACCATTTCGATCGTTTGATACATCCTAGAGGAGTGTTTCCGCGCTCCTATGCCGGACGGCCCCTCGCCGATGATGTCGTGGGATCGGTCGTCGCCTTCGTTTCCGTCTTCTTCGTCTCCTACGCGGTCCTCACTATCGCCCTCATGGCGATCGGGCTGGACTTCCTCACCAGCGCCAGCGGCGCCGCGACGGCGCTCTCTAATGTCGGGCCGGGTCTGGGGACCATCATCGGCCCGGCCGGCACCTTTGCGCCTCTGCCGGCAGAGGCGAAGTGGCTTCTGTCGTTTGGCATGCTGCTCGGGCGGCTGGAACTTTTCACCATCCTGGTTCTCTTCTTTCCTCGGTTCTGGAAGCGCTGAGCCACGAGGTTGCCGGCCGCCGCAGTACAGCCATCCGCCACAGACAGGAACGGATCGTCGCGGAGACATGCAAGTGTGGGACTCGGTCGCTCATGGACGTTGAGGGCGCCGCCTGACGGCTAGCGGCCATGGTGACCGTTTGTCGCGGGTGAGACGATCGGCGCTGCGACACGACAGCTCCACTAGGGATCAACCGCAGCTTGGGCTCGTTCAGAGCAATCCAAGTAAGGAGCGCCTATGGGACAGATGATCGATGGACGGTGGCGCGCGGGAGAGGCCACCGAAGCCAGCAAGGGCGGCGACTTCAAGCGCCAGGACAGCGGATTTCGCGACTGGATCACGGCGAAAGGCGAGCCGGGTCCTGATGGCCAGCCGGCAGTCTGCGCCGAAGTCGGCCGTTTCCACCTCTATGTCAGCCATGCCTGTCCCTGGGCCCATCGCACCCTGATCGTCCGCGCGCTCAAACAGCTTGAACCGCTGCTCCCGGTTTCCGTGGTCCATCCCCTGATGCGTGACGACGGATGGACGTTCCAGGCGGGGGAAGATGCCACCGGCGATCTGGAAAACGGTCTCGACTTCCTCTGGCAGCTCTATGCCAAGGCGCGCCCCGACTATTCCGGCAAGGTGACCGTTCCCGTCCTCTGGGACCGGAAGGACAGCAGGATCGTCAACAATGAATCGTCAGAGATCATCCGCATCTTCAACCGGGCCTTCGACGATCTCGGCGCCACGAGTTTGGATCTCTCCCCCCCGGACCTGATTGATGAGATCGATCAGGTGAACGCGAGGGTCTACGAGGCCGTAAACAACGGTGTCTACAAGGCGGGGTTCGCGACGACGCAGCTGGCGTATGAGTCCGCCGTGTTTCCGCTGTTCGATGCCCTCGATGAGCTGGAAGCGCGCCTGAACACTTCAGAATGGCTGGTTGGGGACCGAATGACCGAGGCCGATATCCGTCTCTTCACCACCCTGATCCGGTTCGACGCCGTCTATTCCACTCACTTCAAATGCAACCTGCGGCGGATCGCGGACTACCCCGCTCTGTCGGCGTTTCTCCAGCGCATGATGGACATCCCGGCGATCGCCGGCACGGTCCACTTTGCACCGATCAAGACGCACTATTACGCCAGCCATCTGGATCTCAACCCGTCAGGGATCGTCCCGGCCGGACCGATCCCTGCGTGGGGTCGTCGCTGACAGTCCAGAAGACGTGTCGCCCGCCTTCGCGCGAGTACCGCCTAGGGCCTGGGCGGCGGCGTCTCGATCGTCTCAGTCGCCGCCTTGTGGGCCGCCCTGTCCGCGCCGACGAAAGTGGCCCAGTCCGAATCCCCGGGAGGCGACGGAAGGCCGTTGATGATGTGATCGCTGGGATTGGGGTCGACGCCGCGGCCCTGGCGGTGGATGTGCGCCTTGGCGATCATATTGGCCGACACGGGGGCGGTCAGGAACAGGAAAAGGGCGATCAGCAGTTCGTGCGCCGAAAAGTCCCCGCCCCGGGCCGGGAAATAGATCATGGAGGCGATCAGGCACGCCCCGACGCCCAGGGTGGTGGCCTTGGTCGGTCCATGCAGCCGGGTCATGACCG
Source organism: Brevundimonas sp. (assembly GCF_032017145.1). Lineage (GTDB taxonomy): Bacteria > Pseudomonadota > Alphaproteobacteria > Caulobacterales > Caulobacteraceae > Brevundimonas. Next base: position 41,691 of record NZ_DALZQC010000007.1, read on the forward strand.
AGGGCAGCTTGGCCAGGCCCCAGGACCCGACCAGGGTGAAGGCCCCGCCGACCACCAGCAGCAGCGAGATCGCGATTTCGGCGAACAGGTTCATTCGACGATGTCCCCGCGCAGCAGGAATTTGCAGTAGGCGACGGTGCCCACGAACCCGACCATGGCCAGCAGCAGCGCCGCCTCGAAATAAGCCGAGGTCGCATAGGCGATGCCGAACAACACGATCAGGGCGATGGCGTTGATCGTCAGGGTGTCGACCGCCAGGATCCGGTCCGCCGACAGCGGTCCTCGCCACAGCCGGAACAGGTTCAGCAGGATCGACAGGCTGACGCAGAAGAAGGCGAAGCCCAGCGCCATGGGCAGGAGGGTTCCGGTCATATGAACACCTTCAACAGACGATCCTCATAGCGGCGTTTCATGCGGGTGACCTCCGCCTCCGGATCGGACACGTCCAGGGCATGAACCAACAGAAAACGGCCGCAGCCGGAGATGTCGCTGGAGACCGTGCCGGGGGTCAGACTGATGGTGGCCGCCAGCGTCGTGATCGCCTCCGGCGAGCGCAGCTCAAGCGGGATCACCAGCCACTGGGCGCGCAGGTCGCGGTTGCGTCGCGTCAGGATGACCCAGGCGACGTGGAAATTGGCGATGACGATGTCGAACAGGACGATGCCGATGTAACCGATCAGGGCGCGGCCGAAACGCACCTTAGGCTGATCAGGCCAGAAACGGCTGATGGACAGCGGCACCAGCACCCCGAACACCAGGGCCAGGAACAGGGCCCCGAAGGTGAAGGCGTTGACCAGCAACATCCAGACCACGACGAGCATCGCGCTCAGGCCGGGATGAGGGAAGAGGCGGCGGATCATCGGCGACCTCCGGACTGGGGACCCAGGACGGCCTCGATATACTGCGCCGGCGCGAACAGCTGCGCCGCAGCGGCCGCAGTATAGCGGGTCACCGGCCCCGCCACCACCGTCAGACCGGCGAGCGTCAGCAACAGGGCGGCGGCCGCCCCTACGCCCCCGCGCGTGCCGCGCAGGGTCCGCAGCTCGATCTCGCCCTCGACCGCCGCGCTCTTCCAGAAGATCAGGCTGCCAGCCCGGGCGAAGGCCACCACGCCGAGAACGGTGGTGATCAGGATCACGCCCCAGATCCAGGCGGCCTGCGGCGCGGCCCGCACGCCGTCCAGCACCAGCAGCTTGCCCACGAAGCCCGACAGCGGCGGCAGGCCGACGGCGGCGATGGCGGCCAGGAAGAACAGGCCCGACAGGATCTCGATCTGGCGGAAGCGGGGGGCCAGGGTGAGGGAGTCGCCGTGCTGGGCGCGTCGCTGCGCGATCAGGTCGACGATCAGGAACAGCGCCGCCCCCGCCAGGGTTGAATGCAGGAGGTAGTAGAGCGCCGGCCCCATGGCCTGGACGGTGAAGACCGAGACGGCGCACAGCGCCGTTCCCATCGAGCCGACTACGGCCCAGGCGGCCAGATCGCGCAGGCCGCGCGCCGCGAACATCCCCAGGAACCCGATGACGATGGTCACGAGCGCGGCCGGCAGCAGCCAGGGGCCGACGAGGAACGCCAGTCCGCCCGCGTCCTCGCCGAAGATCAGCGTGCTGGTGCGGATGATGGAATAGGCCCCGACCTTGGTCATGATGGCGAACAGGGCCGCAACCGCCCCCGTCGTCGCCGCATAGGTGCCGGGCAGCCAGAAATGCAGCGGCACCAGCGCGGCCTTCAGCGCGAAAACCGTCGTCAGCAGCAGGCCGGCGGCGGCGATCAGTCCCTGATCCCCCGCCGGCGCCGCAGCCACCCGCACCGCCATATCGGCCATGTTGAGCGTGCCCGTGACCCCGTACAGCAGGCCGACGGCGACGAGGAACAGGGTGGATCCGACCAGGTTGATGATCACATAATGGACCCCCGCCTTCAGCCTCTGCCCGCCCTGGCCGTGCAGCATCAGGCCGTAGGAGGCGATCAGCAGGACCTCGAAGAAGACGAACAGGTTGAACAGGTCGCCCGTCAGGAAGGCCCCGTTCAGGCCAAGAAGCTGGAACTGGAACAGGGGGTGGAAATGCCACCCCTTGCGGTCCGTACCGGTGCTGATGGCATAGACCATGACAATCAGGGCCAGGACCGCGGTTAGCAGCAGCATCATCGCCGACAGGCGGTCGAGCACCAGGACGATGCCGAAGGGTGCGCGCCAGTTGCCCAGGGCATAGCTCTGGACCGTGCCGCCACTCGCCTGGTGCACCAGCACGGCGGCCACGACAATCAGGATCAGGCAGGATCCGATGGAGGCCAGTCGCGACAGGGTCAGGCGATGGCGCAGCAGCAGGACCATCGCGGCGCCCACGACGGCGGGCAGGAGGAGGCTGGCGACCACCCACCAGGAGACGATCAGGTTCATTGGTCGCCCTCCGCATCCGGGCGGCCATCGACGCGGTCGACGCCCGTCTCCAGGAAGCTACGCAGGGCCAGGACGACGACGAAGGCCGTCATGCCGAAGGCGATGACGATGGCGGTCAGGACGAGGGCCTGGGGCAGGGGATCGGTGTAGCTGTCCGCCGCCTTGTCGTAGAGCGGCGGCCGGTCGATCACCAGCCGCCCCATGGCGAACAGGAACACGTTGATCGCATAGGACAGGAAGGCCAGGCCGAGCACGACGGGGAAGGTCCGTCGCCGCAGGACCAGATAGACGCCCGCCGCCGTCAGGACGGCGATGGCCGAGGCGATCAGGAACTCCAGGCTGATCATTGGTCCGCCTCCGTCGAGGCAGGGTGCGGCGTCGCGCGGGACGGGTCGATGTCCATCGCCGCATCGGCGGGCAGGGGCCCCTGCTTCTCCGCGCTTTGGGCGACCTGCGACAGCTGGGCCAAGGCCAGGATCACCGCGCCGATGACCGTCAGCGCCACGCCGATGTCGAACAGCATGGCAGTGGCGAGCTCGAACGCGCCGATCACGGGCAGGCTGAAATAGTCGAAGGCGGTGGTCATGAAGGGGGCCCCGAACAGCAGCGAGCCCAGGCCGGTCGCGGCCGCGATCAGCACGCCCAGGCCGATCAGGGTGTGGTGGTCCGCGCGCAGCCGCTGGGCCGCGAACTGATAGCCGGAGGCCATGTACTGCATCAGGATGGCGATGGAGATGACCAGGCCCGCGATGAAGCCGCCGCCCGGCTGGTTGTGGCCGCGCAGGAAGATGTACAGGCCCACCATCACGGCCAGAGGCAGCAGCAGGCGAGTGGCGACCACCAGCATCATCGGGTGGTGCTCGGGCGAGCGCGGGGTGTCGGGCGCCCAGGCCAGGATCCGGCGTCCACTGGCCCCCGTCCCTACGGTTTCCAGCAGGGCGAAGATGGCCAGGGCGGCGATGCCCAGGACGATGATCTCGCCGAAGGTGTCGAAGCCCCGGAAATCGACCAGGATGACGTTGACGACATTGGTGCCGCCCCCGCCCGAATAGGCGTTCTCCCAGAAATAGGCGGAGATGCTGTCCAGGGGCCGGGTCATGACGGCCCAGGCCGCGCCGCCCACCCCCAGACCTGACAGCACGGCCAGTCCGCCGTCGCGCAGGCGACGCGGCAGGCCGCTCTCGCGCGGGCTGGTCTTGGGCAGCAGGTTCAGCGCCAGCAGCATGAGCAGGATGGTGACGACCTCGACCGAGATCTGCGTCAGGGCCAAGTCCGGCGCGGACAGGTGCACGAAGCCCAGCGAGATCACCAGCCCGACGATGCCGATATAGATCAGCGACAGGTAGCGCGCGCGGTGATGGAGCAGCACCAGAACCGTCGCCGTGATCAGGGCGCCCCAGGCGATGATCGCCATCGGCGAGGCCGGAGTCGTCGGCCGGTCGCCGGCGACGAACTCGAAACCGGAAAAGCTCGCGAACCCGACCACGAGGGCTGCGCCGATGAACATGGCGATGTAGCGTTCCAGCGACCCGTTCTGGGTGCGGTCGGTGAAGGCCGTCGCCGCCCGGCTTGCCGCACCGAGCCCCCGATCGAACAGGGCCTTGGCATCGGGCAGCACCAGACGATGCCAGACGGCGGCGATCGGTCGATGCGCGCTGAGGATCACCAGCCCCAGCCCGATGGCCGCGACGCTCATGAACAGGGCGGGGGTCACCCCATGCCAGAGCGACAGGGAGTAGTAGGGGGTGTCGCCCCCGATGACGGCCCGCGAAACCGCCTCGACCAGCGGCCCGGCGACGACGGCGGGGAAAAGGCCAATGGCGACGACCAGGCCGACCAGAACGGCGGGCGGGCCCCACAGGCCGATGCCCGGATCATGCGGCGTCTTCGGATAGTCGGTGCGTGTCTTCCCGAAATAGACATGGACGATATAGCGGAACGAATAGGCCACCGAGAAGGTCGCCCCAAGGGTCGCCAGGGCCGGCACCAACCAGGGCTGGCTCCACCAAACGGTATGGGAGGCCTCCTCCAGCATCATCTCCTTGGAGATGAAGCCGTTCAGCGGCGGGATGCCCGCCATTGACAGGGCGGCGACGACCGCCAGGGTGGCGGCGATCGGCATCAGGGTCGCCAGACCGCCCAGCCGCTTGATGTCGCGCGTGCCCGCCTCATGGTCAACGATGCCTGCGTTCATGAACAGGGCGGCCTTGAACGTGGCGTGGTTGAGGATGTGGAACACCCCCACCACCGCCGCCATCGGCGTGCCGAAGCCGAACAGCATGGTCAGGAAGCCCAGGTGGCTGATGGTCGAATAGGCCAGCAGTCCCTTCAGGTCGTCCTTGAACAGGGCCACGACGGCGGCGAACACCATGGTCACGAGACCCGTCGTCGCCACCAGGTAGAACCATTCATCCGTGCCCGACAGGACCGGCCACAGCCGCGCCAGCATGAAGATGCCGGCCTTCACCATGGTGGCGGAATGCAGATAGGCGCTGACCGGCGTCGGGGCGGCCATGGCGTGGGGCAGCCAGAAATGGAACGGGAACTGGGCCGATTTGGTGAAGCAGCCGCCGAGGATCAGCAGCAGAGCTGGGAGGTACAGGGGCGAGGCCTGGATCGCCTCGCGGTTCTGCAAGATGACGGTCAGATCGTAGGAGCCGGCGATGTTGCCCAGGATCAGCAGCCCGCCGATCAGCGACAGCCCGCCCGCGCCCGTGACCGCCAGCGCCATCCGCGCCCCTTGACGACCTTCGGGCAGATGCCGCCAGAAGCCGATCAGCAGGAAGGACGACAGACTGGTCAGCTCCCAGAAGATCAGCAGCAGCAGGACGTTGTCCGACAGGACGATGCCCATCATCGCCCCCTGGAACAGCAGCAGATAGACGAAGAACCGCCCCATCGGATCGGCCTTGGCCAGGTAGAACCGGGCGTAGACGATGACCAGCAGGCCGATACCCAGGATCATCCCCGCGAACATCAGGCCGAGCGCGTCGAGGAACAGGGTGAGGTTCAGCCCCAGCAGCGGAATCCAATCGATCCGGACCTGCACCACCTCGCCCGCCAGCACGGCCGGGGCGAGCGAGCCGAGGATCACCAGCGCCGCCAGCGTGACCGTCCCGGCCGCCACGGCGCTGGCATTGCGACCCGCGCGAATGGCCAGGGCCGGTGCGAGGGCGCCGATCAGAGGCAACAGGGCAAGCACAAACAGCAAGGATTGCCCTCTCGTGGCGGCTTAGATCGTGGTGGAAAGCAGGCGATGAATGGGCGTCGCAACGACCTTAGCCGATCCGTTGGAGGGCTGGCCACTCTGAGAACCTTATAAATGAACCGTTCTCGTGTCCGACAACACCTATGAGCAATGATCCGGCCTGACACCCAGATTGATGCAAAGACCCGCCGCCTGCTCGATGAGTTTGGGCGCGGTACGCGATACGGTGACGGATTTCATCCCGATGCGAAGCTGGGTTCGACGCCTATCCGGCGCCGCTGCCCACGATCGAGAGATCCAGTTTGCCATCCGCGCGGGTTCAGTTCGGCGCGGGTTTCTGAAGGGGCTTTGGCTGGAGCGAGGCTGCGTGTTAGGCAGGTCGTCGGTCCGAGGACTATTGGCGGAGAAGCAATTTCCCCGATGTCTCGTTGGGGCGGGTAGCCGACATCGTCCAGACCTGAACGAAACAGGTTTGATGAGGTTATGTCGGGAAGCTGATGAGGAGAGCATCTAACTCGGCTTGCAAACCCAGCCGTTCTCCATGCAGGATTCCACTTGTCTGACACTGCAACCCTCAAAACTTATCTCGACAAGCTCGACGGCCTGCCCACACGGCTTCGCGAAGGTTTGTTGAGCGTGGCCGCAGCCTGTCGCGAAATTGACCGGCGGATTGAGATGGCATCGTTCACGGGACACATGGGTGCCCTCGACCAATCAAATATCCAAGGCGAAACCCAGAAGGCGTTGGACGTCATTGCGAACGACCTCTTCCTGCTTGGCTGCGGAGAATCCACCGCATTCGCGGGCCTCGCGTCCGAGGAAATGGATGTCCACTGGGCACGAAAAGACCGCACGGACTCTCCTTATCTGCTGGTGTTCGACCCCCTGGATGGCTCAAGCAACATCGAAATTTCCGCACCAGTCGGATCAATCTTTTCCATCCTGCCACGATCCAAGGAACACGTTGGCGGACCCGTGCAGGAGCAGGAGTTTCTGCAACCCGGTATCCGGCAGGTGGCCGCCGGTTACGCGCTGTATGGGGCTCAGACGCTACTGGTTTTTAGTCGGGGCTCGGGCGTGGTGGGATTCACCCTGGACCGCCTAGAAGGTGTGTGGCGACGCTCCCATGCAGAGATGAGGGTTCCGCAACGAAGCAATGAATACGCTATCAACGCAGCAAATCGCAGGCACTGGGAGCCTGGTGTCCGCTCCTATGTCGATGCCTGCGAAGCTGGTGCGTCAGGACCGTTGGGAGCAGATCGGAACATGCGCTGGAGCGGCGCGATGGTGGCAGATGTTCACCGCATCCTTATTCGAGGAGGCATCTTTATCTATCCCGCAGACCGCAGGCCGGGACACGCTAATGGCAAGCTACGGCTCTTGTATGAGTGCTCGCCTGCTGGTTGGCTGATTGAACAAGCGGGAGGGCGATCAACGGATGGTCGGACGGCGATCACCGCGATTGAACCCTCGACGCTCCATCAGCGGGTCTCGGTCGCCTTGGGTTCGACGGAGGACGTCACAGCCTTCGAGGCTTTCTTCGGAGCCCAGCAATGACCGCGCTGCCGCGAACTTTCGCCGAGGGACGCGCGCGCTATGAAGAGTGGCTGTTGAAATGCCTGAGAACCGGTGTCTGCCTATATTGCGGCGATCCCGCTTCGGCGCACGATGTGGAACCCACACAAGCACTGTTTCCCGTTATTTATCGCGTCGCGCAGCAGCACGCGGTGACGCCAGATGTTCCGATCTGCGCGGAATGCCACCGGGCTACAAGCGGCACAGTCATGACTACAGCTGGCCAGAAGCGCGGCGTCGCTATGCATCGGAACTTTGGACGGCATCGTGTCAGCCCCACAAGTTGGAGCATTTGGGCTATGGACTGAGGACAGTGGTCAGCAGCGGGACGCACCAGAAGACCCCACAGTTGAAACGCCTACGCTGGCCTCGATAGATGGGGCCCGACATTGCGGCCTCGGCTCAAGAACGGACAGGGCGAGGGTCTGCTAGGGGTGGAAAAGCAGACGTTTGCGCACAGTAGCTTTAGACGCCCCAAGCTCAGCATCGCCAATGTAAGACCCACCTACAGCGCTCGAATATCCTGCTGGATACGCATCTCTCTGGCGGTGCGGGTAACTCCCACGATGGTCGCCGACGCCGCACCCCTCCAGTCGCCGTAGCCGATGAGCCAGAGACGTAGGTTGCTGGATCGATCGTTTGCCTTCCGCCGCAACCCGTCCATCCGCTTCTACGACGCTGAGGACGGCGAGATGGTCCAGGGCGGGGCGAAAGTCGGTGCACCAGATGATCGCGTCTATGGTTTCTGTCGCCCCGTCGAACCACGTCACTCCGAGCGCATGCATGGCCGTAAACGGGCGTCTGCTCTGAGGACGCCTCGTGCCCGCGCGGCCCGCACGCCGGGAATGGCGACGATGTCGCCAAGACCGCCAATCGGAGCTTCGACGGCGCGACCCTCCAGTTGCGCTTTCCAGCGGTCGGTGGCGCGTTGGAACAGGACGCGACCGTCCGCATCGGCGGGCAGGAACAGCGGCTCGGTGGTCGTCACCCAGGTCGCATCGGCCACCAGAGAAACGTAAGCCATGATCTGGGCGCCGGAGTTTCCACCCCCGACGACTAGGACCCGTTAGCCGGTGGACACTTCTGGCGAACGATACTGCGCCGAGTGGGTCTGCAGGCCCGCGAACTGCGTCCGCCCGGGATACTCGGGGATGAGGGGATGGCTCCACGTCCCGGTGGCGCTGACGACCATTTTCGACCTGCGCGGCCCACGGTCTGTGACGACCTCCAGGCCCCCATCTATCGCATTGACGGCAAGCCTTGACGGGGCGTTCGACCGCAACTGATACCGTGGCTCGTAGGCGCTCAGATATTCGATGACGTCGTCGCGCGTGGGAAAGTCGACGCCAGGCTTGGGAGGCATCGGCCAGCATGGAAGCAAACTCCAGCCACTGGGCGAAAAGAGCTGGAGCGAATCCCATCCGTGGTTTCAAGGCTCCCCCAGGCTTCTCGCCAGCGTCCAGCACTTCATACCGAAGGCCCGCGCGGCGCAGATAGTAGGCGGTCGCCGGACCGGCCTGTCCGCCTCCGATGACGATGACATCCAGGTCGGCGTTCGGATCGTTCGTCATTTGATGTGTCCGTCCCGTGAGGCCTCAGTGACGACCACACCTGAATGTGCGACCGCATCATGTTGGCTACGGCGACGGCGCCGTTGGCCGTATCGCAATCGCCGAAAGGTCGGTGCGCAGATCGATTGTGGCTGCCGCAGATTTCCGCTCGGAATACCTGTCGACTAGTTCAGCGGCGTAGGGCCGCGTCAGCACGGTGAACCGGACAAGCTCCTCCATCACGTCGACGATCCGGTCATAGTAGCTGGACGGCCTCATACGCCCGCTATCGTCAAACTCCTGATACGCCTTTGCGACGCTGGACTGGTTCGGGATTGTAATCATCCGCATCCACCGGCCTAGCAGACGCAGGGTATTCACCGCGTTGAAGCTCTGCGAGCCACCAGACACCTGCATGACCGCCAATGTCCGACCTTGCGTGGGTCGCACGCCGCCGATGCTCAGCGGCAGGTGATCGATCTGCAGCTTCATTAGGCCTGAGACCTGCCCGTGCCGTTCCGGGCTGCACCAGACCATGCCCTCCGACCAGAAGGCATGTTCTCGTAGCTCCTTGACCGCCGGATGATCTTCGTCACCGGGGGAGCCGGGCAGGGGCAGGTCCGAGGGGTCGAAGATGCGGATGTCGCAGCCCATGAACTTGAGCAAGCGCGCTGCTTCCTCGACGCAAAGCCGGGAGTAGGAACGCTGACGCAGCGATCCGTAGAGGAGCAGGATGCGGGGCGGACGATGGCTCAGACCAAGGGCGGACGCCGGTGTCCTTGAGAGATGGTCGGGGTCTAGGGCGGGCAGATCGTCCGGGTCAGTTAACACGCGCAAGCGATCCATCAGCACACATCCTTCGTCGGAGCCGTCGCAGGGAAGAACCGGCGACCCAGCCACAGGGCGACAGACACCAGCAGGATCAGCACCGGCACCTCGACAAGCGGTCCGATGACAGCTGCAAACGCGACCGGCGAGGCCAGTCCGAAAGCTGCAATCGCCACGGCTATGGCGAGTTCAAAGTTGTTCGAGGCGGCAGTGAACGCCAGCGCGGTGGTGCGCGGGTAGTCGGCGTCGATCAGCCTACCCATCAGGAAGCTGACCACGAACATGACGAGGAAGTAGATGGTCAGAGGGATCGCGATGCGCAGCGCGTCGAGCGGCAGGTCCACCACGTCCCCGCCCTTCAGGCTGAACATGGCGACGATGGTGAACAGCAGGGCGATTAGGGTGATTGCGCCGATGCGCGGCAGGAAGCGGCGCTCATACCAGTCGGCCCCCTTGCGCGCGATCAGCACGCGGCGCGTGAGGAACCCGCCGAGGAAGGGCAAGCCGAGATAAACCAGGACGGCCCCCGCGATGGTCCAAAAACTGACGTCGACGACGCTGCCTTGCAGCCTCAGCACCGGCGGCAGGAAGGACAGAAAAAACCACGCGTAAGCGCTGAAGAAGACGATCTGGAAGATGGAGTTGAAGGCCACCAGCCCCGCGACATACTGGTTGTCACCTCTCGCAAGCTGGTTCCAGACCAGCACCATGGCGATGCACCGGGCCAGCCCGATCAGGATCACGCCGGTCATGTATTCCGGTTGGTCGCGGAGGAAAATCACGGCCAGCGCGAACATCAGCACCGGGCCGAGGACCCAGTTCTGGAACAGCGACAGCGCCAGCACCCGCTTGTCGGCGAAAACGCGCGGCAGTTCCTCGTATTTCACCTTCGCCAGCGGCGGATACATCATCAGGATCAGCCCGATGGCGATGGGGATGTTTGACGATCCCACCGACAGACTGTCCAGCCACCCGGGCAGGCCGGGAACCACGGTGCCCAGCAGCACCCCCAGCCCCATGGCCACGAAGATCCAGAGCGTCAGCCAACGGTCCAGGAAGGACAGCCGACGCGGCTCGTTGTCATAGGCGACGGGGGTATCAACCATCAGCGGACCCTTCGCCCTGTCTGGTCGATGACGACCTCTCCGTCTTCCTTGATGGAGGGCTTGAGCCCCTCAGCAGGGAGAAGGTCCAGCACTGCCTCTGACGGACGACACAGACGGACGCCGAGCGGTGAGACCACGAGGGGCCGGTTCAGCAGGATCGGGTGCGCTTCTATGGCGTCAAGGAGTTGTTCGTCGGTGATCGCGTCGTTGCCGAGGCCGAGGTCCGCATATGGGGTTCCCTTCTCGCGTAGCAGCGTCCGAAGCGATTGACCCGTCCGCGCCGCCAACTCAGCGACCATCGCCCGCGATGGCGCAGTCTTCAGATATTCGATGACGTGCGGCTCGATCCCGGCGTGACGGATCAGGGCCAGGGTGTTGCGCGAGGTCCCGCAAGCGGGGTTGTGATAGATGACGATGTCCATGGGGGCTCAGGGGCAGCAGGGCAGGAGTTCGGCCAGCAAGGGCCCGCACTTGACCGCCTCGCCGCCGCAGCAATCGGCTACGAGGAACAAGACCAGATCTCTGAGACGATCAATGTCTGGGGCGAAGTAGATTTCTCGGCCTTTGCGCTGGGACGACACCAGACCCGCATCCGACAATATGCGAAGATGGGACGACATGGTGCTGGCGGGCTGTCCGAACTCCTGCGCGATGCTCCCGGCTCTAAGGCCGTCGGGAGCGTGTCTGATCAGCAACCGGAGAACCTCCAACCGCCGGGGATGACCCAGAGCTGAGAAGCATCTGACAGCGAGCTCGTTGTCCATCTTTCGTTATTACGGGAATAATCGAAGCGTGACAATCTGCGTCTTCGAAAAGTCTCCTTTGGGTCGATTTTGCGATAAAGGCATCGCGCCTGAAAGCGGACTTCAGCACACGGAATGTCGTGTTCTGGGCGGAGTCTCCGTGACCGCTCAGGGTGGTATGTGGACCTCGGTATCAAATGCTCGGAATGTGCCCCCCGCCGATGATGGGGCCGACGGCTCTCAGATAATCCGTAGCAACCCTGCCAATCTGATCTCGATAACGAGTGTCAACGAGCGGCGCGGCGCTCCCGATCACCCAGCGCTCGACGTGCCTGGGGCGGGCATGGACCTTCAGTTGCCGCACACACAGTCGAGACGCGAGGAGGGCCGCTTCAGATCGAGGCAGACCGCGAAGAAAGGGGTCTTGACCGACATCGTCGCTGCGTCGCCGAAAGAGCTTCCGCAGCACCGGCATGAGCGAAGGTCGGAGGTGTATGGCGATCACCCCCTCTGCGCTGAGGCGCTGAAACAGATCGGCGACGTCAGCGGTCGACAGGCGTCGTGACGCTTCGCTGTCCAGAATGACCACGTCGTAAGTCGCTTCTCCCCCGCTCAAGGTTCCCGTGTCGAGGTCCAGCCGTTGAACGACGGTGGGACTACTGCGATCGGCCAGCGCAACGTGGCTGTCAGGTCGAACGGTCTTCGCGAGCTCAGAAATCGTTGCGATCAGAGCCTGAAAGCGCCTTGTGGAGGTCTCGCTGATCGCGGTCATCAGTGGGCTGCCGAACCGGAGGGAAGATGGTCCTTGTCGTGTTTGCCGACGCGGTCGATCAACGTCCGCCCTGCTTCGTTCATCCCGATGAGATCGACCTGCGCCCCTTGGCGGCGGTAGCGGAAGACCACCTTGTCGACCGCAGCGACACCCGTGAGGTCCCAAAGGTGCGCGTCGGTCATATCGATCTCAACCCGGGTCGGATGGCCGTGGTGTTCGAAGGCTGCTGCGAAAAAGTCAGCCGAGGCGAAGAAGAGCTGACCGGTCACCCGGTAGCGCAGCACACCGTCCTGTTCGGTCTCGATCTCTTGGACGACGACGGTCTTGCCGACCTTCCGCATGAAGAAGACGGCGGAGAGGATGACGCCCAGAACGACGCCCTTGGACAGGTCGTGGGTGACCACCACCGTTGCCGTCGTAGCGATCATAACGATCGACGACTGGATCGGAGTCGATCTCAGCTTCAGCACCGAACCCCAGTCGAAGGTCCCGACCGAAACCATGATCATCACCGCCACCAGCGCCGCCATGGGAATCCGGGCGACCCAGTCCTGAAGCACAAGGATCAGGAACAGCAGGAATAGGCCGGCCCACAGGGTCGAAAGCCGCCCCCGCGCGCCCGAGGTCACGTTGATGATCGACTGGCCGATCATGGCGCAGCCGGCCATGCCGCCGAACAGGGATGAGGCGATGTTGGCGATGCCCTGACCGCGCGTCTCCCGGTCCTTGTCGGACGGAGTGTCAGTGATGTCGTCGATCAGGTTGGCCGTCAGCAGGCTTTCCAGCAGCCCGACGAAGGCTAGAGTGGCTGAGATCGGGGCGATGATCATCAGCGTCTCCCAGGTCAGGGGCACGGAGGGGATATGGAATATCGGTAGCGTCGATGGCATCTGGCCCATGTCGCCCACGGTGCGGACGTCGAGCCCGGTCCAGATGACGAACCCGCTCAGCAGCACGATGGCGACAATAGGCGAGGGCACGACATTGGTCAGGCGCGGCAGTCCGTAAATGATCACCAGGGCCGCGCCGACAAGGGCGAAGGTCTGCCAGTTGGACCCTATCAGTTCGGGCATCTGGGCCAGGAAGATCAGGATGGCCAGCGAGTTGACGAAGCCGGTCATGACGCTGCGCGATACGAACTTTATGTAGCGGCCCAGCTTGAACAGGCCGACGATGATCTGGAACAAGCCGCAAAGCAGCGAGGCGGCGAACAAATATTCCAGTCCGTGGTCCCGGACGAGGGTGACCATCAGGAGCGCCATGGCACCCGTGGCGGCCGAGATCATCGCCGGACGTCCGCCCACGAAGGCGATGGTCACGGCGATCACAAAGCTGGCGTAGAGGCCAACGGCGGGATCCACGCCGGCGATGATGGAGAAGGCGATGGCTTCCGGAATCAGCGCCAAAGCCACGACGGTGCCTGCGAGTAGATCGCGACGTGGGTTGGCGAGCCACTGCTGGCGCGCCGAAGATATGAGGGTCATTTATCAGTCTGTCGGTTGAACGGCTCGCGCGCGGCGATGCTTCGTTCTCGTTTCCCGAGGGATCGGCGCCCGGGGTAGCCACCCGTCTCCGGGTCCTGATGACGACTGCGCAGATGCAGCAAATCGTTGTGGAAGGCAACCGGCTCTGCGCTTCGGTTGCGCCAGCATACAACCTGATGATCTTCGCGAAGAGTGGAGCTAGCCCTAGATTAAACGCCGAAAAACAGCCCTTGGCTCCTTCTCTGAAGGTCGTGTTTCGGGTCGTCAGTGAATGACAGGTTCTGGTGCATTGATGATATTGGCCGAGCGTTGAGATGACGGTATCGTCTCGTAAGGATTGGCTAGGAGTCGGTATTCATCTTAGTGATTTGAGGCGGTGCTGGATCACGAGGGCTGCGCCTAAAAGAACCGGTATTGTCATGCGTCTATCGATAGACAGCGACATCACTCGAATTTTATCTCGGGCAAATTCCTCTTTGTTTTCATAAGTCGCCCTTCGACGACGGTAATGCTGACGGCATGAGCGTGAGCACGCTAAAAAGGCGCTGATAAATCAGCGCCTTCTGAGCAATCGAACCATCGAGTGGGAGTGAGGGGCGGCGGGCATGCGGGAGCGGCTCTGGCGAGAGGTTTTCGTTGATCACAGGGCGACATTAGCGGTCGGGTTCGAACGGGGCGATCCTGTAGCCCTACGGTGGTAGAGGGCGGCAGAGAGGCTCGACCTTTCGAGCGTTCTTAAGATCCGCTTCTGGCGGATTTCGTTGAAAAAGGCGGCCTCCGGCAATTGGCATGAGGCCGCCGCGCTGATT
>NZ_DALZQC010000008.1:0-54639 GCF_032017145.1 Brevundimonas sp.
CCCCTCGACCCAGCCGCCGTCCAGCCCGAACGTCCGACGCAGGACGTCGGGCGCCAGCGCCTGCATCGGTGCAGCGTCGGCGACCACCCTTCCGTGATCCAGCACCACAATCCGGTCTGCGACGGTCGCGGCCAGCGTCAGGTCGTGCAGGCTGACCAGCACCCCCGCCCCCCTGTCGGCCCGCGCCCTCAACCGATCCAGCACCAGCCGCTGGGCGTCCGGGTCCAGACCGGCGATGGGCTCGTCAGCCAGCAGCAGCGGCGCATCGACCACCAGCGCCCGCGCCAGCAGGACGCGCGCCCGTTCGCCGCCCGACATTTCCGCCACGCCGCGATCCGCCAGATGACCCGCGCCCACCTCCTCCAACGCCGCTCCGGCCCGCGCCAGGGCTTGGGCACCCGACAGGAAGGGCGCGCCAAGGGCCGCCACCTCGACGGCCGGCAGGTTCCAGGCGATGCGTCGTTCCTGCGGCAGATAGGCCGCCTGCTCCGCGCGCTGACGATGGGACAGGTCGGCGATTCGCGTCCCGCCCAGCCTGACCTGACCGCCGGTGGTCGCCAGCAGGCCCACAGCCGCGCGAATGGCGCTGCTCTTGCCCGCCCCGTTCGGCCCGCACAGGGCCACGACCTCCCCGGCGGAAACCGACAGATCGATCCCATCCAGCACGACGGCCTTGCCCAGCCGCGCCTGAACACGCTCCAGAGAAAGCAGGCTCACAGCAGCCACTCCCGCGCCGCGCGCCAGGCGATCAGGGCGAACAGCGGCGCGCCGATCAGGGCCGTGAAGACGCCCAGCTTCAACTCCTGATCCGTCGGCGTCAGCCGCGCCAGCAGGTCCGCGACGACCAGCATCAGTCCACCCGCCAGCGCCGAGGGGGCCAGGATCCGCTTCGCATCGCCCCGAACCGCCGCCCGCACCAGATGGGGAGCAGCTAAGCCCACGAAACCAATGACGCCCGCGGCCGCCACCGCCGCGCCGGCAGCCACCGCCGCCGCGATCAGAGCGAACGCCCTGAGCCGACCCATGTCGAGGCCCGACGACCCCGCGCCCTCGTCGCCCAGGGTCAGCATTCTCAGACCGTCGCCAGACAGAACGGCGAGTACGGCCGAGACGATCACCGCCGGCGTCACCCAGGCCACGTCGATCCAGCTTCTGTTCTGCACCGATCCCAACAGCCACGACATCACCTCGGCCTGTGCAATCGGCGACGGCGACAGGTTGAAGATCAGGGCCGTCGCCGCGCCGGCGAAGCTGGACAACGCGACCCCGAACAGGATCAGCGCTTCCGGCGCCCGCATCGCTCTGGACGCGACGATCAGCAGCCCGCCCGCCAGCGCCGCCCCTGCCAAGGCCGAAACCTCGATCAGGCCGGGCACGGCCGCCGCGCCCAGCACGATGGCCAAGGCCGCGCCCAGCGCCGCCGTCGCCGACACGCCCAGCACGCCCGGATCGGCCAGGGGATTTCGCAACAGCCCCTGCATCACCGCGCCGGCCAGCCCCAGGGCCGCGCCAACGACCAGGGCGCAGACCGCGCGGGGCGCCCGCACCTGCCACAACACTTCCGCCGGTCCCGACGTCGGATCGCCAAAGGCGGCGCCATACTGGGCGCTCGTAAACGCCGTCTCACCCACCAGGATCGCCAACGCCAGGGCCGCCGCGATTAGCAGTCCCAGGATCAGGCATAGTCGCACCGTTCCGCTCATGGCCGCCCCTGGGCCATCATCGCCACCGCATCGGCCGCAAACCAGGCCGGGCAGGTCAGGGTCGCGGCGGGCAGTCGCGCCGCCGTCCGGCCGTCCGCCGCCCGACGAACGACCGGATGCCGGCCCGGTCCGCGCAGGTCGGCCCGCAGTTGATCGAAGAAGCCCAGGATGAATCGCGCCGGCGGGTTCATGGCGATCCGTTCGACGCTGATCGCGCCGAATCCGGGCGCCGTCGTCAGATTGCGGAAACCCGCCGCCCGCATCATGGCGTCCATCAAGGTGCCAGGGCCCGAGGTGAAGCCGCCCGAGGTCAGATAGACCGCCCCCGGCGCCTGGGTCGTCCCTCGCGCGGGCGCGGCATGGGCTAGCTTGGCGTCCATCTGCTGTTGCAGCCTGTTTCCGCGCTCCACCTGGCCTAGCTCGCCGGCCACCGTGCGGATGTTGCGGCGAACGCCCTCCAGATCAACCGCGTCCTCGATGGTGATAACCTTGATCCCGCGGCGCTCAAGCGCCGTCAACAGCCGTGGCTCGCCGCCCCAGTAACGCACCACGACATCCGGCCGAAACCCGACCGCCGCTTCCAGCGTCGGCCGCACACGCAGCCGCCCGGCGGCCTCGCGCCGCAGCCAGGCGTCGGGATCGTCGGCGCGCGGCGACAGCGCCAATTGTTCATCCGGCGCGAGCGCCAGCACATATTGATCCGCACACTGATCAAGAGCCATGATGCGTAACGGCTTGGCCTCCGCGAGACCGGCGACGCCCAGCAGCATCAGGCCCGCCAAGCCCCCCCAGGTCCGCCTCATGGTCTGGGCAGGCCGGCGAACACGGCGTCCAACATCGTGCCGACGAGCAGCTGACGATCCGCCCACGGAAAATACGGCTTGGTGATCATCAGCGACACCACGCCATGCGCTGTCGCCCATATGGCCTGGGCCAAAAGACTGGGGTCGCCCGTCAGCTCGCCCGCCGCCACCGCGTCGGCCACCGTCGCCTGCAACGTCGTGAACAGGCCGGCGCCCAGTTCGCGCGCCATGTCCTGGGCGCCCTCTCGCGCTTCCACCGGCCGCGTCAGATAGATCAGGCGATAGGCGTTGGGATGGGCGAAACCGAACGCGACATAGCCTTCGATCATGCGGCGCAAACGCTGAATCGGCGGCCAATCCTCGTCGGCCACCGCGGCATTGGCGGCGATCAGGCGGGCGAAAGCGTCGCGGCAGATTTCCTGCAGGATCGCGCCCTTGTCCGGGAAATGCATGTAGAGGGCCGTCGAAGACAGGCCGACCTCGTCCGCGATCTTGCGGATGGTGGCGCCTTCATAGCCGTGCTCGACGAAGATTCGCTCGGCCGCCGCCAGGATTTCGCCGCGCCGAGAATGCCCCTCGCCCTTGGGCTTTCGGGTCGTGCGCGAGGATGTCGAGGCGTCGGACAAACGGCTGCTCCAGATCGAGCGTCCTGAATAGCGACAATCCGTCCACGGCGCCAACCGGCTTGCCGAACGCGGTTGTTTGTAATAGCGATTAAAGGTTGAACACGGCGCGGGGGCGAGGTGGCGAAGGACTGGACGCATCCGGGCATCACGCCGCGCACCAGTGGGGCGTGGCGGCGTGCGCCCAGCGGATTTCAAGTCCTGGCGACGACGGTGATCGTCGGCGGCTACGCCTTCGCGGTGATCCGCTGGCCCGAAACCGCCTTCATGGCCGGACTGCTGATCGTTCAGGCGGCCTTCGTCCTGTCCGCCGTGTGGAAGACGGTCGTCGCCATCGCCAGCCTGCGACGCCCCAGGCCCACGCCCGTGCCCCTCGAATGGCCGCGCTACACCATACTGGTCGCCCTGCACGACGAAGCGGCGGTCGCGCCGGACCTGATCGCCAATCTGGCGCGCATCGACTATCCGGCTCATCGGCTGGAGGCTTTCATCGTGCTGGAGGCGCACGACGCCGCGACCTTGGCGGCGGTCGAGGCGGCGACCAAGCCGGCGTGGCTGAAGACCTGCATCGTCCCGCCCGGCCATCCGCTGACCAAGCCGCGCGCGCTGAACCATGCGCTGGCCCAGGCAGGCGGTGACCTGGTCACCATCTATGATGCGGAAGATCGCCCCCATCCACAGCAGTTGCGTCGCGCGGCCGCGCGCTTCGTCGCCCAACCTCGGCTGGGCTGTCTGCAGGCGCCCTTGAGGATCAGGCCCTCGGGCCGCGCGGGCTCGACCTTTCTGGATCGCCAGTTCGCCTTCGAATACGCCGCCCTGTTCGAGGTGACCCTGCCCGGCATGGCGCGCCTCGGCCTGCCCTTTCCGCTGGGCGGGACCAGCAACCACGTCCGCATGACGGCGCTGCGCGCGGCGGGCGGGTGGGACGCGCACAATGTCACCGAGGACGCCGACCTGGGGTTTCGCCTGTGGTCGCTGGGCTGGACGCTGGATGTCATCGATTGCCCGACCTGGGAGACGCCGCCCGGTCCCCTGGACCGCTGGCTGCCTCAGCGCACGCGCTGGCTGAAGGGCTATATGCAGACCTGGGGCGTCCATACCCGAGGTCCGCGCCGGTTAGGGCGGCGCGGTCTGCTGTCGCTGGTCATGACCCTGGGGACGGCGATCCTGGCGGCGGGAGCCCATGCCCCCACTCTGGCGTGGCTGGCCTCTGCGGTGCTGGTCGGATTGCACGCCGGAATCGCCCCGGCGACGCCGGTGGCCTCCATCGCCGTTCTGGCGGCCGGGGTGATCGCCGCCTGGATGGGGTGCGCGGTCGGGGCGCGGCGCGCCGGGCTGGACTATCGGTTGGGAGACATGTTGGCGGCGCCCGCCTATTGGTCGCTGCTCAGCCTGGCCTTCGTCCACGCCGCCTGGCGGCTGATGGTCGAGCCACACGTCTGGGACAAGACCCCGCACGACGGCGAGGTCCAACCGCTGGAACTGGTCGTGATCGCTGACGACGCTGGACGCGAGGTGGCTTGAGCGCCTATCAGCCCGACGATGGCGCCCGTTCTCTCCAAGACCCCCGAAACGCTCGTGACCCGTGGCTGGTCGGACTATGCCTTGCTGGACAGCGGCCACGGCAAGAAGCTGGAACGCTACGGCCGATATACGGTCGTCCGGCCCGAGCCGCAGTGTTTCTGGTCCCCGCGTGATGCCGCCGCCTTCGACGCCGCGACCGCCCTGTTCGATCCGCAGCAGGAGGAAGAGGATTCGGGCCGCTGGAAGTTCGACAAGCACCGTCCCGTCGACGCCTTCCCGCTGAAATGGCGCGACGTGAAGTTTACCGGCCGCTTCACCCCTTTCCGCCATCTGGCCTTCTTCCCCGAACAGGCCGCCAACTGGGAATGGCTGGACAAGCGGGTGCGGGATTTCTCGCACTCAGCCGGCCGCGCCCCCAAGCTGCTTAACCTGTTCGGATACACCGGTGTGGCCAGCCTCGCGGCGGCTGCGGCCGGCGCCGAGGTCACCCATGTCGATGCGTCCAAGAAGTCCGTCGCCTATGCCCGCGAGAACGCGGAACAGTCCGGCCTGGCCCAGCATCCGATCCGCTGGATCGTCGAGGACGCCCGCAAATATGTCGCGCGAGAGGTTCGGCGCGGCTCGAAATACGACGGTATCATTCTGGACCCGCCTAAATACGGTCGCGGACCGACAGGCGAAGTCTGGCGGCTGTTCGAGGACATGCCGGACCTGCTGAAGGACTGCGCCGCCCTGTTGGCCGACGACGCCGACTTCCTGCTGCTGAATGCCTATGCGGCGCGGGTATCCGGTCTTTCCCTGGCGCATTTGATGGCCGAGGCGACCCAGGATCGCGGCGGGCGTATCGACTGGGGCGAACTGGCTCTGTCCGAAGACGGCCCGGACGCCCGCGCCATCGGCCTGTCCTTCTTCGCACGGTGGTCGCGATGAGCGCGCGGGACGAATATCGCGTCATCACCTCGCTGACGAACGACACCATCAAGGCCGTCCGCGCCTTGCATATGCGCAAGGAACGCGACCTGACCGGAACCTTCCTGGCCGAGGGTCTGAAGTTCATCGGCGAGGCGGTGGATCAGGGCCGCGCGCCGAAGATGCTGCTGGTCGGCGAGGACGCCCGCCCCCACCCTCTGCTGGACCGCGCCAAGGCGGAGACACGAAAGGCGGGCGGCGACATCATCATCGTCACCCACGCCATTCTGGAAAAGATCAGCCGGCGCGATAATCCGCAGACCGTGCTGGGCGTGTTCGAACAGGCCTATGCGCCGCTGGACAGCCTGAACCCGGTTTCGGCTCCTTGCTGGGTCGCGCTGGAGCAGGTGCGTGATCCGGGCAATCTGGGCACCATCATTCGCACGGCCGACGCGGCCGGTTGCGGGGGCGTCATCCTGATCGGCGACTGCGTCGACCCCTATTCGGTCGAGGCCGTGCGCGCGACCATGGGTTCGGTCTTCGCGGTCTCGATCACCAAGACGACGCCCGAAGCCTTCCTGGCGTGGCGTCAATCATGGCCTGGCAGCGTGGTCGGCACCCGCCTGGACGCCACGATCAGCCATCGTTCGGCGGTGATGCACAAGCCGGCCCTGATCCTGATGGGCAACGAACAGGCTGGCCTGACCGATCAGTTGGCCGCCGCCTGCGACGTCAACGTCAAGATTCCGATGCGCGGCCGAGCCGACAGCCTGAACCTGGCCATCGCCACCGGCATCATGGTCTATGCGGCGACGGACGAAGCCTAGGGTTTCTCTTCCGGCGCCACCCGACCCATGCCCCACAGGGCGGCGATGGTGATCAGGGCGGACACGGCGAGATAGCCGCCGACCGCCGCCGGTCCGAATCGCTCGGCCAGTTTCAGCGCGATATAGGGCGCCAGCGACGCGCCCAGAATGCCCGCCAGATTGAAGGCCATCGACGCCCCGGTATAGCGCACCGCCGTCGGGAACGGTCGCGCCATGGCCGCGCCGATGGGGCCGTAGGTGCAGCCCATCAGGGCGAACCCCAAGGCGAAGAAGATCAGCAGCCCGGTCAGCCCGCCCCCGAACAGGGCGGTGAACAGAAAGCCGAACAGGCCGATTCCGATGGACGACGCGATCAGCACCCTCACCTGACCGTGCCGATCCGCCAGCAGGGCCGTCACCGGAATGAAGGCGGCGAAGAACAGAACGCCGATCAACTGGATCGGCAGCACGTCGGCCCGCGCCAGCCCCATCCCCGTCGTCGCCCACCCCAATGCGAAGACCGTCATCAGATAGAACAGGGTGAAGGTCGTCACGCCGCTGAAGGTGCCCAGAACCAGTGCGGCCTTGTGATGCGAAAAGAGAGTTACGGCCGGCGCCTTGACCCGCTCGTCGCGGTCCACCGCCTTCTGAAACTCGGGCGTCTCGGTGATCTTCAGCCGCACCCACAGGCCGACGAACACCAGCACGGCGCTGGCCAGGAAGGGGATGCGCCAGCCCCAGCCCTCGAACGCGGCTTCGCTCAGGGTCGAGGTCAGGGCGATGAAGGCGGTGGTGGACAGGAGGAAGCCGATGGGGGCGCCCAGTTGCGGGAACATGCCGAACCAGGCCTTCTTGCCTGGAGGCGCGTTCTCGGTGGCGAGCAGGACCGCCCCGCCCCATTCGCCGCCCAGGCCCAGCCCCTGTCCGAATCGGCAAAGCGCCAGCAGCAGGGGGGCCAGCAGACCCACCTGCTGGTGCGTCGGCAACAGGCCGATGGCCACGGTCGATAGTCCCATGGTCATCAGGGCCGCAACCAGGGTCGCCTTGCGCCCCACCCGGTCGCCGAAATGGCCGAACGCCAGGGCGCCGATGGGCCGCGCGAAGAAGGCGATGGAGAAGGTGGCGAACGACGACAGCAGCGCCGTCCCTGGATCCTCGCCGGGGAAGAACAGCGTCGGAAACACCAGCACCGCCGCCGTGGCGTAGATGTAGAAGTCGAAGAATTCGATCGTCGTGCCGATAAGGCTGGCGAACAGCACGCGGCCGGTGGAGTTCTTGGGCAGGACTTCGGACATGGTTTCGGCTCCCAGCAGTGCCTGCGATGCCCGCAAGGCGGCCATGCCGTCAAGCCGATCAGGTCCCGCGCGGCTTCACCCGGTTCGTCGCCTGCGCCTCGGCCGGGTTCTCGGGCCAGGGGTGGCGGGGATAGCGGCCCCGCATCTCGGCCCGCACCGCCGCCCACGACCCGGACCAGAAGCGCGGCAGGTCCTTGGTCACCTGCACTGGCCGGCGCGCGGGCGACAGCAACGCCAGGGTCAGAGGCACGCCGTTCGCCACGGTCGGATGGGTCGTCACCCCGAACAGTTCCTGCACGCGAATGTCAACGCGCGGCCCGCCCTCGGCCGAATAGTCTATGGCCGCCGATCCCAGCGGCGTCACCAACCGCCCCGGCGCCAGCTCGTCCAGCCGACGCTGCCGGTCCCACGGGATCAGTCCCCGCAGCGCCTCCGCCAGACGCGCGTCGCCGATGGCGTCCAAAGCCTTCGCGCCCTCCAGCAAGGGCCACAGCCAGTCTTCGCGCGCCGCCAGCAGGGCGGCGTCCGATACATCCGGCCAGGCGGCGTCCTGGTCGTGCAGAAAGGCCAGTCGCGCCCTGAGGCCGGCCGCCTGTTCGCCCCACCGCAGCGCGCCGAGCCCCTCGGCCTCCACCTCGGATCGCAGGGCGGCGGCCAGCGTCTTCGCGTCCGGCGCGCCGACAACCTTTTCGTCCAGCACGATGGCGCCGATCCGTCGCGACCGCCGGATCACCGCCCGACCGGACGGTTCGCGCGCCATCCGGTCCTCGGTGGTGATCAGACGCGCCAGCTCGGTTTCCACCTCCTCAGAATCCAACGCCGCCGCCAGCCGCACCCGGTCGCGCACATCACCGCCGCCCAGTTCGGCGACCGCCAGCCAAGGGGCGCGCGCCAGATGATTCGACGCCTCCAGCACGGCGCCGCGTCCGCTGGCCAGCAGGAACTCGCCCGACCTGCCCCGCGCCCGCGCAATACGCTCGGGAAAAGCCTCGGCCAGCAACAGCCCTGGATGGACCGCCTCTCCCGACCCGCCGCCCGCCGCCCTGGCCCAGCGATCCGCCAGTTTAAGCGCATCGCGCGCGCGCGGCGACCGATCCCGCGTCAGGCCGACCAGACGGTCCGACAGATCGACGCCCGATCCGCCCAGGCCCGGCTCGCTCAACACCGCCGCGATCCGCGCGCCCGTGAGGGCGTCGCCTCGGTCCGAGGCGACCGCGACCATATGGGCCAGGCGCGGCGACAGCGGAATCTTCGTCAGCCTCATCCCATGCGCCGACAATCCGCCATCGGCCCGAAGCGCGCCCAGACGGGTCAGCACCTTGCGCGCCTTGGCCATCGCGCCGGCGGGCGGCGGGTCCAGCAGCGCCAGACCCTCGACCGACCGCGCGCCCCACCGCGCCAGATCCAACGCCAGGCCGGTCAGGTCCGCCTCCTGGATCTCGGGCCGCTGGTGCGCGACCAGGCCGCGTGTCTGCTCCTCGTCCCACAGGCGATAGCAGACGCCAGGGCCTGTCCGCCCCGCCCGTCCGCGCCGCTGTTCGGCCGAGGACCGGCTGACCTTGACCGTCGCCAGTCGCGTCAGGCCGCTGGACGGTTCGAAACGCGGCACGCGCGACAGACCGCCGTCGATCACCACCCGCACGCCCTCGATGGTCAGACTGGTCTCGGCCACCGAGGTGGCCAGCACCAGCTTGCGCCGCCCCGGCGCCGCCGGTTCGATGGCGCGGTCCTGCTCAGCTCGGTCCAGCCCGCCGTAAAGCGGGGTGACGTCGACATCAGTCAACCTCAGCCGTTCCTTGACCAGACGCGCGACGCGGTGGATTTCCCCCTGCCCCGGCAGGAAGACCAGGATCGACCCGCTCTCTGCGCCCAAGGCGGTCAGGCAGGCCCGCGTCACCGCCTCTTCGAACCGCTCGGCAGGATTGCGGCCCAGGTATCGGGTTTCGACGGGAAACACCCGCCCCTCGGCCTCGATCACCGGCGCGCCGTCCAACAGACGCGAGACGCCGACGACATCCAGCGTCGCCGACATGACCAGCAGCCGCAGATCGTCGCGCAACAGCCCTTGCGTCTCGCGCGCAAACGCCAGGCCCAGGTCGGCGTCCAGACTGCGTTCGTGAAACTCGTCGAACAGGACTGCGCCCACGCCCTCCAGCCCCGGATCGTCCAGGATCATGCGCGTGAACACGCCTTCGGTGATGACCTCGATCCGGGTCGTCGCCCCGATACGGCTTTGCAGCCGTGTGCGATAGCCGACCGTCCTGCCGGCCTGTTGGCCCAGCGTCGCCGCCATCCGATCCGCCGCCGCCCGCGCAGCCAGCCGCCGCGGCTCGAGCACCAGGATCTTGCTGTCATCCAGCCACGGCTGATCCAACAGGGCCAGCGGCACGACGGTCGTCTTGCCCGCGCCGGGCGGCGCCGCCAGTACGGCCGTATTTCCGGCGCTCAAGGCGGCCTTCAGCGGTTCAAGTACGGCGTGGATCGGCAACATATCCGGCCTGTAGCCGACCCTGGGGCGATCACGAAAGCGTCGTCCGGCCTTTACTGCGCCGTCATGCGCGTTGCGCGCCGTCCCATCCGCCGCTAGCGTCCGCCCAAACCCAGCCGAGGGGCTGGCTTATAATGTGGGGAATAAATCTATGTGGCGCGTCAAATCGTTGGATGCGATTCTCGCATCCGCGGAGAAAAAATCGCTAACCCGAACCCTGGGCCCCGTTCAGCTGACCTTGCTGGGCGTGGGCGCGATCATCGGCACCGGCATCTTCGTCCTGACCTCAGAGGCCGCCCAGAAGGCCGGCCCCGGCATGATGTGGAGCTTCGTCATCGCCGCTGCGGTCTGCGCCGTGGCGGCGCTTTGCTATTCGGAAATCGCTTCGATGGTGCCGGTCTCCGGCTCCGCCTACACCTACACCTATGCGGTGATGGGCGAACTGCTGGCTTGGATGGTGGGCTGGGCGCTCATTCTTGAATACGCCGTCGCCGCCTCGGCGGTCTCCGTCGGCTGGTCCGGCTATTTCATCGGCCTCCTGCAGAGTTGGGGCATAAGCTTGCCACAGGCGATAGCCGTCGGTCCCTACGCCGGCGGCATGATGAACCTGCCCGCCCTGCTGATCGCCCTGGTGATCACTGGCCTGCTGATGATCGGGACCAGCGAAAGCGCGCGCGTCAACGCCGTTCTGGTCGCCATCAAGGTCACGGCCCTGACGGTCTTCATCGTCCTGACCGTGCCGGTGCTGAAGGGGGCCAACTTCACGCCGTTCACGCCCAACGGCTGGTTCGGCGATGGTCATGGCGCGGGCCTTGGCGTCGTCGGGGCCGCAGCTTCGATCTTCTTCGCCTATGTCGGCTTCGACGCCGTTTCCACGGCGGCCGAAGAGACCAAGAACCCGCAACGCAACGTGCCCATCGGCCTGATCGCCTCGCTGGGCATCTGCACCATCTTCTATCTGCTGGTCGCCGCCGGCGCGATCGGCGCGGTCGGCGCCCAACCGCTGCTTGGCCCGAACGGCGAAGTGCTGCACGCCGGTTCCTCTGCCCTGGCCGCGCAGTGCTCCACCTTCTCGTCGATGCAGGAGCCTCTGGTCTGCTCGCGCGAAGCCCTGGCCCACGTCCTGCGCGTCGTCGGTCATGAGCGGATCGGCGACCTGATCGGCATCGCCGCCTTCCTGGCCCTGCCGTCGGTCATCCTGATCATGCTGTTCGGTCAGACCCGCATCTTCTTCGTGATGGCGCGTGATGGTCTGCTGCCCGGCTTCCTGGCCGCCATCCACCCCAAGTGGAAGACGCCGCACATCGTCACCATGATCACCGGCGCGGCCGTGGCCGTCTTCGCCGCCTTCCTGCCCGTCGGCCAGCTGGCGGACATCTCCAACTCCGGCACCCTGTTCGCCTTCTTCATGGTGGCGATCGCCGTCATGATCCTGCGCGTGACCCAGCCGAACCGTCACCGCCCCTTCAAGACGCCCCTGGTGTGGATCATCGCCCCGCTGGCGGTGCTGGGCACCCTGGGACTGTTCTTCAACCTGCCGACGGAATCCAAACTGGTTCTGCCGATCTGGGGCGCCGTCGGCCTGCTGGTCTATTTCGCCTACGGCTATCGCAAGAGCCACGTCGGACGTGGTCTGGTCGAGGTCCACGAGACGGACAACGACGCACCTCCGCCGCCTGTGCCGCCGATCAAGTAAGAAGAAAGGCCCCGGAGCGATCCGGGGCCTTTTTTTACTTTGGTGCGGATGAGAGGACTCGAACCTCCACGCCTCTCGGCGCTGGAACCTAAATCCAGTCGAACAACGCCTAACCCTCGGCTTCCTTGGGATTTTCCGGCGTCACATTCTCGATTGTGCCGTATGCGTGACGCAGAGCGTCGCGAAGGTCATCTCGTGACGTGTGGGCGTAGCGCATGGTCGAGGATATGACCTCGTGCCCAAGCAGCTTCTTCACGGCCGCCAGATTGCCGCCTGTCTTGCGGAGAAGGGTCGTGCCGGCGTGGTGGCGGTCGTCGTGAACGGCCCGGGCCTGAACACCTGAGCGACGATTGGCGGCGCTTGCTGCGGACTGATAGGCGCGCCAGTGGATGGCGGTCAGAGAGCCGTCCTTCATCTCCCTGAACCACACCGTGTCGAGCCCAGCGGCTACCGCCCGACCGATTCGCGCCCGCATCTCGGCGGCGTCCTCTTCCAACAGCGTCACGACGTGGGGGCCGTTCTTCCGAACCGCAGTATAGATGTCCATTGTCTTGCCGTCGTCGTGGACGGCCGAGAGCGGGAAGAAGGCCTCGCGCAGGCGGACCCCATATCGCTGGATGAAGCGCTGGATCGGCTGATGCCAATGGGGCAGATGATCGGAACGAGCCTTGAGCTCTTCATCCGTGAACCAGCGAACGACCTCCCGCGGCTCTTCCAGGCGCAGCTCTGACCAGTCGATCTCGCGCATCTCGACTTCAAGGTTCTTGCGCGCATACCGGATGATCGGCCGAAGGGTGGTGTCGATGATGTCGCGGTTCACCGTCGCGGCGCTGGGCAGCTTGTCGATCGGCTTGCGGTTCTTGCCGCGGCGGATGGCTTCGACCCGGCGCGAGTTCACGGCCTGGGTGACCTTCAGCGGGCCGATGTCAGTCAGCTTCGTGCGCGGCCCGAGATGGCGAAGCATGATCTCGACGCGATGCGCCGTCGTCTTGGCGCTCTTGCGGCCGGCGACTTTGGCGGCGAACCAGAGATCCGCGGCCGCCTCTAGGGTGATGTCCTGGTGTAGACCTCCCATGAGCGCCTTGCGGAACTCACGGTTTTCAATCTTGGCTGCGTCTTCCTTGAGGCGCGCGCCGGTCGAGCCGCGGTATCGCTCACCGTTGACGGTGAAGTCGTACCACCAGATGTCGCCGCGTTTATAGACCGGCACGTCAGGGCCTCCAGATAGGCATTCAGGTCGTCGCGCCTCACGCGCCACTGGCGCCCGATCTTGCCGGCGCGCAGGGAACCATCGGCAATGATGGCGCGCAAGGTGTGCTCTCCTACTTGGAGCTCACGACAGGTTTGGTCGAAGGTCAGAACGAAGTTGTCGTTCGCCGCGCTCATCTCCACACTCCCCTGCGTTCTCTCTGGGCCTGGTCCTCTTGACGCCGGTAAGGGTCTCCGAAGTTCATCTCGCTGATGGCCAGCCCCTCACGGACCAGCTGGGCGCCCAGGTCGCGGCCCCGGACCATGCACACCGCGACATTGCGGCGATACCGATCGATGTCGGTGATTGTGCAGCGGGCGCCGGCGCTGGCTAGCTGACGCGCACGGGCTGCCGCGCCCGAAGCCGTGGAGCGAGCGACTGGCGAGCAGGCCCAGACATCCGGCCGGTGGCGGCAGCGAGTATGAGGTGCGACCTCCCCGGCATCGATCCCAGCCAGGCGCACCCGGTGGCGCTCGCCGTCGGCGGTGACGCACCGCCCGCTGTCCCCGTCGCTCATGAGCAGGGTCGCGCAGATCAGGACGACGGCGCTCATCCCTCCCCCTTCCCATTGCGGGCGAGGAAGGAGCGGGTATCACCGGCCACAAAAGACACCCCAATCGCACACGGATCATCTGAACACAGTCTCGTCCATCCCTCCAGCAGCCCCCTCGCCTCCTTCAGTTCAGCGATCAGGGCCTTGATGGTGGCGGGGTTGGCAGCAGCGATGAAGGCCCGATCTTGAGGGAGAAACTGCCCGAAGTTTTGTCGTCCGAGCAGGTTCTCTTCCGTATACCACGGATCACCAAACGAGCAGCGATCCGCCAGCTTCTCCAGCGCGTCTAGGTCGATCATTGTGGCGGCCTTACCGATATGATCCGTCATGCCGGGCCTCCTGACGGGGCGGCGGGGAGCGGACGAAGGCGACGCGACTTGTCGTTCAGTTGTTCGCGCAGGATTTTCGTCATGCCCTGTCTGGTGTGTGGACAATCGGGATGATCTGGCTCGGGCTGCAAGACGTAGCCAATGTTGGCGGCGATCTCTGTCGCAAGCGCGAACTGTTCATCACACGTCATGTCCTGCCAGCCCTCCGACTTCTTTGCATTTTCTGCAAACAACTCAGGGTTCAGTTCACCGGGAATCCCGGAGGACTGCCCCGATTTCAGTTGTCCAAGATTCTTGGATAACTGACCGGCTTCCGGCAGCGGCGATGCGGGGGCGGCTGCTAGGAGGTTGTTGAGCGTCAGGGCGAGCGGTCCGTAGCCCTCGCAGTCGAGAAGGCCCGCAGCCTCGCTCAGAACGACATACGGCACAGGCACCAGGCGCAGCGCATCGGTGGGGGTCTGGGTCATTGGGGCGTGTCCTTGAAAACGCGCCGCATTGCCTCGAAAGCCGCGCGCTGATTTTCGAAGTATGTGGCTTCGCGCTCTTCGGAGACTTCGCCCTCGCCGTGGCAGGTCGGGCAATCGCGCTCGCCATAGTTTGCGCAGACGCACAGGTCGCCGCCGCAATGGCAGTCAACCGTTCCGTCGCCCTGACAGCGGGGGCATGGAATGCCGTCCGGTTCATAATCGTAGAAGTCATCAGGATCGCTCACGGCTGTGTCTCCTGCTGTAGGGCGGCGCGGTATGGTTCAGCATCCTTCATCATGAAGCCGACCCGCGACCGTAGCTCTGGCTCAGCCGTTCGGTTGTCGATGAATGGATAGTCGAGCCAGGAAATCGCCGCATCCAACTTGCTTGCGATTTCAGCCAGCCTATCCGCTCGGGCTTCGGCGGCTACCCTCGCCTCAAACTCGGAATGAGCATGGGCAGCGTGGCCATCGCGGGAGCCGCGTAGATATTCGACCCTTGCTTCTAGGTCCGCGATCCTGGCTTGAGCGGATGCGGCGGTGACGAGGGAGCGAACCGGGTAACCTTGCTCTTCCCAAAACGCCACATCGTCAGGATCGTTGATCAGAAACCATGAGCCAGAAGGACCGCCTGACTGTGCCTCAAGCCTCACCACCTCCAGCCCCGACGTGTTCGCGTTAGAGGGGGCGGTCTGCTGCGACATAGGGCCGGTCGCGCAAAAGTCGTTGACGTGGTGAGTGTCGCCGCAATGCGGGCAGTCGAACATACTCATCTCACCCACCCCCTTCCTTCGCGGCGGTCGATTTCAGGGCGGCGAACGGGACTTTTTTGATGTCAACCGAGCATCGGTTCATGCCGCGAATAGGGTCCGTGGGGCTGGCAAACTGCCGATGGTAACCGCGCACGGCGTGATCCAAGTACCAGCGGATGCGGTCTTCGCTCACTTCCACGGATGAAGGCACGAAGACGCGCACCTCGTAATAATGGTCACGCTGGGCCATCTACTTCCCCTCCGATTTCAGGGCGGCTACCCGCTTGGCTATCTGGGCGCTGACCCATTCGCTGGCAGCTTCCAGATCGTCGCGGGTGACAGCTTCGTCCCAATCGCCCGTGTTGTCCTCGCCCGCGAGCATCGCAGACAGAGCGTTGTCCATCGCGTTTAGGCGTCGAAGCGTGAGGCGGGCCATCTACTTCCCCTCCGTTTTCAGGGCGGCGAGGGCTTCTTTCAGACCCGCAATGCGTCCTCGGTCCCATGCCCCATGCGTTGGACCCGTCAGGGGTGCATTAATCTCGGCCTTGATCGCCTCGACCGCGATCCGCACCCTGTCTTCATCGGCGGCGGGCGGCGGGGATGAAGGGGCGCGGCGAATGGCGAGGATGGCGTCAGCCGCATGGTCGTGACCGATGAAGTGAACGCCCATGACCTCGATATTCTCGCGTATGGCGCGGATGATCGCTTCCCGCTCCCCCGCCGCCTCTTCGTCCTGCGAGACGTAACGATCTTCTGCCCCTCGGTCAGTGAAAGCCGCAGAGCGCAAATCGTCCTGTTTCGGTGACAGCGACCAATCGTGATGCCATGCAAAGGCGCAATAGGCGGCGACATCACGCGGGTCGCCCTTCTGGATGTGACGCAATAGGTCTTCGATCAGCTTGTCGCGCCAATCATCGGCCTTCCACGCGTCGTCAAAGCCATATTTCTCGCCAGCCGCACGCAGCTTGGCTTTCAGAGCGACCGCAAACCGATCAACCAGATCATCAGTAGCCGCCTCTTCGTCTGGGGCCTCGGCTCGGGCGGGGGTGGTGAGACCGCACACGGCACATGGGTTGTTGCCCGGAGCAGGCTTGTCCTCACAGGCCACACACGAAGGCCATTCGGCTGCTTTTCTATCGGCCTCCCCGCCGCCCTGCTGGCCTCCCAAGGCGAGGTCGAGGATGCGGTCTGCGAGTGCAAAGCAGCCCGCTTCATGGTTCATATTTGCGTCGGTGGTGTCGCCCGGATCAGCGAACAACTGAACACCGCCCGGCATCGACGCATCAGGGAAGCGCTCGTCGAGGAAGTCGTAAATCTCGTGTGCCACCGCCTCTCGTAGGTCATTTTGCATTTTTGATTTTCCTTCTGACGGTCGCTGGATCGATGCCGAACTTGCGCGCTGCGGCGCGGACGCTGACCGCTTTGGCGAAAGAGACGATTGCTTCGTTCTCAGTTTCGCTAAGCCGCCTGTAGGGGCGCACCTCACCAGAGAACCGCCCGCGTTCCCGCGCTTCCTGTTGGTTCTCGCCTCTGCTTCCAGGACGCAAATGATCTGGATTGATGCAGGCTGGCGTGTCGCAGGAGTGCAAAACGTGCTCGTCGTCGCGAAGAGGCCCGTTGTGCGCGATGTAAGACAGGCGATGGGCTAGGGTTTTCCGCCCGTCGATTTTGGCCGAGCCGTAACCGCCTCGACAGTTCTGGCCTTCCCAGAGCCAGCATCCGCTGTTGGCTTCCATCTGAACGCGATGAAGAATCTCCGCGACGAAATCCGACATGGTCTTTTCGCCGCGAGCGCCATGATACCAAGTCATCGCGTCTCTCCGCTCGGTTGGGGGCGGAGGTCTGTCGAGCCGCAATAGCAGTGCGCCATCTCATCAGAGAACGACGTCCCGCCCCAGCATTTCGGACCATGCTCCCGCTCCGACCCGCTCGCTTCGACCGGAGCGGTGGGGGCGAGGCGGAAGGCGACGATGTCGCCCGACCATCCGCTATTGCCCCATCGCAAAGCCTCAGACGGCACCGAAACCGGGAGGGCCCATGTTGATCCCGAACGGCAACGGTATTCAACCGTCGCTCCCGGCACGGGGTTTTCAGCCCAGCCTTGCGAGTTGAAAATCCAGCCGTCAGCGTCAGGACGGCCGATGAAGGTTTCGCCGCCAGAGGCGTCTGGTAGTCCATCCGCCATCAACGTCACGACGGTTCCGTCAATCCGACGCAGCAAATCGCCCTTCACGAGCAGCTTCACGTCATCCCCGCTCAGCGGGCCGGGTGTGGGGGCTTGGGTCGCGGTCATGCTGCTTGGTCCTGCTGAGCGATTTCCTTCGCGCGATGCTCGATCTGCGCGATGGCGAGAATGGCGGGCTTCAGTTCGGCTGGCGCCGTGTCGTAGGCCATGACCCGGCTGGCACGTCCGCCGTTCAGGCGAGGCAGGGCGCCGCGTGGGATAGCGATCCAGTTCGCGGGGTCCGTGTTTGTCCGGTCGCCGTCGAGGGACTTCAGACAATGGCCTTCCGGCACAGGGCCGTTCTGCGCTTCCCAGAGGTGGACGTGCTTGTGAACGTAGCGACGGCCATAGCCGGTGTGAGGGTTCGTCTCCGCAACGCTGATCTCGACATAGCCATCCTTCGACAGCCGTTCATGACCCAGGTGCTTCGTGTTGTGCGGCTCCTGGCCCTTTTTGAACTGCGAGCGTCGCGCGTTCGGATGTCGGCCGCCGACGCCCTCAGGGCAACGCTTGCCCTTGTTCGGGGGCACCTGCCCCTTGGTGAAATGCCCGGTTCTGCCGGTCTTCCATCCCATGCGCTTGCGCAGGGCATGAAGGTTGCTGGGGCGCACGTCCTCGCGCGGGAAAGCCTCGATGAAGGACCGATGATAGTCCGAAATTGGCAGAGTGCTGTTGGCTTCAAGCCAAGCCATTTCAGGCTTGCTGAACTTGCGATGCCTCCCTTTATAACGATCGCCCTCTCGGCCCGTTTTCCAGCCCTTCCGCTTCCGGAGGCTGTGGAGATTCATGGCCGAGATCTCGGGCCGTGCGAACGCCATTTGGAAAGCGGCGTGATAGTCGCTGATGACCATCATGCGATTGGCTTCCAACCATGCCATTTCGGCGGTGCTGTAGATGATGCGCTGGCCTCTCATCGCGGGGCCTCGATCATGGTCAGCTTGTCGTGGAAGCGTTCGCCGTGTTCGGCGATCAGTTCGACGGCCTTGAGGTTCAGGTGTTGGGCGCTGACGATCTGCGCCGCGACGCCAATAATGGCCTTCGACCGCTCAACTTCCTTGTCGATCTGCTCAGCCGTCAGGTCTTCCTCGCCCAGCCGCTCAAGCTGAGCGAACAGGTGGTTGTTCAGGTCGGAAAGCTTGTTCTTCATGCTGCTGCTCTCTGGCTGTCCGCCGCGTCTTCCAGCAGGCAGATCAAGTCGATGGCCGCGTAGAGCATCCGCTCACCGGCCTTCATGGTTTTCATGACGTCGGCGCAGTCGTCCCTGCTCCACGCCCGGGTGGCGGCGTCCCATTCGGATCGCGCCTCCTTGAGGGTCTTGCCGCTCATGCTGCGATCCTGTGACGAGCCGTCCATTCGCGCTCAGCGGCAGCGAACTCGCGGGGGAGAATGACGGTTCGGTGCGCTTCCTTGAGCTTCGCCGTTCGACGCTTGGCCACGACCCAATCAGGGCCGCAGCGCTCAGAGACGAAAACCTCAAGCGGTTTGGGATATGGCGCGAGGCGGTAGGTCTGGCCCAAACCGGGGAACAGGCCGTCTTCACCAGGAACGATCACGCCTTCGTCCGCCATCTTCTGGCAGAGATCAGCGCGCGCAGGGCGGCCGTCTTCGAAGGCCCACGTCGCGCCAGTCGCGGCGTCCTGATCCATGGTCTTGATGAGGCGAGCGCCCGAGAACAGGCGAGCTTCGATCTGAGCGGTGTTGCTCATACGACTTTCCTTCCAACGGGTTTGTTGGTGAAGCAGAACCACGCCTTGTTTCCGACGACGCGGACCTTGCCCGGTGCGTCGCAGCCCGGTTCGCTGCATGGGATTGGCGGTTTGGCGGGAGCGGTCACTCTTCCGGCTCCCATTCGAGGTCACCGCAGCCCGAGCAGATCAGGCGCTCGCGCTGAAGCTCGTTCTGGATGGCGAGTTCGAGCTTGCGACGGCCGATCACGTCATCAACATCCACGTTGACGCCCGACACCTCGACCGCGCGCCGCAGCGCTGCGAGAACCGCTTCGGATGACACGCCCATCCTCTCAGCCCTCCCTGTTGGAGGAAGAGGCGGCGCCCTGATGTTCGGCGTAGAGCCGATCAGCGATCTCGAAGGGGTCGCGGTCCAGGGCCGACCAGAACCGGGCCTCGCTCATCGAATGCTGCTTGTCGTGGCAGACGCGGTTCAGCGGCACGGCGAACCGGTCGGACGGCTTGACTTGCATGCCTGTCGGCAGCTTGCCGCGCTCCGGGCTGGCCATGCGGATGTGAGCCGCATCGCTGGGCGCTGGCGCACCGCATCCGCAGGCGCACGGCTGGCGACGCAAAAAAGCCAGATAGCCGGTGTCGCGCTCCCTGCCCCGGCTGGCCTTTCCGCCCGACTTGCGAGCGGCCGCGATCTTCATGCGGATCTCGCGGTTCTTCGTTCTTTTGATCTCGGCGGCCTTGCGCAGGATGATGCGCTCTTGAGCGGTGACCATCACGCGGCCTCGCTCTGCTGGGCGCCGGTGTCGTTAGCGGGCGCCATGTCGAAATGCTCGACCGTCAGGCCGTGCTGGGCGGTCCAGGCGAGGATCAGCTCCAGCAGTTCGGAAAACTCGGACTTGGTCAGCTTCGACGATCGCAGGCCCAGCGGCAGCATCGACGTGCCGTCGAGCGTCGGCACGAAGCGGACCTCGCGGCCCAGCGCGTGCATGAAGAGCGCCTTGTAAGTCTCGGCATCCATCTGGACGCCGTTGTGCTCTGGGCGCTGCTTCACGATCTGCCCCAGCAAGGACCAGAGCGCCGCGTTCTGTGCGTCCGAGCGCTTTCCGTCGCGGACTTCCATCACCATGCCGAGACCTTCGCGGCAGGCCTTTTCGATCCAGGCATGGGCGCGCTCGCGGGTGAAAGCGTTCAGGGGGATTGCGAACCGGCTCATACGACATGCCTCCACGTCTTGCGGAGGAGAAGCTGCATGATGGTGCCTTGGTCCACGCCATAATGACGGGCCAGCGCACGCTGATTTGCATGCTTGCTGTGCGGAACATACGCCGCGCGGATGGCGCGAACGTCTGTTTCCGTCAGGCGCGATCCTGCGACCTTCTCTCCCCGCGCCATCCGGCCCCGATCAACGGCGTCGCGGCTGTTTTGCGCAGGGGTGCCGATCACCAAATGATCGGGATTGACGCACGCGGGCGTATCGCATCGATGTCGGACTAGATGGCCCGAGGCTGCCCCAACGCCGTGGCGGGCCTCATAAGCCAACCTATGCGTCAGCAAGGTCCGGCCGTTCGGCCTGACGCAACCGTAGCCATCAGGCATAGCCCCGGCCGACCAAAGCCAGCAACCGGATGGAGCGCCGACCTCAATGCGGGATTCATAGCGAGAGAAGAAATCGATCATCTAGAGAACCCGCTCTTCGGTGATCGCCACGCCGGGGATCATCGAGCCGCGGCGGCCGGCGCGGACGTCGGCGTCGACCATGCTCTGGACCAGACGGCGGAACGGGCCGTCGTCCTGGCACCAGTAGAACTTCACCGCCTCGTTCAGGTCGATGATGGTCCCGACGTGCTTGGTGCGTAGGCCCATGGCACGCTCGCCGCCGGTGGCATGGGCGCGGTCGTTCGCTGCGATCTTGGCGGTGCGCTGGGCGTCCTCGGCCTCGCGGATCTTTTCTTCGGCAGCCTCGCGGGCCTCTAGGTTGGCGGCGTCGGCTGTGCGGATCGCCTCGGCGGCGGCACGGGCAGCCTTTTCCGCTTCCTCGCGAGCGATGCGCTCCTTCTCCCGCTTCTCGTCGTCCAGCTTGCACAGGTACGGCGCCAATGTGGCTTTCAGAGCATCGACAGCTTTCCACACCTTGCCGGGCGTCTTGTTTTTGCGATCTGCAATCCACGCTCCGTAGCGGGTCTGAATAGCGTTCACCTGCTCGTCGAGCGGCTTCTTCTCTTCAATCCGGGCATCATCCAGCGCTTTGGCATGTTTGTTCAGCCCGTCGATGATCCGAGACACCTGATCGGCCTGGGCCTGGTTATTCACAGCATCGCCGTCGGCGAAGTTGCGAGCCTCGACCAGAAGATCCTCGATACTTTCCGTGATCAGGTCGTAGGGGCGAGAGTTCTGGATTTTTGCGGTGCCATCAGCCATTGGACGCACCTCCAAAGTTCGGTGCAGCGAACGCGCCCCAGGTGGCGACAGCCGCTGCGTCATATGCTTTCGCGGCTTCCTCCGGGGTGTCGAATAGGCCCAAATGCCGGTCCTGAATCGTCGCGCGCCAGCGTCCGGTCGAACGATGCAGGCTCACTCCCTTGAGGCCGCTCTTACCGATGGACCGGTGGCGATTGGCTTGGTTCTGTCCTGCCGTAGCCAGACGAAGGTTGACGATGCGGTTGTCGGTTCTGTCGCCGTTGATGTGGTCGATCATGCCGTCTGGCGCGCTGCCGTAATGCAGTTCCCACGCGAGACGGTGGACCGTTATGGCTCGCCCGTTGAACCGAACCACC
Source organism: Brevundimonas sp. (assembly GCF_032017145.1). Classification (GTDB taxonomy): domain Bacteria; phylum Pseudomonadota; class Alphaproteobacteria; order Caulobacterales; family Caulobacteraceae; genus Brevundimonas. The sequence continues at coordinate 21,877 of NZ_DALZQC010000008.1, forward strand.
ACATAGCCATTCAGTCCGACCACGCCGACGGGACCGGTTTGACCGCGTCCGCGTTTCAGCGGCCGGGAGACAGCACCGGTCTCAGGATCGTAGGTGAAGCAGTCGGATAGACGCTCAGAAGCGCGTCTCGCAGCGTTTGCCTGAGCTTTTCCCGCCCCCATGCAGATGCGGTCGCAGTAAAGCGGCTTCTCGGCTGCTGCGGCTGCGATGACGCGGTCGGCCCGCTTCTCCACGACTTTGCCGCAGAAAGCACAGGACACGGGGGCTGTTCGGATCACCTTGCCCATCAGGCGGCTTCCTTTTGATCGAAGGGGGTTTCGTCGCCGGCGGGCTTCTCCGACGGAGCCTCGGCGAAGCGCTTGGCCTCGGTGCGCATGACGCCGATGACGTGGGCGTAGTTGCCGTCGTCCAGCGTCTCGCGCAGGCCGGTCTTTTGGCCCTCCCAGAAGTGGGTGAACTCTTCCTTCGTCTTGGCCTGGCGCAGTTGGTCGGCGGCGTATTGAGCAGCGGCGCTGGGGAAGTCCGGCTCGCGCTGCTGCTGTTGATGCTGCTGGCGCGGGGCCGATGACGCGTTGCCGTCGTCGTCTTCCGGCGCGGCGCCAGTCATCGCCAGCAGGGAGTAGCGGCGGCCATAGGTGATGGCGGAGCCGATGCCTTGGGGGTCGTTCTTCACCGGACGCAGGCGCAGGGTGCTGCTGACCGACGATCCACTTTCATGCAGAAGCGTGGTGGTGATCGACACCCACTCGCCGTCGTTCACAGCATTCTGGATCACGCCGATGCCGTGCTCGTTCAGGGCAGGCACGACCGCTTCAACGACCTCGGCCAGATCGGCATACTTCGTCTTGAAGTGATCGTTCTTGGCGGCCTTCTTGATGGCCTCCATCGACTTCTGGGCAGCGACGTAGGCCTTGGCGACGGCAGGCCGCTCGCCCTCCCAGATCAGGCCATAGTCGCGCTCAACAGTCAGGGTCGTCATGGATTGCTCCGAAGGTTCGGCAGCATCCCGGAGGGCTTCTTGGGCCACTCCGGTCTCTGCTGCGGGGAAAGGGGTGTTGGTCAAAACGGAATGCTCCGGTCTTCAGGCTCCAAGGGCGTCCAGCGAGGGCCGGGCTTGGGCAGGCAGAAAGCGCCAATCGTGGCGACCACCATGAAGGTCTGCCCGGGGTGCTTCTCCGCCAGACGGCGGGCCTCATTGGTCGCTGCCTCCTGATCGTCATGCCGGTAGGTCGGCGGGCCGCCAGCGGGGTTCCAGACGAAGTATCCAGCGGAGTTGAGTGCGCGGGGATCGGTCACGGCAGGCGGTCCCACAACAGGGCCAGCGCGGCAACTGGAGCTATGCAGGCCAGCAGAGCGGGGACCAGAGCCAGCAGCCGAAAAGGCGTGACGCTGGCGTCGAATGGCGCGGTGCGCGGATCGCCCCAATGCCCGACCGAATCGGAACAGCCGACGACAGGCATGGAGCGGTCGCGGTTGCCGGTGGCGCGGGCAGCGGGGAACAGCGGATCGGCCGTGGTGATGCGGATGTCGGTCACGCGGCGCCCTCCACAGGGCTGTAATCCAGCTCCTTCGGGTGGCAGGGCATCGAAAACTTCAACCCGTCGAACACGACGTGGACGTAGTTGTCGTAGGACTTCTTGCCTGCGATCTTGCCGAACTTTCCGGTCACTGTGTGCCGGACGCGCGCACCGGGGACTGGGTTCACACCGCAGGCTTGCTTCACATATTCGTAGGCCATTACGCTGCGGCTCCCATGCTCTCCGGAACAGCCAGGGCCGAACCGGAAGGGTCAGTGTCAGGGGTGGCGAAGTCGTCGTTCGCGCTGATCGCGAGGGCGATGCAGGCCGACAGCTGGGTCGCCATTTCGAGGTTGTGGGCGATCATCGTCTCGGCGAGATCGGGGCGGGTCGGCTTCAGCTTGCGCTCTTGGACGTCAATGTCGTCGAGGTAGAACCGGCGCTGGGCCTCGGCCCGCTCGACCGTCCAGACCTTGCCGCCAATGGTGACGATACGGCCTGCGAAGTGGCGATAGGCGATCATGCCGCACCCCTGGCTTTGGCGATGGCAGCACGCGCGTCTTCAAGCTCGCCCTGGATCGGCAGTCCGCCGAACTTGGCCACGCCCTCCAGCGCAGTCAGTGCCTCCAGCAGATCAGCGCTGATCTTCATGGCGGCCTCAGCGCGTTCCCATTGCGCGCGGCGGTCCCGCTCCGCAGCGTCCAGACGTGAGCGAATGTTAAAGCTGGCGTTATCGCTGAGGTAATCCTGCACGGCCTCCAGCGTCGCGCCGTAAAGCTGGTTCACAGCCTCCTTCATTTCACGCTCAACGACGGGACGGATTGCGTCGAGAACACCGCTCGCCACGGCTTCAAAATCGACTTCCGGGTTCGCGCTCATGCCGCCACCGCCGTCGAGAACATTGCGGCCTTGGCGACGGTCAGCTCACGGCGCCATTCAGCAGCCTTGCGCTCACCGATCTCCTTGCGGGCCAGCATGGCGGTCAGGGCATCGCCCTTGGCGACCGAGATCAGATAGTCGAGGTCGGCGTTCGGCCTGCACTCTTCCATCGCCTGAAGGTCGTAGAGCGCGGCGCGGATAGCGCTGTCGCCGACTTCATTCCGGTGCGGGCCGAAGTCGCGCAGGGCGGCGGCGGACGATCCGGCATGCAACGCCATCTGGCGGGCGGTCGCGGCGGCGGGGCTGGGCGAACCGGCCCAGACCTGATCGGCAATCTGTGCGCCTTCCGGCAGCAGGCGAAGCGCGGCCTCGTGCTTTCCGGGGCGGCGCTGGGTGGTGGCGGCCATCACGCGGCCTCACGTTCGGCGATGGCGACAGCGCAGGCGGCGCGGCCCGCTTCAGCGCGCAGCAGCTTGCGGACGGCGGGGCCATCGACGGGCGGTTCATAGCCCATGGCGATCCGCCACAGGTCGGCCTTGCTGGCGACGTTGGCGAAGACGGCGCCGGTGGACATGCCCATCTCGTCGGCGATCTCGCGGATGCCGATGGCTTCATAGGTGCCGGGTTCAGCCCACAGCCTGCGGGCGGCGGCGATCAGCTTGGCTTGCGTGGCGGCCTTGGCGATCTGGCGCTTGTTCGGGGTTTCGGTCGTGGTGGGAAGCGACATGTGTCTGTCTCCGTGGTGTGGAGAGAGTATGCGCACATCATACTTTTGCCTGCAACAAGAAATATGGCCGTGGCATACTTTTCTCGCCGCGACCTACGCCAACTTCGGACGCAGGCCAGATCCACAGGACTCGACTCCTGCGCAAAACCGGCGATTCGTTAACGGGAGAGAGAGGAGGCGGTAGATGGCCAGAAAGACGATCTATTGCGCTCAGGCGTTCTGGCGCCGGGGCGGCCGGCTGGTCGGCGGCGAGGTGCGGCAGTTCTTGAATGAGGACCGAGCGCGGGCAGGCGCAGAGATACTGCTGACCGGAGCTGATGGCGTCGCGGTGTTCAGCCTGGAGGGCCACCCCGACGAAAACCTGTGGGATGAGCCAAGGATGATAGCGGCTTGGGGCGACACGCCGCCTGGTGACGCTCGGGCCGCCTGATCGTCAGCCTTCGGTGCCGGTTCGCTTAAAGCTTTCCAGCACCTTCAAGGCCTGCGGCTGATCCTCGGCGGCGATAGCGGCCCAGGTCTCAAGCACGCTGGTCGGCAGGTCGTTAGGATCGTGATCTAGGAGCATGCCCGGCGTCGTCCCAAGAACCGGCGCGATCTTCAGCAGCCATTTATGAGACAGGCTCATACGGCCCACTTCAAGCTGCTGAACGGTCGCCTTCGTTGAGCCAATGGCGTCCGCGACCTCATCGAGGGTCATGTGGCGGAATTTCCGCCAAGCACGAAGGTAGTTGTTCTCCATCCATACATTGTGCGCTCGGCGGGCGCGGATGTCGTTTCGCCCACAGCATACTTTTTGGCTTGCTCTGAGGTATGGGAATGGCATACCTTGCGCTTCATGAAAGTCGCTCAGAACATCAAGGCCGCCGACCTCCAGCGCCTCGGCGTCAGCAAGCCCTACTCGCACCAGCTTCTCGCGGGCGGGAAAACGCCCTCTCTGGCGCTGGCGCAGAAGTTGGAGCGCGAACTCGGCATTTCGACGAGCGTGTGGCCCTTGCCGCCCAAACGGCCAGCCAATGACACCCAACCGCAAGGCGAAGTGGCATGACGATCTACAGTATCTACTTGGCCATCGATCCGGATGGGCGCGGCTACGTCGGCTGCACTCGCCATAGCGTCAGGCACCGCTGGTTCCAGCATGTTCTGCCGCCCCGTCAATGGCCCGGCGTGGCGAAGGCCTGCGTGTCCGACGGCATCAAGAAGTTCGGCCGGGAAGGGTTCAAGGTGTTCCACATCGCGTCCGCGATGGGCGTGGAAAACGCCGCCGCAGTCGAGCGTGACCTGATCGAGCAGTGGGGAACCCGCCGCCCCAGCGGCTACAACGGCAACATTGGTGGCGGCGGCCTTACCCGGTCGAGAAACAGCCATCCGTTTGAAGTTTCGGAGGCCTTCTAAAATGGCCTTCGCTCCCATTTCGCGACCCTCCGATCCCCACGTGGTCGCGAAAGCTCCGGCGGGGGTCTCCCTCCCCCGTCTCCCTCGCCGGAGCACCCCATGCTGAGCAGCGACGATCTCCAGATGATCCGCGCCGTCGTCCGCCAGGAACTGACCGGCCTGCTTCATCCGAGCGTCCAGCGGACACCCGCCCCCGTCCCCGCCAACGATCATCCAACTCAACCCGATCAACCTCCGCCTTCGGCCGCATAGCTAAGCCTAAGCCGGTGGCGGGTCACCCGAACAAGCAGCCCGATCATTTCAGGAACACGCGCATGAGCGTCCCCGTCATCAAGGCCATCGGCCCACGCGCCACGCCCGCTCAAATCGCCAAAGCCCTCGGCCGTTGTGAAGCGGATGTGCGCGCCATCATGTTCCCGGAACGAGAAGAGCCCGCGCCTCCGCTCGCCGCGCCAAACCCCGCCGCCCTGCGCTCCTGGACCGACACCGACATGTCCATCCTTCGGCTGATGTATTGCGAGGCCGGCGCAACGGCCGATGCCTGCGCCCATGCACTGAACCGCACACCCGCAGCGACCAAGACGCAGATTCGAAAGCAGGGGCTGCAGCGCACACCAAGGTCGGTGGCGGCATGAACGCCATTGTCCAGTTTCCAGAGCGCGCCGGCAGAGACCTGACCAAGGACACCGCCGTTGGCGTCGCTACGATCAGCCGCAAGGTGGATCGCATCATCGCGGATCACACGCCACATGGCCAAGCCGCACGCCTGACGGTGCGGTTCGCCGTTCTCGCCGCACGACTGCACGTCCCGAAGGCCGAGCTGATCAACGGGCTGCAGGACCTGATCGCCGAAGTCGAGGCACAGCCATGAACATCCCTATCGACCAAATCTCTACCTTCGACCGCGTGCGTCAGGCGTCCCGACCCCAGGTTGACGCCCTCGTCGCCAGCATCCGCGAAGTCGGGCTCTTGAACCCGATCACAGTGGCGCCGACCGATGTCGGGTTCGCCCTCGTCGCGGGGATGCACAGGCTGGAAGCTTGCCGCATGCTGGGCATGACTGCGGTCCCCGCGATCACATTGGACCTGGACGCTAATCAGCGGATCATCGCCGAGTGCGACGAGAACCTGTGCGCACCGACGTTGACCGCGTCCGAGCGAGCCGAGTTCACCCGGCGCCGTAAGGCGGCCTATGAGGCGCTGCACCCCGAGACCATACACGGAGCCATTGGCGGCGGTCATGACCAGAGTCGCCAACTTGGCGACTCTGCAAAGGCCCCTCGCTTCACCACCGACACAGCCGCCGCAACTGGCCAGTCCGAACGTGCTGTTCAGCGCGACGCCGAGCGAGGCGAGAAAGTCTCGGACGAAGCCCTGGGCATGATCAAGGGCACCCGCCTGGACACTGGCAAGTACCTTGACAGCATCAAGAACCTGGCACCCGAGGATCAGGTCGCCAGAGTCGAGGCCGATCTCTCGCCCTCAGAGCCCAACGAAAAACGGGACACAGCGCCAGACGCTCCCGTCGATCCCGAGCGCCGGAAGCTGGCCAAGCTAACGACGGACGCCCTCATCGACGAAGTGTTGGGCCTGCGCGCCCATCTCGCCGACGAAAAGGCAAAGAGCGCCCGCCTGAAGGATGAACGAGAAGACCTGACCTCCAAGCTCACTGAGGCCACCAGCGGCGAGCAGGGCAAGGTGATCGGCAACCTTCAACGCCAGCTGCATCAGCTCAAAGGCCGCATCGCCGAGCATCAGACTGCTGCCAAGCGCTGGGAGCGGAAAGCCGTGAAGGCTGAGGCCCGCGTGAAGGAGCTGGAGAATTTGCCGATCGACATGGGTGCGCTGTGAGCATTCTCGCCCGCATCCAGGCCCACGGCGGGCAAATCGTCCGCGCGGAGTGGCGGTTTACCCTCAAGCCCGGCCGCCTGTCGCCCGCCGCCCTGACTTGGCTGAGGGCGCACTGGCGCGCGGCCTGTGCTGAGTCGTGGCCGGCGCTGGACCGATGGGAAGAACGTGCGGCGATCCGCGAGTATATGGGGGGGCAGTCGCGCGCCGAGGCCGAGGCTGCCGCCTATGCGGAGGTCGCGGGATGCTGACCTTCCGAGACCCAAAGGATATTGTGCTGCGTCCGTACCAAGACGCAGCCGTCGAAGGATTACGAGACGGCCTGCGCGATGGCCGAAAGCGTCTGATCCTCTGCGCACCGACCGGCGCGGGCAAGACGGTCTTGGCGGCGCACCTTCTGAAGCAGGCTGATGAGAAGGGCAGCTACGCACTCTTCCTCGTGGATCGTGTCGCCCTGGTGAACCAGACGAGCGAGACGCTGGACGAATACGGCGTCAACCACGGAATCGTGCAGGGCATCAACCGTCGCTGGGCCCCCCGCGAGAACGTTCAGGTCTGCTCGGTCCAGACCCTAGCTCGCCGCTCCCTGCCCCGTCGTCCCTCGCTGATCGTCTACGACGAGGCCCACTGCCAATACGCGGCGACGTTGAAGTTCATCGCCGATCACCCCGACGCCGTCGCGATTGGGCTGACCGCCACCCCCTTCACCGCCGGCATGGCCGATCATTGGGAGGGCATGGTCAACGTCACCACGACCCGGACACTGATCGACGACGGCTTTCTGATGGAGCCGAAGGTCTATATCGCCAGATCGCCGGATGAGAGCGAATACGGACGCAACAGCTTCGGCGAGTTCTCCGACGAGAGCGCCGCGTCCGCCGGCATAAAGATCGTCGGTGACGTCGTGGCGGAATGGATCGCCAAGACGTCTGAACATTTCGGCGGCCCCGCCAAGACCATCGTTTTCAGCCCGACCGTCGAGCATGGCCGCGAGCTGTGCGCCGCCTTCGCTGCGGCCGGTTTTAACTTCCAGCAGATCAGCTATCTGGACCGCGACGACAACGAGCGCGCCGAAAAGATCGCCGAGTTTCGGCGCCCTGACAGCCTGATCCATGGGTTGGTGTCGTGCGGTGTGTTGACCAAGGGCTTCGATGTCCCTGACGTGTTGGTGGGCATCTCGTGCAAGCCTTACCGTAAGAGCCTGTCGAGCCACATTCAGGAAATCGGCCGCGTCATGCGGACGCATCCGACGAAGAGCAAGGCGCTGTGGCTGGACCACTGCGGCAACTTCGAGCGGTTCGCCGTCGAAATGTACGACGTTTGGGACAACGGCGCCGGAGAACTATCGTCGGCGACCAAACGCGATAGCGTGGCCCGCGAGACCGAGGCCAAGACCCGCGAGCCGCTCAAATGTCCTGAGTGCGGCGGCGGCATGCGGGGCAACACCTGCACGGCCTGCGGCTGGGAGCGTCCGGCACGCTCGGACATTCAGTCGGTCGCGGGCGAACTTCGCGAGTTTGATCCGTCCGCTTTCGGCATGCAGGCGCGCGGGGGCCTGAGGGCGGACTGCCTGAAGCGCCCGAAGGACGTCTGGCACGCCGCGTTGAACTACTGCGCCGCCCACACACGGCAGGGCGAAGATCACGCGCGTCGCTGGGCCTATGGTGTCTTCCGTGGAATCTATCCTGGCGCCAAGCTGCCGACTGGTTGGTATGGCGCTCGCATCCCCGCCGTCGCAGATCCGGCTGCCTATGGCCTGATCGAGCGTGAGACCGCTCGTTTCCGCAAGAAGTCACCGATGAAGAGGGCTGCATGACAGCTCTCTCGCTGGATGACGCCATGCGCCAAGCCTGCGACGCCGTAAGGGTGGCGCCGCCCAAACGCCGTTGCGCGCCTGGCCGGTGGACCCGCACGGATTCCCTAGGCAAGAACGGCAAGAACGACGCGGCGGTGTTGATCGACGACGATCAGCAGGGCGGCTTCGTCTATTGCGAAGGCCTTGGCAGTCTGGCACAAAAGGCGAACGCGCGCCGGGCGCCAACCCGAACGCGCGCTCTAACCAGCCCCACCTGTAAGGAGGTCGAGATGGCTGAGAAGCGCATATGCGCCGTCGAAGGCTGCTGCAAGTCTGTAAGCGTCAGGGGCTTCTGCCCGGCCCATTATCAGCGGTGGCGAAAGTACGGTGACCCGACCGCCAAAGCATCACCGCGCGAGCCGAAGCCAAAGCCGAGCTGCGCCGTGGAGGACTGCGACTTGCCTTCCGTCGCGCGCGGATGGTGCGAAAAGCACTACTGGCGCTGGCGCCGCAACGGCGGCCCTCTTGAGCAAAAACACGCTTCACCGGGCGAGGCCATGCGCTGGCTTTCTGAGGTTGCACTGCCGTTTGACTCTGACGCCTGCCTGACGTGGCCATTTGCGACCAGCGCTGGCTATGGACGCATTTGGCACGACGGGGCCGTAACCTACCCGCACAGGCTGATTTGCGCCGCCGTTAACGGCCCGGCGCCCGAGGGTCAGGAGGCGGCTCACCTTTGCGGGAACGGCCATCTTGGATGTGTGAACCCCGCGCATCTCGTCTGGAAAACCCGCGCCGACAATCTGGCGGACAGGCTTGTTCACGGAACCCACAATCGCGGGGAGGCGCACCCGGCAGCCAAGCTGACAGAGGGTGAGGTCCGGTCCATCCGCAAGCTGCTGGGGACCATTCCCATGCGAGCAATCGCCGAGCGCTTCCAGGTGTCTGTGGGGACCATCGGAAGCATCGCCTACCAGCAGAACTGGGGCTGGCTGGAATGACCACCCTGCAACAAGCGCTGTCCGATGCCTGTTCCGCTGTCGGGGTTGAAATGCCTCGTCGTCGTCTGATGCCTGGCAAATGGGTGCGCAGCGACACCAAGGGGCGCCACGGTAAGGATGATGCCTCCATCCTGATTTTCGATGATCAATGCGGCGGGATAGTCTGGAACCATCAGACTGCGATCAGTCACCGCTTCCGCGTCGATGGCGCGAACGACAATCGCCCGGCCGATCCGATGATCGAAGCCCGCCGGCGGGAGCGAGACGCCGAGCGGGAGACCGAGCGTCGGCACGTCGAGCGCATCTGTGCCGACCTCGTGCAGGGATGCAGGACCGACGTTCACCCCTACCTGAAGTCCAAAGGCTTCCCGGACGAGCTAGGCCTGGTCTGCGACGACCCACGACAATTCTTCCCGTCCGGCCGGTTCGGCGACATGCTGGCCCACGCCTTGCCCGAGGGCCAGGGCCCGTTCCTGATCGTTCCCGGCCGCGTCGGCAAGGCGATCACGACGGTTCAGTTCATCACACCTGGCGGCGCCAAGAAGAATATCCTTCGGGGCGTCATGTCCGGGGCCGCCCACCGGATCGCCTCAGGGCGCGACACATGGGTTTGTGAGGGCATCGGGACCGCCATGACTGTCAGAGCAGCCCTGCGCCTCTTGGGGGCCTCGGCGACGGTCCTATCGGCCTTCTCTGCGTCCAATGTCGGGCAGGTGGCAGAGTCCATCCCAGGATCGCGCATCGCAGCTGACCACGACAAGCCTGTCGAGACGCTGGAGTGGAAAGGCGCGGGCGAGTTCTACGCCCGCCGCTCGGGTCGTCATTGGACGATGCCCAAGCAGATGGGCGACGACTTCAACGACCTGCACCAGCGAGAAGGCCTTCGGGCCGTGGCGCTGCACCTTAGGGAGGCGCTGGGATGATGAAGAGACCCCGCGCTCTTGGAGAACGCGGGGCCGGCCTGGCGGACGGTTTGAAGACAGTGGCGCCAGACACCGGAAGCCTACCACGGGGCGGAACCCCAGGCGAAGCGCAGTCCGAAAGAGTGAAGCGCGGTTCCCGGCACGATGACCAAGGTGTCGCAAGTAGCACTCGACGATCCGGCGATAGTCACTCGACCAGATCGGCCCAAGGCGGCGGCTCGGCTCGGCCAGCAAGATCGCACGGGGCATGGACCGGCTCTGGTGTTTCCTCGGAGACGCCAGGGCTGGTCGTCCTATGCCCCCGACAACGACTCTCTCAACCAGCAAATACAAGACAGATCATAGAGATAGAGATGAACGTGACCCGCGAGGAAATCGAAGCCGCCAGAACATCGGCAGGAGGCTGGACGCGCCGGCAGCTAGAGGCGTGGGGAGTGCCTTGGCCACCACTCAAGGGCTGGAAACAAACCCTGATCTCAAAGCACAAAGGAGAAGCAGCATGAGCCGGAAGAAGAAGGGCAAGATTACCTTGCGCAAGATCGGTCAGCCCGAACCGCAAGCCGCGCTGGAGGTGTCTAACGCCTTGCTCCGCGAGCGACGGGCTGAAGCCGCACGGCTGAAAGCTCAGGGTGCGGACGTGAACGCAGACAAACGCTCGGGGGAGATTCTGGGCGCCTGGCGCCGTGATGTGTTCACGATCCTCCGCAACCGCCACGGCAAGCCGAGCGATGGTTTCCCTAAGGGGCGCCCGGCGTTGTCGCAGAGAGCCTATGAGGCCTTCCGGGGCCATGAGACCGACATCCACCTGTCAGAGGGTGCGTCGAGCGGCGACCGCCGGCCCGATTTCATCCGCGCATCCGTCGAAGGCGCCCCAGGCCAGAACGTCACCCAGGAAGCGATCGACGCGGCCGGACGGGTGAAGAAGACGCTGCTGGGCCTATCCCCGACTGACGCCCGCCTGCTGACCGCCCTGATGACCGGAGAGAAGGCGCTGGCGCGAAACTGGCGCCAGACCGTGGAGGCGGAGACGGGAGAGACGGCTGACGAGAGCCAGGCTTCCCGGATCCGCGCCCTGGGCGAGAACCTGATCCACGCGCGCGGCGTCGCCACGGCGAAGGCGGTCCAGCCCGCGAATGACCGGCCGCCGCCCCAACCTCATCAGCAGAAGGTGACGTGGTTCAGAGGCTCGGACTTCGGTCGATAACTTGGGGCTTTTCCGACCGGTCGAAGCAGGGTACATAAATGCAAGGTCGCTTCGCGCGGCCAGAAGATCAGGCCCACGGGAAACCGGCGGGCCTTTCTTTTTGCTCGGAGGGTGCGGATGGCGGCTGACGTCGGCGGCATCCTTGCTGAAAGCCAGGCGCGCGATGCGGAATGCACGATCTGCGCCTCATACTGCTGGCCCAAGATCGTCGAGCGCACCACCCGCAATGCGGACCACTTCGAACGGCTGATCTGCTCGACCGAGGGATCGCACTTTAGGCGGGTTTGGATCGGCGGGTATGCCATCTAGTCGGGAGGCAGGGATGTCCAAGGCTGATCGGTTCTACGTGTATGTCGTTCGTATCAACGGACAGACGCGTTACGTCGGCAAGGGCTCGGGCAACCGCTACCGCATTCACTTGACCCGCAGTCACAACGAAACGCTGCGGTCCGAAGTGGAGACCGCGAAAGCGCAGGGATGGCCTGTGCGGGTTAGGATCATATCCTCGGACTTGTCAGAGCGCGACGCCTTCCGTCTGGAGCGCCGTGCGATCTTCAAGTGGTCGCGAAAGACCGTCAACATCTCCATGGGAAGCCATACCGAGATGGAGCGGATAGCGATGCAATGCCGCGCCAGCCTCTTAACGCTGAAGAGCGAGGATCGCGTTCGGCAAGAGGGCGTATGGATGGGCGCCTCGGTCGAAGAGCGCCTGTGTGCGCTGCGGAGCATCCGCGAAAGGCTGACGCGCTTAGCCGAGGCTGCCTGAAAAACAATCAACGGAATCAAATCATGGCCGCACGAGGTGGCGCTCGCCCCGGCGCGGGCCGTAAACCCGGCAAGGTGTCTCAGGCCAAGCGGGACATTGCCGAGATGGCGAAGGCATATGCAGCGGGAGCCCTGGGGGTTCTGGTTGAGGTGGCCAACGACAAGGCGGCCCCTCAGTCCGCCCGAGTATCGGCCGCTACAGGCATTTTGGACCGGGCTTATGGAAAGCCCCGGCAGTCAGTCGAACTTGACGGCGTGTTCAACGGCGCGCTGACCGTAACCTATGTGGGCGCGTCCCCTGGTCCCGTCCCCGCTCCGAGCGAGGAGGATTACGAGACGGCCGAGTGATCTACGAACCGATCCCGGCTTTCCGGTTCCTGACCGCGAAGCCCCTCGGCTCATATCGCTTCCGCGCTGCCCACGGTGGACGCGGCTCGGCGAAGTCCTGGTCGGTCGTGGATGCCGCGATCTTCCACACGGTCACGACCGTTCGGCTTCGTGTCGTCTTCCTCCGGGAGGTGATGGCGAACCTGAAGGAGTCTTCGCTGGAACTAGTTCGCACTCGGCTCCAGCACTTCGGCCTTCTCGGCACCTACTTCCGCGAGGTGGACGGAACGTTCGTCGGCCTCGGCGGTCAGAAGATCATGTTCATCGGCCTCTGGAAGGGCGGAAAGCCAGAGGGCATCAAGTCTTTGGAAGGTGCCGGCCTGACCATCCTGGAAGAGGCCCAGGAGGTAAAGCAGGCATCACTGGATGTTCTGATCCCGACCGTCCTCCGCACCGTGATCTCTGAGTTGTGGGCGATCTGGAACCCGCGTCTGGCGACCGATCCGATAGACCTGTTCTTCCGCGGCCCGGTGAAGCCGAAGCGCGCCATCGTCCGCAAGATCAACTTCGACCAGAACCCGTTCTTCCCTGATGCTCTACGCGAGCTGATGGAGTTGGACTTCCTGAAGGACAAGCTGCGGGCGGCCTGGATCTGGCTCGGTGCCTACATGCCGTCGGTCCAGGGCGCTATTTGGAACCGCGAGGCGCTGGACGAGGCGTGGCGTGAGGGCCGGAATGCCGCCGAGGGCGATTGGGGCCGGGTTGTCGTAGGTGTTGACCCATCGGGCGGCGGTGACGACGTCGGCATCGTGGTCGCCGCTGAATACGGCGACGGCGCCATCATCCTCGAAGACGCCACCTGCCCTGCCACCTCGCCGATGGCCTGGGCCACCGCCGTCGCCAAGTGCGTCGATCGCTGGAATGCGGACTGCGTGGTCGCCGAGAAGAACTTCGGCGGCGACATGGTCGAAAGCACGCTTCGCGCCGGCGGCGTCAAAGCCCGCGTCGTCATGGTGTCCGCCAGCCGAGGCAAACAGGTCCGCGCCGAACCCGTCGCCGCACTCTATGACCAGAAGCGGATCAGGCACCGCGAGCAGTTCCCGCTGATGGAGGCCGAGATGCTGATGACCACCCCGGCCGGCTATCAGGGAGACCTCTCGCCGAACCGCATGGATGCGCTGGTCTGGGCGGTGACCAACCTGAAGGTCGAGCCGCAATCGACCGTCGCCATGTTCCTGAAGAGCCGGCACCGCGGATGAGCGCGCGTCACCTTCTGGCCAACGCCGCGACGCGGTCGATCCAGGCCATGTTCCCCGGCTTCTTCTTCGGCGCCCAGAAGCACAACCACGCTGCCGACTTCGGCTATCCAGATCAGGTCAGCTTCGAGCTCGCCTTTGACGCCTACTGCCGCAACCCGCTGGCCCGCGCCGCCGTGGACAAGACGGTCGGCAAGACCTGGGAAGACAATCCTTACCTGCAAGAGTTCCAGCGGGACGGCACCGAAGGCGGCGACCAGGGCGAAACGGGGCTTGAGGCCGACATCCGTCAGCGCTTCGCCGATCTGCGCATCTGGCAACATCTCGCCGAGTGCGATCGCCGTAGCCTGGTCGGCTGCTACTCTGGACTGATCCTCCGCTTCGCCGACAGCAAGGCGTTCAAGGAGCCCGTCGACACGGTGTCGGGCGGCCTCATGGGGCTGGTCGAGGTCATCCCCGCATGGGAAGGCCAGCTGACCGTCAGCACCTGGGACACCGACGAGAAGTCGGAGGGTTATGGTCAACCGACCATGTTCAGCTTCGCCGAGTCGGCCGTTGGCCAGCAGAAGCAGCCGCGCACCTTCGAAATCCACCCCGACCGCGTGATCGTCTGGTCGCCCGACGGCACCTTGAACGGACGTTCCGCCTTAGAGCCCGGCTATAACGCCCTGCTCGACATGGAGAAGATCCGAGGCGGCGGCGGCGAGGGCTTCTGGAAGAACGCCAAGTCCGGTCTCAGCCTGGAAATCGACAAGGACGCCAAGATCGAGAACATGGCCCAAGCCATGGGCGTCCCCGTCGCAGAGGTCGTGGACAAGATCGACGAGCAGGTCGAAGGCTTCAACAAGGGCTTCGACAAGTCGCTGCTGCTGTCCGGCATCAAGGCGACGCCGATGCAGGTCAACCTTCCCTCGCCCGAGCACTTCTTCGCCGTGGCGGCGCAGTCGTTCGCGGCATCATGGTCGATCCCCATGAAGGTGCTGATCGGCTCTCAGACCGGCGAGCGTGCCTCGACCGAGGACAGCGAAGAGTGGGCCAAGGTAAACATGGGCCGCCGGACTAACCAAGCCGTCCCCGCCATCATGACCTTTGTCAACCGCCTGGAGCGGGTGAAGGTGCTGCCGCAGAAGGACTGGTTCCTGAGCTGGACCGACCTGACCGAAAGCTCGATGGGCGAGAAGATCGACCGGGCCGTGAAGATGGCCGACGTCAATTCCAAGCAGCCGTCCGGCGAGATCGTCTTCACCGGCGACGACATCCGCGCCGTGGTGGGCATGGAGCCGCTAAGCGACGCTGAACGGTTCCGCGACGAGGCTGACCCCGCCGAAGAGCAGGACGCCCTGGACCTGCCCCAGACCGAAGACCAGCCGGCTCCGGCCGCCTGATCCACCCACAATCGAAGGAGGCCCGCGTGTATCAGCCCGCAGCGCCGACGCGCGCCTTCCTGGTCAACAAGGGCCTCGCGGCCGGTGATCAGGTCCGCGTCAACATCCGCACCCTAGCCAACTCGGCGGCGATCAAACGCGAGAAGCGCAACGGTCGCGACGTGATCATCGTCCCCTCGGCGACGCTGCCCGATGATGTCGTCATGAATGACATCCTCTATCCTGCCGTCGAGATCGCCAAGTCGTTCAAGACCCTGGAGCGGACACCTGCCCCTCTGGGTCACCCATCGGTCAACGGCAAGTTCCTCTCGGCCCGCGACCCCGAAGGCCTGAACCAAGGCTGGATCGGCGCCTGGAATGAGAACGTGCGCCAAGAGGGCGGCCGCGTCCTGCTGGACAAGGTGATCGACGTCGAGCGCGCCAACCAGTCCGAGGGCGGCAAGCGCGTGCTGGCGGCCATCGACGCCGGCGACCCGGTCCACACCTCGACGGGCCTTCTGGCCATCATGGACGCCGCCAACGGCGACGTTCCCTACAAGTTCACCGCTCGCGACATCGAGTTCGACCACGACGCCATCCTTCTGGACGAAGACGGCGCCGCCACTCCCGACCAAGGCGTCGGCATGATGGTCAACTCGGCGGGCAAAGAGATCCAGGTCGTCAACTCGGTCTTCAGCGATGAGGCCGAGCGCGAACTTGGATGGGCGGTCGAAAGCGCCGTCCGCGCCATCGAGAAGGTCCGAAAGGCCTCCCTGATGGAGCGCGTAAAAGCAGCCCTTATCGAGGCCCTTTCCGGCTCCGAGCGGGACCAACCCTCCACCAACACATCGAAAGACGAGGAAGACATGGACAAGGTCCAGTTTGACGCGCTTTCCCAGAAGGTTGACGCCCTCTCGGAGAGCATGAAGCCCGATGCCCTGGCCACGGCCATCGGCAACGCGGTCGCGGCGGCGATGAAGCCGATCAACGACCAGCTGGAGGCCCAGGCCAACAGCGCCAAGGCGACGGAAGAAGCGGAGCTTAAGACGCTTCGCGAGAAGATCGTCGCCGGCAACATCATGGATGAGGCCGCCGCCGGCGAACTCACCCTGAACGCCGCCCGCGCCCTGGCCCCCAAGGCTGAGCCGGGCAAGGCCGCGGCAATCGCCAACGGCTTCACGCCGCGCACCGAAACCAAGGGCCACGTCGCCCCGAAGGCGGTGAAGTAAGATGGCCCGCTTCAACAAGATCTACGCCGGCCCGGTCGATCAGGTTAAGCCGCAGGTCCAGGAACGCATCTGCGACACCTCGGTCCTGCCAGGCACCCTGGTCGTAGAGTCGGGCGCCAAGTTCGCCCCGGCCGGCGCCAACTCGGGCGAGAAGCTCTATGTCGTCCAGGACAACTATCTGGCGCTGAAGGGCGTCGATGATGCTTGGCCCGCCGGCGACACCATCGTCGCGATGGAGTTGCTGGACGAGCAGTTCTTCAACGTCCGCGTCCCGTCCGGCGTCAATGTCGCTCGCGGCGCCAAGCTGACCAGCAACGCGGCAGCCAAGCTGTCATTGGCCACCACGGGCCAGAACATCGCCTTGGTCTCCGAGGAAGCCTTCAACAACAACACCGGTTCCGACCAGCTCGTGCGTGCGCGCGTGGCCCGTCGCAACACGGCCGTCGCCTAAGGAGGGGTCGGACCATGCGCTACTTCGATGAGAACCTCATCGCGAACTCCCGGCCCCACGCCGAATGGTGGGATCAGTTGGGGGTCTCGCGGGACTACTTCCATCACGTCGAGGACCACTTCGCCTCGTTCCAAGCCAATGCCTCGGCGGTTCTGCCGCGCGACGCCTGGCTGGAGCTGGACACCATCACCACCCGCGTCATGCGCGACGACGGCGGTCAGGTGTTCATGACCGACCTGATGGCTTTGGCCAAGCCGGTCAACATCGGCACCATGGCTCACCTGAGCCGCGTCGCCTCGGACACCAACAACCCCGTCCACCGCTCGCTGTCCGGTCAGGTGCCGGTGGCGATGGACAAGACCATCTACGACTATCGCGGGACCGTCGTGCCGATCTTCTCGGACGGCTATGGCCGGGAATGGCGCGAGTGGAACACCTTGCAGGCCGCCAACTTCGACGCCCTGGCGGACGATCAGGAGGGCGCGCTGGACAAGATCAATCGCAACATGGCGGATTACGCGCTGGACGGCGACGCACAGATCAAGTTCCAGGGCTATACCGCCTACGGTCTGCGCAACTCGCCCCTGACCAAACTGATTAACCTCGGTTCGGGCGCCGGCGGCGTGAACATCGACCTCACCACGGCGACGTCGGATCAGCTGGAGGCGTTCTTCGTGGGGCCGTTCGGCGCCATGCTGGACGCCAACCTGATCACTGAGGCGGTCAACCTCTACATCAGCCCCGATATCGCGCGCGCCTGGGACAAGTCCTATTCGAACGCGGCCGGCTTCAAGGACGGCACCATCCGCGAGTTCATCGCGCGGAACCGCCGGATCAAGAAGATCGAGGTGACGTGGAAGCTGACGGGCAACCAGTTCTTCGGCTTCGTGCCGAACGCTCGGTACGTCCGCCCGCTGATCGGCATGGCCGTCAACACCACGGCGATGACCCGCCTGAACCCGACGGACAACTACCAGTTCCTCGTTATGGGCGCGATGGGGATCGAAGTCCGCGGCGACTACAACGGCAAGTCGGGCGTGTTCGCCTCGACCGTCATCAACTAAGGCGTCGGGGCTGGGCTCCGGCCTGGCCCCTTCCCTCAGAGGAAGGAGCGCAACATGCGCATCAAGATCACCGCCGGCGGCATCCACGATGGCGAAGGCAAGGAAATCCCGGTCGGCACTGAGATTTCGGTCGCTGATCACGACGACGGCACCCCGCACCCCTGGGCGGGCCGCTTCGAAGTCATCTCGGGCAGCCAGAAGGGTAAGAAAGGCGCCAACAACGACGGCGCCCTGAAGGCCGAGCATCACGGCGGCGGCAAGTTCAACATCACGCAGGGCGAGCAGGTCTTGCTGGAAGGCCTCTCGAAGATCGACGCCGACGCCTTCAACGCTATGTCCGACGAGGACAAGCAGGCATTCGTCACCTCTCAGGCCAAGGCCTAAGACGTGGCAGGCTACGGTTCAGACGAAGGGTTCACCGAGTGGGCGGCCGAGAACGGCTATTCCACTTCGACCGGAGACCTGACCGTAGCCCAGCTGCGCCAGCGGGCCAGCGACTACCTCGACGGCCTCTACGGCGTCCGGTTCCGTGGTGAGCCGGCCGGGGGCATCGACCAGGAGCGCGCCTGGCCTCGCATCAATGCTCTGGCGTGGAGGACGCCGGTCGCCGCCGACGTGATCCCACGCAACGTCATCATCGCCAGCTATCATGCCGCCATCCAGGAAGCGCTGAAGCCCGGCTCGCTCTCGATCTCCGCAGCCAACTCCGGCGCCCTGAAGCGCAAGAAGGTGGACGTGATCGAGAAGGAATACTTCGAGGGCAGCGGCAACGCCGTCACCGACAACACCCTAAGGCTGAGCGCCGTTGAAGGCCTGCTCGCCCCGTTCATCATTCCCGAGAAACCTCCGGCTGGCCTCGGCCTATGGGCGGTTGGCTGACATGCTGACCTGTGCGACTGTCCCGTCCGTGACCCGCCGCATCGATCATGACGATCCGCGCCTGACTGCGCACCGTGAGCCGATGGACCTCGCTGACGCGGCGTTCAGCGCTATGCTCGACAGTGCGGAGGCCATGATGCTGTCGGTCGCCAAGCATGAAGGCCAAGCGGCCATTCTGCACCATCGCCAGCAGGCCCAGGCCAAGTTCGAGGCTTATCTTGATCTGATGGCCGAGGCTGGCCACCACGCCGGACAACTGAAGCCCTAAACTGACATGGCAAAACGACCGTCTCAGCGACGGCTCTTCCGAGAGCTGGCGGCGAAGTTTGGCGTGGAAGTCGCCGAAGCCTTCATGGCAGCGATCCGCGATCTGACGCGTGGCGTCGAGTTTCACCGCCTGGAGCAAGCCATACGGCGAGGCGACTTCGAAGACGCAATCGCGGCGCTCCACATCAACCGCGGTGCCTTCCAGCCGGTCGAAGCCAAGCTGGTCGAAGCCTTCACCGCTGGGGGCCAAGGCGCTGTCGCAACTATGCCGGCCGCCGTGTCGATTGGCTTCCGCTTTGACCCAGGCAATCAGCGCGCCTCCGCGATCATCCGCGAGACGGCCGCCACCCTCATCACCCGCCTGACGCAGGGCGAAATCGACCAGGCCCGCGCCTTCCTCGCCGACGGCATGGCGCGCGGGGTCGGTCCCCGGTCTGTGGCGCTGGATCTGGTCGGCCGGATCAGCCGGGCCACCGGGAACCGCGAAGGCGGCCTGATCGGTCTGTCCGGCCCCTATCGAGAATATGTCGCCACCGCCCGCGCCGAACTGGCGTCGACGGACCCTGCCCTGCTCCGCAACTATCTGACCCGGAAACAGCGCGACCGTCGCTACGACCGCGCCGTGACCCGCGCGATCCAGACCGGCAAGCCTGTCCCGCCTGAGACAGCGCACACCGCCGTCACCCGCTATTCCGCCCGCCTGGTCCGCCTCCGTGGCGAGGTCATCGCGCGCACCGAGGGCCTCCCCGCCATCCGCGCCGCGAAGCATGAGGCGTATCAGCAACTCGCCGATGACGGCCGGATCGACGTCATGGACATCGTGCGCGGCTGGTCCACCACAGAGGACAGACGTCAGCGCGACACCCACGACGCCATGAACGGGCAAGAGGTGCGCGGCTTGGACATGCCGTTCACCAGCCCGAGCGGTGCGCAGATGTTGTTCCCCGGCGACACCTCGCGTGGCGCGCCGGCCTCCGAGATCGTGGCGTGCCGCTGCGACGAGTTCATTGCGATCAGGAAGTGGCCTCTATGAGCATTCTGGATGGCGTCGCGCAGGAAACTTTCGACGACTTCGGCGACGACTTCGAAGACGGCGCCCTGACGGTGCCCGGCGCGCGTGTCCCGGATGGCCAGGGCGGTTTCAAGACTGGCCCAGCGACGGTCTATCCCTGCCTCGTCCTGCTGACCGACTACAGCGACTATCGCCGGCAAGCCCTCGGCATCCCCGCCACTGACCGCCAGGTGCTTGTGCTAGGCGCATCCCTGCCCTCGGGCATCATCCCAGCCGCCGGGCACAAGATCACGGCCCCAGACCCCGCCAAGGGCCTGCTGCCCTCGACGTTCAATGTCATCGCCAAGACCGGCGATCCGGCGGCGGCCCTCTACAAGCTTCAAGTTAAATAAAGGCGATAGCTATGAGCAAGTCGAACTACGATCTGATGCAGCACGTCGATAGAGCGGTTGTGGAGAGGGAGGTGGAGGTCGCTCTGAACAACCTGACCCTAGCGACGTGTCGTTACGAAGGAGCGCGAGCGGTTTACCTGAAGTTCTTCAAGCCAAAGAACGACGTGGAGCCCAGGGTCGCGTCCACCTTCAACGGCGTCGCGGTTATGGACGAGAAGTTCTGGGAAAGGTTGTCGGAGACAGTCGCCCGAGCGGCCGCGCCATCAGGCCCGCCTATCGGCAAGGCTGATCTGGCAATGAGAACGGCATGGTGGACGAATTATTTCCAGCGCCAAGAACTGCTGAAGCCCCTTGAGGACTATCAGGGGTAAGCACCCGTTCTCAAATACGGCATGCTATTTTTCGGTTGCTGATCACTGCGAAGCCCTGCTAAAAATTCACTGCTATCTGGCGGTCGCGCACGACCCACAACAGCCATCATGTAGGGCGCGGGTCTCGACCCGCTTGCGCAAGGGGGCGGTGGCTGCCCCGACCCTTCAAGGTCATCGCCAGATAGCCATCGCCCAGCCTAAATCTGTCTGCCAGCGAGGCCGCCATGGCGAAAGTCACGCTAGACCTCGGCGCCATCGACGCCATGTCGGATCGAGCCGCTGAAGGCGGGCTGAGACAGGCTCTCGGTGAATACGAACGCATCCTCAAGACCGACGTGCTGAACCGCGCTGGGACCGGGAAGCAATACGGCAAGCATCAGGCATCCGCGCCCGGAGAGCCCCCTGCCCGCGACCTGGGCAATCTGGTCGCCAACACGAACGCCGATCCGATCATCCGCGACGACGGTGACGACAAGGTCGGGACGGTCTCCGCCAATGCCGCCTACGCCCTGCCTCTGCACAACGGCACCGAGCGTATCGCCGCCCGTCCCTTCATGGATGTGCCGGCGAAAGAGAACCAACGCGAGCTGACCGAGGCGTTCGTCAGGGGGGCGAGAGAATGAACAGCACCGCCGCCATCTTCGCCCACCTGAACGGTTCGCCGTCGATCATCGACCGCCTCGACGTCTTCGAAGGCCGCGCCGCCATCTTCAACGACCGCGCCCCCGACGACTTCCAGTTCTCAGGCAAGGCGGCTCTGGTGATCGCCGCGCCTTCGGCTGACATCGACGCCAGCACCTTCTCCGAGACCATCCGCGACATCACCCAGGACGTCCGCCTCTATGCCCGCGACACCGGCTCGACAGCCGCCATCGACGCGCTGGGCCGCGACATCCGCGACCTCTTCCACCTCCAGGCCTCACAGATCGAGGTCGAGGACGGAACCTGCCCTCTCGCGACCGCTACCGGGCCGGTTGCAGCGCCGACCACTGACCCCTCGCTGGTCGGTCGGCGGGTTCAGCTCCGGATCCAACTGAAAAAGGACCTCTGACCATGCCCACCTTGGCGCAAGGCTATATGAAGCTGCAGGTGGACCTGTCAGCCACCGGCACCCCCGACTGGACCAACATCCCCGGCGTGACCGTCGCGAACGGCTTGGGCTTCTCGGAAAACCGGATCGACGTGACCGACTTCGACACGGCGCCCGGCTCGACCGAGAGCATTTCCGGCCCGCGCGCGAATACGCCGCTCACCGCCACCATGCATGACGAAGCTGCCGACGAAGCGCAGATCGCGATGCACGAGGCCTCGGACGACAACGAGGCCATGCAGTTCCGCCTGATCCGGGGCACCAAGGCGCAGATCTTCACCGGCGTGCCGGTGCTGAACCTCGCCGCTCCGGTCAACGGCGTCGTGACCTACAGCCTGTCGATCACGCCCGACGCCAAGCCCGACCGCGCGACGGTCACCCCGTAAATGAACGACGCCCGCTTCGGCATCTCGCGCCTCCCGCTCCATGATGGGCGGGAGGTAGCGCTGCGTTTCACCTGGTCCAGGATCGACGCCGTCGGCAGAGACTGGATCGTCGAGCGCTTCCAGAGCGTCATTTCGGGCAAGCCGGGCTGTCAAGCCGCACTGGTCGAACTGCTGGTTCTCGCGTCGGGCGGCGTCCTGACGGCATCCGATATGCTTTCGGAGGACATCGAGCCCATCCCATTCGAGGAAGGGTTCAAGGCGCTGGAGGAAGCCTGGTTGCTGGCTCGCTTCGGCCCATCGAGAAAGGCGGACGGTCAACCCGCAAACCCTCCGAAGAGCCGACGGACTTGGTGGAGGCGCTTCTTTCCGCGACCGTCGGCGCCGGCCTAGACGAACAGCAGTTCTGGGACAGCACGCCCTATCAAACCGGCCTTCGGCTCAAGGCGGTCGGCAAAGCCCGTCGCGAGGCCTTCCTTCTCACCGGCTGGATGGCTGAGCGTTTTGCCCGAGAGGAAAGCCTGTCAGGCCCAGCCTTCTATCTGCGCCAGTTCTTCGACCCTCAAGGGTCCGAGGCTGATGCAGAAGCGATGGCCGATGCTGAGTTCTCCCGCATCGCCCGCGTTTTTGGTGCCGAGATCGTGGAGCTCGACGGAAACGAGGGGGTTGCGTAGGCTCGGGCGACTCAGGAGTGACGAATGGCCGAGACAGGGAAGAAGCCTGACGACATCAGCACCATGCCAATTGCTGGCTGGGGCTGGTGTATCCTAGGATTGGTAGGGCTCGTTTACGGGGTCACTTTCGACGCCACCGTTGAGTCCTCCACATCGTATCTTGACGACAGGATATTCAACCTCGGTCAGTTGGCGACGAAGTTCATGATCCTAGGGGCCGGTTCGCTGTCCCTTCTTGGCGGGATCGCAGTGCTGTTGGCCTATGGGGTCCGCAAGGACATCAGGGCGTTTGCGGGTCGAGACCCTTCTCCACAAGACGCCGAATAGCTTCCGGTCGGGAAGGAAGATCGTCCTGAGACCGGCGATAGGCGTCAATCGCTTCTAGCTGCTCTCTTGGCAGCCGCACGGTGACCGGCTCGGTATCCACCGCCGGGCGACCTCTTTTCGATTTCTTGCCATCATCATTTGACATCATGACTTTACGATGTCATATAAGGCGGACCGAAGCAAGGGCGGCAACCCGCGCTTCGGTCCTAAACCGCAACCGATCCAGGAGATCAGGTCATGGCCTTCCCGGCCCATAACACGCCTGCCCGGCTTAACCCAACCTGGGTGCCCGCCCCCTACCCGCTCGGCGACCTCGCCCGCTTCTTCAACGGTCGCGGCAGCGCCCCGGCCATCGTCGCCAACGTCCCGGCACGTCCGGCTCCCGCAATGGGACTGGTCGAATGTTGAGCCGCCGTCACCTTTTCTCGGCCCCGGCCGCCATTGCCCTCGCTGCGATGCCTGTTGCGGCCCAGGCTTCGGCCCCTGAACCGTGGGACACTTTCATTGCGGCGATGGAGGTCATGCACCCTCGGCTGGGCGTGGCGGCCCGCGAGGCTCGCGCTCGCGGCTTCGAAATCTCGGAGTGCTACTGCATTCAGAACGTCGAGGGCTGCGCTCCTGCACTTCTGTTCCGCCGCTTGTTCAACACCGAAGAACAGCTGACCACGTTCCAGAACGGAGGGCTGAACTGATGGCCGCCGCAGCAAAGAAGACTGACATCACTGGCGCTGAGCTGGTCAACGACGCTGCGCGTCGCGCCCTCGCCGACGCCGGGGGCGATGTGCGCGAGGCGGCTCGCATGTTGGAGATCGCCGCACGCTCGACACTTCCGTTGCGAGATGCCCTGACCGACGCCCTCGTTGCCGGTGCATGCTGGGATGCCGTGAACGGGCAGGTGAGAAAGGAGCGCCAAAGGATTTGGTCAGCCCCTCGGGCTGTTGAAGCCGCGCCCAATCGGCAGTCCCAAGAGCAGGCATCGCGCGTCGTTCATTTGGCTTCGGGCACCTTGAAGATGTTTCCATTGCCGGGCGGCAAGCGTCTGGGCGAGGCGACACGATCCGAGATCGCTGCTGCTGCTGGGTTTTATGAGCGTCAGGCGGGCGACATGGCGCACAAGGCGCGCTGGTTGCAGTTGGTCGCTCAGTCGGTTCCCGAAGGGAAGACGGCGGGCCAGGCGCTGACAGACGAACGCCTTGCGGAACTCCAGGCCGAGGTCCGTGATGCACAGTGAGATTTCAGAGATCCCGGCTTCGGCCGGGGGAGCAGGACCGACCAGTGATATGGTGTCCGAGAGGACCATCCGCAGCATGTCGCCTGCTCCAACTATCCCCTCGCAAGAGGGGGCGACGGGAACGACCAGTATTGCCAGGTCCGTTAGGACCATTCAGGAGTTGTCGCCCGTCGCAAACCATCCCGGTAACGGGAGCGGGGTCGGCCAAGCATGCGATGCCTTTTTAGGCCACGGAGTTGGTGCCGATCCCGCAATCATTGCGGAAATCCGCGAACAGTGGCGCCGTCGTCAGGCATGGCACCGCGCGGAGAAGTCTCTGACGCTCCAAGCAAAGGCGCTCTGCCGGCGTCTCGCTGGCGGCGAAATCAAAGACGCGGACAAGCTGTTCAACGCCGCACATGGCAAGGGCTCGCACCCACTGGCAGACGTAGCTTTCGCCGCAACCTTCCCGCTAATCGAAGCGCGGAACGCGGTGTCAAAGCACAGAGCGGCCGTCGAAAAACGACTAGCCAAACTGGCGAAAAACTTGCCGGTAGCCCCATGGGTTGAAGGCGTTCGGGGTGTCGGACTGGCTTCTCTGGCTGCAATCGTCGGCGAGGCAGGAGATCTGTCTTGTTATCCCTCCCCCGCCCATCTTTGGAAGCGAATGGGCTTGGCGGTGATGAGTGATGGCCGTCAGCGCCGCGTCACGGGAGCTGCGGCCCTCGATCACGGCTACTCGCCAGGACGACGCGCGGTGATGTGGAACATCGGGTCTTGCATCATCAAGGCTGGCGGGCCGCTGAAGGCGAACTACGACGCTCGAAAGTTGATCGAAGCGGAGAGGGTCGAGACAAAGGCGCACGCTCACAATCGGGCGCAGCGCCACGTCGAGAAACAGTTTCTGCGTCAGCTTTGGCGGGCGTGGATCGGCAATGGCCTGCCTTCTTCTGTCCAGTAGGACCAAAGCAGATGTGCCACAGGGCGATCCTCACGGGTCGCCCTATCCACTTCAGGAGATCACAATGCGCACCATCCAAGGCCAGCAGAGCTACGACCCCCGCGCCGAGGTCCAGCTTCTACCGAAGGACCGATGGAACCTGGCCCTATCCGACGATGGGCGCCGCATCCGCGCGGGGATTTACGAGTATCCGCCCGGCTACCGCCACAGCGTGATGGTCGCCCTAGCCGACCTTCCGAGCGATCTCATCAGTCTCGACGATCTTGACCGTTTCGGCGTCAATGTAGTTGGCGGCCCAGCCGTTGGTCAGCCGGAAGCTCTTTAGGCCCTCGGTCTGGCTCGGCCCGTCGAAGCTCGACGTGTCGATATATTCTTGAAGCACCGTGACGGTGTATTCGCGCCCCGCGTCAGTGCGGACGACGAAGCGATCAATCTCTTTGATCATGATTTCCCTCCCGTGAGGGTTGCGACCCTGCCCTACGGCGTTTGCGCCGTCACCCCGAACACATCGTGAATCCACGGAGGTCGCATGACTGACAGCCCCGTTGTCGGCTCGGCCGCCTTCGAACTCCGAGCGTCGAAGGACAAAATCCCCGCCGACTTGGAAGATGCCAAGCGCATCATTCTAGAGAGCGCGAAGAAGACCGAAGCGGACCTGGGCGAAATCGTCGGCACCGGCACTGAAAGGGGTGCGAAGAAAGCCGCCGCAGCGCTGAAGGAGCCCCAAGCCGCTGGCGTCGAGGCTGGCAACGCCATCCGAGACTCCATGCAAAAGGCCGGAGCCGAGATCGGCGAGGCTGTTGCGAAAGGCGCCGGGAAGGCCAAGGCCGAGCTTGAGCAGTTGGCCCAGAAGGCGCGCGAGGTCCAGCAGATCAAGCTGCCAACGCCGACCATTCCGACCGAAGCCACGCACACACTCACGACGAACCCGATCAATGGGGTTCAATCCTGGGCGCCTAACGATCTTGCCGGCCCTCGCTCGGTGCGCGAGCCCAGCACTGCTGGTGTCACGGCACCCGAGCTGAAGCAGACAGCTGAGGCCGCGAAGGAAACCGCAGAGGCTGTGGCGGACATTGCCCCTGCGGCAGATAGCGGTGCGGCGGGCCTCGGGCGGCTGGCGGGCGGATCGGCTGTGGCCGGATTGGCGGCAGGCGCCCTGATCGGCGGCGCGGTCCTGGTGACGAAGACCCTGTTCGACATGGGCCGCGCCGCCATGCAGTCAGCGGGTGAGATTTCCGACAGTGCGAAGAAAATCGGCGTTTCGACGGACCTGCTCCAAGAGTTTCGCCACGTCGCCGTGAGCATCGGGGAAGACGCAGGCGCGGCCGATCAGGCGCTCGGGTCGTTCGCCGATAAGCTGGCGGCGGCCGGGTCTGGCCTGTCGAAGGAAGCGGTGAAGGACTTTGCCGCTCTTCGGATCACGCCAGAGCAGATCAAGTCGTTCAAGACGACTGAAGAGGCCCTCGACTTCGTCATCGATCGCATCGAGGGCCTGAAGTCGGAGACGGATCGCGTCGATATTGCCAGGCGGCTCGGGCTCGGTCCTCTAGCGGTTGCGCTGAAAGGGAATGCGGGGGAAATCGCGCGTCTTCGAGACGAAGCGCAGAAGCTCGGTGTTGTGATGGATGCTGAGTTGGTGCGGCGCGGAGCCGACGCCCAAGCTCAGTTTGAGACACTGTCGAGGGTCATCGACATCAGCCTGAAGGGCGCGTTCCTGGATCTGGCTCCGGCCATCGTGGCGGCCATCAGTCTGGTCGCACAACTCGCGAGAAGCCTTTCGGACGCGCTGGACCAATGGCGCCAACTTGATCGTCGAACAGGGCGCGGACTCGGAAGGCAGGATCAAGTTCTATCTGCCGAACAGAAGGCGCTGATCGACCTCTATGGATCGCCCGATGCGATGCGGGGGCAGATCGTTCAAGCCCGCAAAGTCGAAGGTGCGGAATACAGCCGTCAGAATCCTCTGACCGCCATCGCCAACCGTCCGCGCCTACCATCAGTCGGCGGCGGGTTTTTGCCGGACGTGTCCTTTGGTGAATACGTCGGCGGCGTCGTCAACAATCTCGCTCGCCCGGTCCAGGGGGTCGATGCTTACGAACACTTCCAGGCCCTAAACAGCGCCCGGACGGACAATGCGAACCGCAGGGTGGAGATTGCGACCAACGACGCCGCCCCGCCCAGACAGGACCGGGCGGGCGGCACAAATCTCGTAACACCGCCAGGGCGCGAGCGCGTAGACCGATCTGCGGAACGGGAGGCCCGCCGTGCGGAGCGTGTGCAGGAAGAAATCAACCGCCTGAAGTCGCGCGAGTTGCAGATCGCTCAAGACGATCTTCTGACGGTCCAACAGCGATACGATCTCAGAGAACAGGAGCTTCGTCTGGCCCGTGCAGGCGAGGACGCGGACCTGAAGAGCCGCCTCGCTCGAAAGGATCTGAACCAGTCCGAGTTCGATCAACTGACCTCTCAGAACACGATCAACCGGAACCTTGAGGACCGGATCGGAAGCGACCTTCTGGGCCGCGACCTCGCGGACGAGAGACTGGCGCAAGAGCGCGCCCTCTCCGACCTGACAGCGGACCTGCTGTCCCTTCAATCGGGCGCGGCGCGAACGGCGGGAGAACGGCGGCGTATCGAGATCGAGATGCTGGAGATGGCGCAGGAACAGCGCCGCAAAGACCTAAAGCTGAGGGCCGAACGGGAGCAATGGTCGCCGGAACGACTGGCGGAAGCCCTCGGGAAACTCGACCAGATCGACCAGGGCGAGCGCAAAGCCACCAACAAGGCCACGATGAGCCCGCTGGAGGAGTGGCGCGACCGCTCGCTGAACGACGCCAAGGAAGTCGAGGAAGCTTATGAGCGCATCGCCGCCAACGGCCTGGATGCGCTGAACGACGGCATCGTCGATGCGATCATGAACACCCGCAGCCTGGGCGAAACCTTCTCCCAGGTCGCCAAGCAAATCCTTGCTGATCTGCTTTCGATCCAAGTTCGCCGAGGGATCACTGAGCCGCTGGCGAATGCATTGTTCGGCGGCGGCTCACCGACGGGCGGCGCAGGCAGCAGCATGTTCGCAGGCTTCGGCAGTTGGCTGAAGGGCAAAATCCCCGGCTTCTCCAGCGGCATTGAGAACTTCGGCGGCGGCCTCGCCTACGTCCACGCGGGCGAGGTCCTGGCAAACCTGCCCAAGGGAACGGACGTGATCCCGGCCCATGCTGTGCAGGGAATCGGAAGTCGCGGCGCCGGCAACAGCTACACCATCACCGGCAACCTCATGACGCCGGAGTTTTGGGCGATCATCGAGCGCCAAGTCGCCGCCGGCGAAGCCCGCGTCCGTGGCGACGTTCCTGGCCTTGCCGTCAACGCAGTTCGCGATGCCCAGGAAAGGTTCGCCTACTGATGGCCATCACCTTCCCCAGGCCCATGCTGCCCTATGGTCTGAACGTGCAGACGTTCGAGCTGGACCGGGTCGACTACATGTCTCCCACGGTAGGGGCCGGGATCGGGGGCGTGACGGCAGGGTCGCCGCTGTGGTCCGCAAGCTGGTCCCTCGCCGGTATGTCGGAGGACCGGATGGAGGAGTGGCGGGCATGGCTGACCAGCCTGCGAGGTTCGCAGAGGACATTCTTCGGCGGCGATCAGCGGCGCCGCGTCCCGCGCGCCTACCGTGCGACCGGCCTCCCCTCGGGCTTCAATGGCGACGCCACCGGCTGGTCGCTGAACAATGACCGCGATGTCCTGACCATCAGCATGCCGAACGGCTTCACGCTGCTGACCGGCGACTATGTTGGGTTTCGCTGGGGATCGAACGGACGGACCAAGGCGCGCCTGCTCGAAGCCAGAGTCGGAACCGCTGCTGTTGCGATCGAGCCTCCACTTCCGACTCTCGTTCCTGGCAACGCCATCGCCTACGTCAAAAATCCGGTGTGCGTGATGAAGCTGACGCCCGACACCGACTTCGGATCGACCGACGTCAGCGGTCAGATGACCGGCCGGATCACAGCGATCCAAGACCTGCGCGCCTAGAGGTTCCCATGAAGATGATCAGTGCTTCGGCTGTTTCAGTGTTGAGGTCGGGACCGCCGATAGTTTCGCATTCAGTGCGGCTTCAACCGCCTCGCCAAGCACCAGAGAGATCCTTTCCTGGGACCCGATCTGGAACGTGATCACCAACCCAGCCTGAGCGTCGCGATGCACGAAGACATCTTGAGGGGTCAGTCCGTAGCCTTCCGCGATAGGCCCTGACGATTTCTGCTGGAGCAACTGAAGCGCCGTATTGATTGCTGCTTCCTCCGCAAAGGCCAGCCTCACCGGATCGCCGCCCGATCTTAGCTCGATGATGCGATGGCCTTCATGGAATGCAGCCTTCGAGATCGCGTCAATCTCGATGATAGTTTCGCCGTCCCACGTCGCCATCTCACCCTCCTGCACTTGCAGAGAACGGCGCCGGCTCAAGAGAGTCAAAGTCCATGAAAATCTATAGCGCCGAGGCGCTGGCTGCGATGGCGGCCGGCAACGCCGTCGTGTCCGCTGCGGCTTGGTTCGGCGGCGACGATCCGATTGGGCTTTGGAGCGGGCATGGCCCCCTCGCCTTCTCCGACAACGGCGTCGCCCGCGCCTTCCAGGGCATCGGTGATCGCGACTTCGCGGCGGCGTCTGGCGGGGCCCTTGGCGGCGGGGAGCAGGGTCTGAGCCTCACCCTGTCGGGCATTGATCCGGTCGTGGCGTCCAATCTCGATCTCGAAAGCCTGCGCCGCGTGCCGGTGATCCTGTGGCGGCTGGTCTTCAATGGCGCCGGGACACGCTTACTGGACGCCCGCGTGCATTTCCGGGGCCGGGTGGACAAGGCCGATCTGGACGAGACGCCGAAAGGCACATCGGCCCTCAAGGTCAACATCGAGGGCGCAGCACGGGGCCAGGGCCGACGCTCCGAACGGATGCGGACCGATGCCGACCAACGTCTGATCAGCCCGACCGACAGCGCTCTGCGGCGCGTCTCCTATGCCGGCGAGAAGACGATCTACGCCGGGGGCAAGCCGCCAGAACAAGCGGGCGCGGCCTTCAAGGGCGTCCCCCCCGGTCAATCGGCCGCCATTTCCTTTCTACGCCGGGGAGGCATCAACCTATGAGCCGTGATCCCCATGCCCTGATCGCGTTCTTGGAAAGCCGCGAGGACTGGACGTTCGGCTATGGGCCCGGCGCCAAGGTCCACGACTGCGCCCGGTTCTTCTCCGCGGGGATCGCGGCCGTGACCGGCGTCTCGCCGCTGGATCGGTTCGCCAGCCGATGGACAACGGAGTTGGGCGCCGCGCGCGTCCTTCGCCGGCACGGAGGGATGGCGGCCGCCGTCAGCGAGGTCATGACGGAAATCCCCGTCACCCTGGCTCAGCGTGGCGATGGTGGGCTGACAGCCGGTGAGGCCCTGGTCCTGATCGAAGGCGAGACGGTCGTCGGTTTGAATGAGACCGGCCTCTATCGTCTACCCCGTCATGCGCTGCTGATGGCCTGGACCGCGAATGTCTAAGGTCGCGAAGTGGATCTTCCCCGCTGCGGGCGGGGTGAAGGGCATCGTCGGCACGGCCTTGGCTGTCGTCGGCTTCGCGACCGGCAACACCAGCCTGATTCTTTCCGGCGCCTCGATGGTCGCCGGTGCGGGGAAGAAAACCCAAGGACAGGCCCGCCAGGCCAGCATTCTTTCCCTCACGCTTGGCGAGACGCAGCGCGAGGCGGCCATCGGGCAGGTCTGCACCGGCGGCTCGCTGGTGGATGTGTTCAACTTCGGCGGTCAGTACGGCACCGACAAGGTGACGCGCTGTGTCGCCCTGGCTGACCACGCCATCGACGGCATGGTCGGCTTCTACATCGACGACACCTTCTATCCATGGGTCGGCGACGGTCAGCAGGCGGCGTTCAACAACAAGCTGAGTTTCCACTTCCGTCAGGCCACCGCAGACGGTCATGCCCCGCCACAGCACGTCCTGGAGAATGGAGGTTGGACGGCGACCGACCGTATGGTCGGGATCACGCACATCTGGATCGACTGGTATGTGGACGAGAAGGTCTGGCCTCAGGGCCATCCAGCGATCCGCTTCGTCTTTCGCGGGCTGCGGGTCTATGACCCCCGCTTCGACCCCCGGTTCGGCTATACCGGCCCCAGCCCCCAGACCTGGGCGGATCGGTCGAGCCACAGGTTCAGCCGCAACGCCAAGATTCTGCGCTACGCCTACACGCGGGGTATCTATGCCGAAGGCCATCACGGCGATCCGAACTATCTGCTGATCGGGCGCGGCCTGACGGAGGAAGAGGCGCCTGCGGCGCGCGTCATCCCCGACGCCAATCTCTGCGATGAAATGGTTGACGGCGTGCCCCGCTACTGTGCTGACGGGATGATCTCGGCGTCGCAGCAGTTCATCGAGGTTGACGGCATGTTCGCCGCCGCGATGGCGGGCCAGATCGTCCAGCGCGAAGGCTCGGTTGACGTCGAGGCTGGCCAGGCAAAGGCCGTCGTGGTCACCATCACCGACGACGATCTTGTGGTCGGCGAGCCGGTCAGCTTCAGCCGATTCCTGCCGGACAATGACGGCGGCCGGATCAACACCGTCATCGGCCGCTACATCGAACCGTCGCTCGGCTACAAGGACCACAGCGCGCCAGTCCGCCGCTCCCTTACCGACATCCAGGCCGATGGCGGCCCGCGCGAGCAGACGCTGTCGCTGCCGCTGGTCACCGACGCCAAGCAGGTTGACCGGGTCATCGAAATCCAGCGCTTGATGGCCCGCCTGGAGCGATGTGCGTCCATCGTCCTGCCGCCGAAGTTCGCCGGTCTCGAAGAAGGCGACTGGATCGCCTGGCAGAGCAACCGACGCCACAACGGCGCGACCGTTCGATATCAGGTGCAGGCCTACCGCCAGCCTGAGACCTGGCGGATGTATCTGACGCTCCGCGAGATCGCCTCGTCAGTCTTCGGTGTGCCCGATCCGGTCGAAGACACGACGACCCCGCCGCCGCCGCCCCAGGTAATCGACGCTCTTCAACTGCTCGGCGTTGAGGCCGAAGCCTTCACCTTGCCCGGCGAGACCAGCACAATCCCAGCGGTCCGGTTCAAGTGGGACGTGGCTGTCGATGCGGCCGTTCTGGCGATCCGCGCCGAAGTGCGCCGGGTCGGCGAAACGGACGCCGCGCCGACGCGGATCGACGACGTCGCCAAGGGCCAGGCCAATGTGACGAACGGCGTCGGTCCCGATCAGGCGCTGGAATGCCGCCTGGTCCCGATAGGCGATCCGTCCAGGCCTGTGCTGGCGTCCAACTGGATCACGGTTTCGACGTCGACGATCGTCGCTGGCGACCTGTCGCCGGAAAGCCCGGTGCGGATCGCGGTCACAGAGATCACGAACCGGCTCGTCAGCGTCGAACAGATTTCGGCGACGAACGCGGCGGCCGTCGCGGATCTGGAAG
>NZ_DALZQC010000009.1:0-54578 GCF_032017145.1 Brevundimonas sp.
CATCGGCGGCTGCGTCCTGGCCGGACCGGCGGGGCAGGGCCTGCGTCGGCGCGCCCTGGCGTCGCTGGACGGCGCGCTGAAGATCACGGTCCAGGACGACGGCGGCCATGCCTCCCGCAGCCCCGAGGCCGGGCTGGAGCTGTTGCTGGACCTGCTGACGCTGGACGACGCCCTGTCGCAACTGTCCGAGCCGACGCCAGAAGGCGTTTCCGCCGCCATCGCCCGTCTGACGCGGGGCTTGCGAGTTCTGACCCTGCCTGACGGCCGGCTGGCCAGCTTCCAGGGGGGCGGCGCCTCCAGCGTCGAGCGGGTCGCGGCCGCCCGCGCCCATGACGAAGAGGCCGAGGCTCCGTCCCCGGTCAGCAAGGTGGCGGGCCTGACCCGTATCGCCAGCCCGCTGCTGACCATCGTCGCCGACACGGCCGCGCCGGCTCAGGGCGCCTGGGGCGCGACGGCCTGCGCCCAACCGCTGGCGCTGGAGATTGCGTGCGGCAAGGACCGGCTGGTGACCGGCTCGGGCTGGACGCCGGCCGCCACGGATCGCCAGGCCCTGCGCCTGACCCCGGCCCATTCGACCCTGACCCTGGGCGAGCGGTCGCTGAACGAGCCGTTGGGCGGATGGAAGGGCGACCTGTTGGGGCCCCGGCTGGTCGGCCCGCCGATCCATGTCACGGCCGACCGTCGCGAAGGCGACGGGGCCGTGTGGCTGGAGATGGAGCACGACGGCTGGACCGATCTGTTCGGCCTCAATCACCAGCGCAGGCTCTATCTGGACCAGCGGCTGGACGAACTGCGCGCCGAGGAGCGGGTGTTCCCCACGCCCGGCCGCAAGGATGTGGTGCGCCAGATCGCGGCCCCCTACGCCATCCGCTTCCAGTTGGAGCCGGGCGTGCAGGCCTCTCTGGCGCGCGACCGTCGGTCGATCCTGCTGCGCGGCGCCTCGGGCCGGGGCTGGTGGTTCAGGACCGATGGTCCCGACGTCGCCATCGAACCCAGCGTCCATATCGACGCCGGCCTGACCCGGCGGTCCTTGCAGATCGTGGTGCGCGGCTCGGCCCGCACCGACAGCGAAACCAAGATCCGCTGGAAGCTGAGCCCGGCGGGCGCAAGCGGGGATCCGGCGTGACACGCGCCGGGATCAGGATTGGCTTGCTTTTGGCGGCGTCGATCCTGATCGCATCCTGCGCTACACGCGGCCAGGTTTTCGACAGCGAGCGCAGCAATACCTTTGTCATTGGCCAGACGACGCCTGAGGAAGCCGTCGCCGCCCTCGGCGAGCCGAGTTTCGATTATCTGCGGCCGGACGGTCTGCGGATCGTTCGGTGGGAATATCAGCGGCTGCGAGGCCTGGCCATCACGCGCCATGTGATCGGAGCCAACTTCGGGGCCGACGGGCGATTGACCTATCTGCACAATCCCAAACGGCCCGAAGTCGTCGATCCGTTCTGATGCGAGGTCTTGGATGACGCATCAGGCCAGCGGTGCTAGAGGCCCCGCCATCCTCCCTGCCTTCACGGACGCCGCCTCATGCCTGCCGCTCCCGACTTTCCGCCCGCGCCCGATCAGGTGAAGCCGCAGCGCGCCCTGATCTCCCTGTCCGACAAGGCCGGGCTGGAGGATGCGGCGCGCACCCTGCACGATCTGGGCGTCGAACTGGTCTCGACCGGCGGCACCAAGGCGGCCATCGAGAAACTCGGCCTGCCGGTCAAGGACGTGGCCGATCTGACGGGTTTCCCCGAGATGATGGACGGACGGGTCAAGACGCTGCACCCCATCGTCCACGGCGGCCTGCTGGGCGTGCGCAACGCCCCGACCCATGCGGCGGCGATGGCGACCCACGGCATCGGCCCCATCGATATTGTCTGGATCGACCTCTATCCGTTCGAGAAGACGGTGGAGTCCGGCGGCGGCTTCGAGGCGGCCATCGAGAATATCGACATCGGCGGCCCGGCCATGATCCGCTCTGGCTCCAAGAACCACGGCCATGTCGCCGTCGCCGTGGACGGCGAAAGCATCGCCCTGATCCTGGAGGCGCTGAAGTCGCAGGCGAGCACCGACCTGGCCCTGCGCAAGCGCCTGGCCGCCCGCGCCTTCGCCCGCACCGCCGCCTATGACGCCGCCGTCTCCGGCTGGTTCGCGGGTCAGGTTGAAGATGTTGCTCCGGCGCGCAAATCCATCGCCGGATCGCTGGCCCAGACCTTGCGCTATGGCGAGAACCCGCATCAGACGGGCGCCTTCTATCGCACCGGCGAGCGTCGTCCGGGCGTGGCCTACGCCCAACAGGTGCAGGGCAAGGAACTGGGCTACAACAATATCGCCGACGCCGACGCCGCCTATGAGCTGGTCGCCGAGTTCGAACAGCCCGCCGTCGTCATCGTCAAACACGCCAATCCGTGCGGCGTGGCCGTCGGCAAGGACCTGTCCGAAGCCTATGCCCGCGCGCTGGAATGCGACGCCGTTTCGGCCTTCGGCGGGGTGATCGCGGTCAACCGTCCGCTGAACGGCGCAGATGCTGAGGCCATTACGGGCGTCTTCACCGAAGTCGTCATCGCGCCGGGCGCGGATGACGAGGCCAAGGCCGTCTTCGCCGCCAAGAAGAACCTGCGCCTGTTGATCACCGACGGCCTGCCCGATCCGCATGGCGCGGGCGAGGTGTTCCGCTCGGTCGCCGGGGGCTTCCTGGTCCAATCCCGCGACCGGTCCCTGATCAAACCGTCCGACCTGAAGATCGTCACCAGGCGCCAGCCGACGCCGACCGAAATCCAGGACATGCTGTTCGCCTTCACCGTGGCCAAACACGTCAAGTCGAACGCCATCGTCTACGCCAAGGACGGCCAGACGGCGGGCATCGGCGCCGGCCAGATGAACCGCCGCGATTCAGCCCGTATCGCCGCCATCCGCGCCAAGGAGGCCGGAGAAGCCAAGGGTCTGACGCAATCGCTGGCGGAAGGTTCGGCCTGTGCGTCGGAAGCCTTCTTCCCGTTCGCCGACGGTCTGCTGGAAGCGGTCGCGGCCGGCGCGACGGCGGTGATCCAACCGGGCGGCTCCATGCGCGACGCCGAGGTGATCGCCGCCGCCGACGAGAAGGGCGTCGCCATGGCCTTCACCGGGATCCGCGTCTTCCGGCACTGATGGTTGACGATAAGGGCGCGACCGCGCGCGGCGCGGGCGGTCCTCCTCGTACGACCGGCAGCCTCGCGTTCGTGACTGGACGCCGACGAAGGGGCGTGATGCTCTGACCGCTCCCCCTTTCCGGAGCGTGCGATGACCACCCTGATCCGTCCCGAAGGCCAGACCGCCGACGATCTGAAGCTGAGCCGACGACGCCTGGGGGCGCTGGGGGGCTTGCTGTTTTCCGGCTATGCTGTTGCGGCCCTGGCCAGGGAGGCCAAGCCGATCACGACCGATGCGTCGAACCTGGCTGCCGAAACCGTGACCTATGCCGCGCCAGACGGGTTCGACCTGCCCGCCTATGTGGCGCGGCCGCAAGGATCGGGGCCCTTTCCGGTGGTGGTCGTGGTGTCGGAAATCTTCGGCGTTCACGAGTACATCCGTGACGTCTGCCGCAGGCTGGCGAAACAGGGTTACGCCGCCATCGCGCCGGCCTTCTTCAACCGGGTCGAGGACCCCGCGCCGCTCTCGGACATGCAGCGGATCATGCAGATCGTGGGCGCGGCCGGTTACGAGCAGGTGATGGGCGACCTGTCGGCGACGCTGGAATGGGCCAGCCGGCAGGGCTGGGCCAGGGACGGCAAGGTGGGGATCACCGGCTTCTGCTGGGGCGGCAAGGTAGTGTGGCAGGCGGCGGCCCGGTTCAGCGCCATCGGCGCGGGCGTGGCCTGGTACGGCCGGCTGGCGCCCGCGCCCGACGCGACCCCGGCCCAGGTTTCGGCAGGCCAGCCCTGGCCGGTCGATCTGGCCGACGACCTGAAGGCGCCGGTGCTGGGCCTGTACGGCGGCCAGGATCAGGGCATCCCCTTGGCCAGCGTGGAGCGGATGCGCCAGGCCCTGGAGCGTTCCGGTCAGACCGGCAGCCAGATCGTGGTCTATCCCGATGCGCCACATGGCTTCCACGCCGACTATCGCGCCAGCTACGCCGAGGCGGACGCGCGCGACGGCTGGTCCAAACTGCTGGCGACCTTCGATAAAGCGTTAAAGAATTAGGGCGTTAGTGAATGACGGGCTGCGGAGGGCGGCCTTGAGCGGGAGGGTCGGGCGATGACCGGATTGCGACGCCGGGCGGCGATGATCTTGAGCGTGGGCCTGATGGTCCTGCCGCTGGCGGCCTGTGGCGGCGGCGGTGGGAGTGGGAATGGTGGCGGCGGCACGATCACCCCACCTCCGCCTCCTCCGCCTCCGCCTCCGCCTCCTCCGCCACCACCACCTCCTCCGCCGCCGCCCACCGCCTCATCGAGCGAATATCTGCGCAGCTACGGTCTGGCCAACATCAAGGTTCAGTCGGCCTGGCAGTCGGGCGCCACGGGCGCCGGGATCACGGTCGCGGTGGTGGATTCCGGCATCGCCAACACCATGCCGGAGCTGGAGGGGCGGATTTCCAGCGCCTCGACCGACGTGGTCTCCGGCCGCAACACCCCCTACGTCGAATCCAGCAGCCACGGCACGCGGGTGTCGGGCGTCATCGCCTCCAACTTCAATGGGTTCGGCACGATCGGCGTGGCCTATCAATCGACCATCCTGTCGATCCGCACCGACATCTCTGACTGCAAGGACAAGGAGAACAAGGTCTGTTTCACCAGCTCGGATCTGGTGCGGGCCCTGGACTACGCCGTCGCAAACGGGGTGAAGATCATCAATATGTCGCTGGGGGGCGACGGACGGCTGGGCTCGGCGTTCGAGGCCGCCCTGCTGCGCGCGGTCAACTCCGGGGCGGTGATCGTCGCCTCGTCCGGCAATGACGGCGAGGCCAATCCCGGCTGGCCCGCCCGATATGCGGTCGATCCGCGCTATGCCGGCAGCATCATCGCCGTCGGTTCGCATGGCGCGACCGACGTCATGTCCAGCTTTTCCAACAAGGCCGGCGATACGGCCACGGCCTATCTGTCCGCGCCGGGCGAGAAGGTGTTCACGGGTTGCGAAGGGACCTCGTGTTGGGTCGTCAACGGCACCTCCTTTTCGGCGCCGCACGTATCGGGCGCCCTGGCCCTGTTGATGCAGGCCTTTCCGAATCTGACGGCCAAGGCGGCGCTGGCCATCCTGTTCGATACGGCGCGGGACGCCGGCGATCCCGGAACCGACATCGTCTATGGGCGCGGCCTGTTGGACCTGGCCGGCGCCTTCCGGCCGGTGGGAACGACCTCCACCCCCATGGCGGACGGCGGCGCCATCAAGATGTCCACCAAACCCGGCAGCTTCATCGGCGGCGCGTTCGGCGACGCCTTCGGTCGGCAAAGCGCGCTGAACACGGTGCTGTACGACGCCTATGACCGGATGTTCGCCGTCCAGCTGGGCGGGGCCTATCCCACGGCGCCCAGCCGGTCGTATCAGCCGGCGCCGTTCGAACAGAACCAGACGGCGACGATCAGCCTGGCCCTGTCCGGCGGCGGCAGATTGAACCTGATCGCCGCCCAGCCCGCCCCGACGCCCGAGCCCATTGCGCCGCGTCACGACCTCTACGATGCGCCCTGGATGGGCGACGAGCCGCGCCAGGAAGCCATGCTGAACCTGGACAGCGGGCGGCTTAACTTTTCGGCCTGGCAGGGTCGCGGCGGGGCGGTTTCGCCCTTCGGCGGAACGGCTGGCGACGGATTCGCCGCCCTGGCCCAGGCCGACCACGCGGTGCGCGGCGCGATGCGGTTCGGCGCCGTGACCGTCTCGGCCGAAAGCGGCGGCGGCGACCGCCGGATGCCGCTGCGCCGGGTGGAGCAGGACGCCTCGACCTACAACCGCGCCTCGATCGGCTGGCGCGGCGCCGACGGCGGCCTGTCGTTCAGCGTCGGCGCCCTGGACGAACGGCTGGGGCCCTTGGGCGCCTTCCTGCCCGGCGGATCGGACTTCGCCCTGCCGTCGCGAACGGCCTTCTATGCGCTAGGCGGCGACTGGACCCTGACGCCGGGTCTGCGCCTGGTCGGAGAGGCGGGGCTGGGATCGACCCGAATCGAGGGGCGGTTCCTGTCGATGGATCGGGCGGCGATCAGTTCGAACTGGCGGCTGGGGCTGCTGACCGCCTGTTCGGCCCTGTGCGACCGGATCAGCTTCACCCTGGCCCAGCCGCTCAGGATCGAGAGCGGCCGCTTCTCGGCCTATCTCGCCGATGTCCCGGCCGACTATTTCGACCCGCTGACCTATTCGCGACGCAGCTTCTCGGCGGCGCCC
Organism: Brevundimonas sp.; assembly: GCF_032017145.1. Classification (GTDB taxonomy): domain Bacteria; phylum Pseudomonadota; class Alphaproteobacteria; order Caulobacterales; family Caulobacteraceae; genus Brevundimonas. The sequence continues at coordinate 6,334 of NZ_DALZQC010000009.1, forward strand.
AGCGGTCGCCAGATCGACTTCATCCTGGGCGGCGAACGGTATCTGTGGGACGGCTCCAGCGTGACGCTTCAGGCCGTGGCCAGCCGCGAGCCGCGCCACGTCGCCGACGCCGCGCCGGAGTTCGCCCTGATCGGCGGATGGCGGCGCCGGTTCTGACCGACGCCGCGCGTCGGCGCCGGACTCAGGCCTTGCCGTCGAAGGCCTGACCGTCGGACGCCGGGGCTGCTCCATAGGGATTGGGGGCTTGGCCGCCCGATCCCTTGGCGGCGACCACCACCATTGCGGGACGCACGGTGCGGCCGAACAGTTCGAAGCCGGATTGCATGGTCTGGATCACCGTGCCGCCAGGCACGGTGTCGGACGGCTGTTCGATCATGGCCTGGTGCAGGTGCGGATTGAAGGCTTCGCCCGGTCCCGGCGCCACGCGCTTCAGACCATTGGTGTCGAACGCCTGCAACAAGGCCTTCTGGGTCAGCTCCAACCCGGTCACCAGACCGGCGGTGGCGCCCTCGGAGTCCTTCGGCGCGGCCATCAGGGCGCGTTCCAGATTGTCCGCGACGCCCAGTAGGTCCTTGGCGAAGCGTTGAATGGCGAAGGCGCGGGCGTCGTTCTGTTGCGTCTCGGCGCGGCGCTTCAGGTTCTCCATATCGGCGGCGACGCGCAGGGCGCGGTCCTTCCACTCGTCGCGCTCGGCGATCACGGCGTCCAGCGGGGCCAGGTCGTCCGCCGGGTGGGCGTCCAGCCCGTGTTCGGCGTTGGTCTCGGCCGCCTCTGCGTCCAGGGCGTTGATGTCGTCGTTAAGGGGCTTGTCGCTCACGTCTCGTTCCCGTCCAGCATTCGGCCCAGCACCCGGGCGGTATAGTCCACCAACGGAATGACACGGGCGTAGTTCAGTCTTGCGGGGCCGATGACGCCTATGGCGCCCAGAACCCGCTGTCGGCCGCTCATATAGGGCGCCGCGATCACGGCGGAACCCGAAAGTGAAAACAAGCGTGTTTCGGCCCCGATGAAGATGCGCACGCCCTGCGCCGCATCCACCCCGTCCAGCAGGCCGATCAGCTGTTCCTTCTGCTCCAGATCGTCGAACAGGACGCGCACCCGCTCCAGATCCGCCAGCCCTTCGCGGTCCTGCAGCAGATTGGCCCGGCCGCGCACGATCAGGGCGCGCTCGCGGTCCGGTCCGCCCGACCAGGCGGCCAGACCATCCTCGACCAGGCGGGCGGCGGTCTGGTCCAGTTCGCGTCGGGCGGCCTGAAGCTCCTGGGTCATCTCGCGCCTGGCGTCGGCGAAAGGCCGGCCGCGCAGGCGCGCGTTCAGGAAGTTGGACGCCTCGGTCAAGGTCGAGGGCGTGACCCCCGCCGACAGGCTCATGATCCGGTTCTCGACCGTGCCGTCGTCGGCGACGATGACGGCCAGAGCCTGATCGCCGCCCAGGGCCACGAACTCGACGTGTTTGACGCCCGCGTCGCGCACCGGGCTGGAGACGACGCCCGCGCCCCCGGCCAGGCCGGACAGCAGGTTGGACGCCTCGTCCAGGGCGGCGTCGAAGTTGCGTCCTCGGCCCGCCAGACGCCCGTCGATCTCGCGTCGTTCCTCGGCGGTCAGGTCGCCGACCTCCAGCAGACCGTCCACGAACAGACGCAGGCCCGCGTGGGTGGGGATACGCCCGGCCGAGGTGTGGGGCGCCGCCAAGAGGCCCGCCAGCGTCAGGTCCTGCATGGTGTTGCGGATCGAGGCCGGCGACAGGGCCACCCCGCCCAGCGACAAGGTCCGCGACCCCACCGGCTCGCCCGTCTCCAGATAGGATTCGACGATGCGCCGGAAGATGTCGCGCGCGCGCGCGTCCAGCCCGGCCAGCCCGGCAAGGGACTGGCCCGGGTCAAACGGCGGGCTTTTCGGGGCATACAGGCTCACCGTTTCAGGATAAGCACCGCCGCCACGGCTTCCAAGGCCAGACTTCCCAAGGAGGGCTCTCATGCGCCATTCGCAACGCACCGACGACCAACTGCGTCTCGTGACGATCGAGACCGGCGTCAACCGCTACGCCGAGGGCTCGTGCCTGATCAGCTTCGGCAACACCAAGGTGCTGGTGACCGCCTCGATCGAGGACAAGGTGCCGGGCTGGATGCGCAACTCGGGCCAGGGCTGGGTAACGGCCGAATACGGCATGCTGCCGCGCGCCACCCACACGCGCGGACGCCGCGAGGCCGCCACGGGCAAACAGTCGGGCCGCACCCAGGAAATCCAGCGCCTGATCGGTCGCTCCCTGCGCGCCGTGGTCGACCTGAAGGCGCTGGGCGAGCGTCAGGTGCTGATCGACTGCGACGTCATCCAGGCCGACGGTGGCACCCGCACCGCCTCCATCACCGGCGCCTGGGTCGCCATGAGCTTGGCGCTCAACTATCTGCGCGACGAAGGCGTGCTGAAGGCCGATCCGATCACGGATCAGGTGGCGGCCGTGTCGTGCGGCGTTTGCGACGGTGTGCCGGTGCTGGACCTGGACTATGAAGAGGATTCGGAGGCCGAGGCGGATTCCAACTTCGTCCTGACCGGATCGGGTCAGATCGTAGAGGTCCAGGCCACCGGCGAAAAGCGCGGCTTCTCGCGCGCCGAGTTCGACCGTCTGTTCTCCCTGGCCGAGATCGGCTGCACCGAACTGTTCGCCCTGCAGAAGGCGGCGCTGGCGGCGGCGAAACGATAAAGAGTTTCGCACGTCGGGCGCTTTAGGGCATCGTCGGCGCGTCGATCCCGAACGGAGACAAGTCGATGCGTCGGTCCCCCTGGCTTTCGCTGATCGTCTGCGCCCTGGTCGCGGCCGGTTGTCAGCGCGCCGATCCCGCCCAGCCCGCGTCCGCGAGCGGCTCGTCGGGCGGCGACATCATCGAGGCGACTCCCCTGACGCCGGACGCGCCTACATCTGCGCCCGCCCCGCAGACCCCCGCGCCAGAAAAGCCAGAGCCGCAGCCGGCGCCCGCCCAGCCGCCGACCGAAGCGACCTCAGCGCCTGATGCAGAGGCATCGCGGCCATCGATACCGGAAGCTTGGGACATGAAGCCCGGAGACGTGCAGAATTGTCGCGACGCCATCGGCTCCGCCGCCGCCGCGCGGCTGGTCGAACGTTGCATTCGCGTCAGCCCCGCGACCCGCCCGCCCTGCAACGCCGCCAACCCTTGCGCCCTGATCCAGGGCGAGATCGAGCGATCGTGCAAACTGTGGCAGGGCGACGGCAATCCGCCGGCGGAGTGCCGCAGCTAGCGGCCGGTCAGCCCGCCGACCGCACCGCCCCGGCCACCTCCGCCACCACCCGCTTCACCAGCGCCTCGTCGTCGCCCTCGGCCATGACGCGGATCAGCTTTTCCGTGCCCGACGGACGCACCAGCAGCCGTCCCTGACCGTTCAGGGCCGCTTCGGCCTCGGCGATGGCGGCCTTGACCGCGTCGGTCTCCAGCGGCTTGTCGGCGGTGAAGCGGACGTTCTCCAGCTTTTGCGGCACGACTCGAAATCGCGGGCTGATTTGCGGCGGCGAAGAGCATGCGATGGGCGGTCTTCTAAGCGTCCAGGTCTGAACGCCAAAACATAACTGATCGCGATGCGCGCCAATCAAAGGTGATCAAACGCCGTCAATCGGAGGGAATAACTCAGGGAGGGACAGGCGCGATTTTATCCGCAAAGCTGCTCGGCGACCGGTGGACGGTTTGCGGAAAAACCGGTCGCTGACGACAGGTTCCTCCATGGCCACACCTCACGATCCTGACGATTTTCCATTTCGTCCGTCAATGACGGCGTACCGAGATCAGTATCCCCACGGGACTGTTCTCCTCCCCGGACACGCGACAGCGTCGATGCCCTCCAGAGCGCGAACACGACATTTTGCCGCCAAGACGGTCGTGAAGCGGGTCCGGCCGGCCTTCCGGGGCGCCGGGCCGTCACGACGCGTCTTCATCAGGGTCAAGGTTGTAATGAGGACACCAAAAGCGCGCGCGTCATTGAAAGCCTGCGTGCGGTACTTCGGACGGGAGGGCGCGGGCGAGGACGGGGCGAGAGCCGTGTTCTTCGGGCCGCTGGAGGACCGGCCTGACGCCAGGGCGCAGGTCGATCGGTGGGCCGACGACCGCCGTCATTATCGGATTGTCGTGAATCCGGAGGATGGACAAGAGCTTGCGGACGTCAGATCGTTCGCACGGCGGATGATGAAACAGATTGAGGTCGACACCGGCACGCCGCTCGAATGGCTTGCCGTTGCGCACTACGACACCGGACGTCCTCATCTCCACATTATCTTACGCGGTGTGCGGGACGATGGGCGCGACCTTGTCTTCAGCCGCGGTTATGCGGCGCATGGCCTGCGCAGCCGGTGCGAGGCCCTGACGACTAAGATCCTGGGCCCGAGATCCGACCGGACGGCTTCCTCCCGCGATCTGACGGTGGACCGGCTGACCGCGATGGACGACACGCTTCTGCGACGGCAGGACGACGGACGGGTCAACCTCGAGGGTCTGGACAGCGGAGAACGCGCCAACGCACAGCGCCGCCTGGTCCATCTCGAGCGTCGGGGATGGGCAACCCGAGATCGCCAAGGCCTTTGGACCCTTCCTGAAAATCTGCGCGATATCCTGCGAAGTGTCGGCGAACAGGAGGCGCGTGAAGCCGCCGCAACGCGCGCCATATGGGGCGGCTTCTGGGGCGGGCAGACTCATCGCCTTGAATCGCTGAGCCTCTCGGAAGGCGAGGTGATCGTTGGCGCTTACGCCGGCGTTCAGCCGCTCAAATGGCACAAGAAGGCGGCCCAGTTGCTCGTGCTTGAGACCATGGATGGTCGTCTGGGGCACGTCCGGCTGGCGTCATTGGATCGCGTTATGATCCTGGATCGCGTGCCCGAGCGGGCCCTCATCGAACTGCGGGGAAGGCCGTGGAGGGAGAGGGCTTCAGACCGGACCATCGCTCAGATCGCGCAACTGAGAAATGGCGTCTATTCTAAAGCCGATCATCTCGCCGTCCGGCCCGGAGATCGGCCGGTTTTCATCGAGCGCCATCTTCGACGGCTCGAAGCGATGCGCCGCGAAGGCGCGGTCGAGCCTCGGGGCGACGGCCGGTTCGCCATTCCACCCGACTACGTCTCGCGGGCGTTGGCAGCGGATCAGGCGCGACATGGTCCTGCCGATGCGGACGTCCGCGTGCTCGACGTCAGGCCTCTACCCCTCCAGACCGAAGCGCGGGGCGTCACCTGGCTGGACCGGGTCGCCGGCGGCCTCGAACCTGATCCCGGCTTGGGGTCTATGGCGGATGAAGCCAGAAGGTTGGGACAGGAACGGGCGGAGGCTCGCAAGGGGTGGGGGATCGGCGATGGCTCAAAGCTGACCGATAAGGACATGCTCGCCCTCTGGAAAATGGAGATCGAGGCGCAGTTCAAGAGGCTTGGGAAGGACGAGAAGTTGGTCGTAAAGGCCGAGGAGGGACAGCCCTTCTCAGGCGTCTACAACGATAGAGTTCACATGGGCGGTCGAACCTATGCGGCGGTCGAAAGCCGCTCTGTCGTAACGCTAGCGCCGTGGCGCGCCGGTTTGGAGGCCTGCCGTGGCCAAGGTCTCACCGCGGTTCTGCAGGCGGGGCGTGTGGAGTTTCGATTCGGAGAGCGGGGCCGGGGTTTGGGGCTAGAGCTTTAGCCTACTTACTCTGGATCCGTAGGGCCGGGTCCCTATCGTCAGCTTCGGGACGCGCTCGCGACGTCCAAGTGCATGGCGGGGGGAGCCTCGATCCCCGGCCTCAATCCCGCAGCTGTGCCGCACATTGGGCAAGAGCCTTGGTCATCCGCCATTCGACTGTTTTCAGCCGGATGCCGAGATGATTGGCGATTTCCTGGTTGCTCATGCCGCCGAAACGGCTGAGCAGGAAGACGTCGCGAAGCGGTTGCGGAAGGCTCAGCACGACTTCCTTCAGGAGCAGGGATGCGTCCTGTGCCGCGGCCTGGCTGGTGGGAAGCGATTGCCATGCGTCCAGTTCCTCTCGCCGGCGATCGCGGCGGTAACGGGTCACGAACAGATTGCGGGCGACCTGGAGCAGAAAGGCCTTTGGTTTACGGATTTCGACAGGACGCTTCTGTCGCAGGATATTGAAATAGGTGTCCTGAAGGAGGTCTTCGGCGAGGTCGGCGCCATACCGATGTCGCAACGATCCGAGCAACCAAGCGCCATAGGTAGCGAAAAGGGTCTCGGCGTCGCTCCCGCTAGAGAGCGCCGGCATAGCTTTCGACTGTCGACCACCAGACGTCACGAATTCGCCTCCGACCAGCGAGACCGCCCGTCTGAATTGACGGAGTCGAGCCAAGGTCGAGGCAAGCGCAAATGGCGCGGCGCGCTGCAGCCCCAATGGGCGTACAAGCGCAGGCTGCGGATTGTTCTCAACCGAGGTTCTCACGCCTCGACGCCGCTCCGCGACGCTTCTCCAGGATGAATCATTCACTCGCCGTTGGCAAGTGTAACGCGATACCCCCTCGACCTTCGCTTGCGTCTTGATGATGCGCCGGGCGTTGAGAACATGGTTGAGCCACGCGCCCCCGCCTTTAGCCGAAGCCTGGACATCCGCGGGGGCCGCCCGGGCATCTGGACGCTAGCTTATCCGGACGAACCCACAAACCGAGAACTTGAGATCCCTTCTGGGAGCCTTCTATTCAAGTCGCGTTCGGCAGGGACGGGCGGCGACCCCAATATGCCCCTGGGCGTCGTCTCCGGGATACGCAGGCGTCCGTGGCCCTCGCTTGCCAAGCTTATATGCACCCTTCAAAGGGCGTACAATCAGCGCCGCGCTGTCCTTCTACGCTCTGCCCTTCTGGGGGGGGGGCGAGGCTCGCGCGATGAGTAACGCACCTCGCTGACCTGAAGCCTGGCCCAATCTCGAAGTTGAAGCCTGGGATAATAAGGGCGCTTACGAATGTGGATGTAAGGCGGACCATTCAAACCGAGGCACAGCATTTTTGCTAAAAGTCGAAGGCGCGAGTTGGATGCCCAGGGCGGCGAGTTCACGTGACGCTTCCTTTCGGTTCAGAAGACGGTCTTCGTGTTCGACTGCCGCAGTTGCATCTCTGGCTTCCAAGGCTGCGACCTATCTCGAGCTTTCTGCTTTCACCCGAAGGTTCTCGACGCGCGCCCGACTTGATTCTGCGACCCTATCACGCAGGTGTTTCGCCCTAGCCATCAGCCAGTCCAGATCCTCGGCCGAGGCGTCGTACTGATCGCTGTAGCGGGCTTCGACATAGGCCCTCTTCAGCAGTTCGAACCGGCGGCGATCGAAGCGGCTTTCACGCGGCCAGGCCTCAACCAACCCCACGTTCACGGCCTCGGCGAGCGAGCGGAGGAACTTGATATTGTGAGAGCGCGGGAAATAGAAGGTGTGGATGAGGAGGAAGCAGGCGTAGGCGGTCTCCACCGCCTGATGCAGGCTGAAGGCGGCCAGCTTGCGGAAGCCTTCGTCCGCGGCAGCCTTTCCAGTTTGGTATTCAGCCGAATCGATCCACCGCCTGAGGTCTGCCGACTTAACTTCAAAATGGCGTTCTGCCATTTCGGCAGCGGCCTGAGCCGTCATCGGCTGTGGCGGAGCGAAGGCATGGCCGGGAATCTCGTAGAGGGCGATGCCATCGTGGACGATGTCGGTCCAGAAGTACTCACCTCGACGCAGGGCGTCGTTCACGTCTTGAAGATCGTGGACGATAAGATTGACGGTTCGCCCGATGGCGGGGTCGCGAAGGATCTCATCCTCAGAATTCCACCAGTAGTCGGCGATGTTCGTCAGCTTCTCGTGGTTGACCACGATCAGGAGGTCGAAGTCCGAGAGATAGCCATTCTCCGGTTCGTCCACCCAGTCCGCCCGTGCGTACGACCCGAACAGGATGATCTTGAGGATCTGGCCGCCGCGTCGCCAACTTGAGTTGGCGCCGCCGCCGCTTGTCCTGGCCGCCTCAAATCCGGCAAGCAGGAGGTCGCGAACGCGTTGGAGTTCACGCTGCTGACGCTCCGGCAGATGTTCCAGATCGGACCGCATTGAGTGAGTCTATCGAAAACGCAGACGCTGTGAACCGTGAAGTTGCACACATACGCCGCACAGGTGCGTATATTGTGTTGCAGGTCTCAGCCCGCCGACCGCACCGCCCCGGCCACCTCGGCCACCACCCGCTTCACCAGCGCCTCGTCGTCGCCCTCGGCCATGACGCGGATCAGCTTTTCCGTGCCCGAGGGACGCACCAGCAGCCGTCCCTGACCGCTCAGGGCCGCTTCGGCCTCAGCGATGGCGGCCTTGACCGTGTCGGTCTCCAGCGGCTTGTCGGCGGTGAAGCGGACGTTCTCCAGCTTTTGCGGAACGGGGTCGAACTGGCGGGCCAGTTCGCTCATCGGCTTGCCGGATTCGACCAAGACAGCCAGCACCTGCAGCGCCGCCATCAGGCCGTCGCCGGTGGTGGCGTGGTCGTGCAGGATGATGTGACCCGACTGTTCGCCGCCGATGTTGAACCCGCCCTCGCGCATCCGTTCCATCACGTAGCGGTCGCCGACCTTGGTCCGCTCCAGCGTCAGGCCCTCGGCCGTCAGCCGGCGCTCCAGCCCCAGGTTGGACATGACGGTGGCCACCACGCCGCCGCCGGTCAGCAGGCCGCGTCTGGCCCAGTCCAGCCCGACCAGGGCCATAATCTGATCGCCGTCCACGACCCGACCCGTCTCGTCGCAGATGATCAGTCGGTCGGCGTCGCCGTCCAAGGCGATGCCGATATCGGCGCGGTAGCGTTTGACCGCATCGGCCAGGGTCGCCGGATGGGTCGAGCCGCATTCGGCGTTGATGTTGGTGCCGTTCGGGGTCACGCCCACGGGAAAGACTTCGGCGCCCAGTTCGAACAGGGTTGTCGGCGCGACCTTGTAGCCGGCGCCGTTGGCGCAATCGACGGCGATGCGCAGGCCTTGCAGCGTCAGCCGTTTGGGGAAGGCCTGTTTGGCGATCTCGATATAACGCGCCTGGGCGTCGTCGATGCGTTTGACCCGGCCCAGCTTGTTCGACGGCGCCAGGCCCTGGTCCAGGCCCTGATCCATCATGGCCTCGATCTTCAGCTCGATCTCGTCCGACAGCTTGTAGCCGTCCGGCCCGAACAGCTTGATCCCGTTGTCGGCATAGTCGTTGTGCGAGGCCGAGATCATCACCCCCAGATCGGCGCGCATCGACCGGGTCAGCATGGCCACGCCCGGTGTCGGCACGGGTCCGAAGGTGCGTACGTCCATTCCGACCGAAGCAAACCCGGCGACTAAGGCCGGCTCGATCGTATAGCCGGACAGACGCGTATCCTTGCCGATCACCACCAGATGGCGGCGGTCGTCGTCGGTGCGGAACAGTTTCCCGGCCGCCAGACCAACGCGCAACGCGACCTCGGCCGTCATCGGATATGTGTTGGCGCGTCCGCGAATGCCGTCGGTGCCGAAATATTTTCTGTCGCCCAAGGCCTGGTCCTTTGTTTCGGGTAACGTTCCGAAACCCCTTTTTTGATGCGGCCCGCCTTAAGATTGCATAGACGGCCGATGGGGCTTGATGTGTGGCTTAGCCTCGGATCGCCGCCAGTGCAAAGCGGCGTGCTTCATCCACCACGTTTCTGCGGAGTCTCTGGCATGTGTGGCATCATCGGCATTACTGGCAACGGTCCTGTCGTTCCCCGGCTGATCGACAGCCTGAAACGGCTTGAGTACCGCGGCTATGACTCCGCCGGCGTCGCCGCCGTGGTCGACGGCCATGTCGAGCGCCGCCGCGCCCAGGGCAAGATCCGCAATCTTGAGGCCGTGCTGGCCGAGGATCCGATGAAGGCCACGGTCGGCATCGGCCATACCCGCTGGGCCACGCACGGCGCTCCCACGACCGCCAACGCCCACCCGCACAAGGCCGGTCGGGTGACGCTGGTTCACAACGGCATCATCGAGAACTTCGCCGAGTTGAAGGCCGAACTGGCCGCCGAGGGGCACGTCTTCGAAAGCCAGACCGACACCGAGGTCATCGCCCACCTGCTGGACGCCGAACTGCAGACCGGCCGGCCGCCGCTGGAGGCGTTCAAGGCCACGCTGGACCGGCTGACCGGCGCCTATGCGCTGGCGGTTCTGATCGACGGCGAGAACGACCTGATCCTGGGCGCCCGGCGCGGCAGCCCGCTGGTCGTCGGCTGGGGCGAGGACGAGATGTATCTGGGCTCCGACGCCCTGGCGGTGGGCCCCTTCACGCAGAAGATCTCCTACCTGGAAGAGGGCGACTATGTGGCCGTGACCCATCGTGGCGCCCAGATGTTCGACATGACGGGCCAGCCGGTCGAGCGGGCGGTGGTTCAGGTCTCTGCCTCCTCGGCCCTGGTCGAGAAGGGCGAGTATCGCCACTTCATGGAGAAGGAAATCCATGAACAGCCCGACAGCGTCCAGCACACCCTGTCGGAATATCTCGACCTGGTGACCGGCAAGGCCAAACCGCAGGGCGTGGATTTCGCCGCCGTCGACCGCATCCAGATCGTGGCCTGCGGCACGGCCTTCTACGCCGGTCAGATCGGCCGCTACGCCTTCGAGAAGCTGGCGGGTCTGCCCTGCGACGTCGAGATCGCGTCGGAGTTCCGCTACCGCTCGCCCGCCGTCTCGCCGCGCACCGTGGCGGTCGCCGTCAGCCAGTCGGGCGAGACCGCCGATACCCTGGCCAGTCTGACCTGGTGCAAGGCGCAAGGGTTGCAGACCGCCGCCGTGGTCAACGTCCATTCCTCGTCCATGGCGCGGGAGGCGGCGGTGCTGTGGCCTACCCATGCCGGACCGGAGATCGGCGTGGCCTCGACCAAGGCCTTCACCGCCCAGGTCGCCGCCCTGCTGGCGCTCGCCGTCGCGGCGGGCGTGGCGCGCGGCCGGATCGACGCAGGGCAGGAGGCCGAACTGGTCAAGGCCCTGTTCGAAAGCCCGCGCCTGATCGCCGAGGCCCTGACCATGGGCGACAGCATCCGCGCCGTGGTCCAGGATCTGTCCAAGGCCGACGACGTGCTGTTCCTGGGGCGGGGCGCCATGTTCCCCCTGGCCATGGAGGGCGCGCTGAAGCTGAAGGAGATCAGCTACATCCACGCCGAAGGCTACGCCGCCGGCGAGTTGAAGCATGGCCCCATCGCCCTGATCGACGAGGAAACCCCGACCATCGCCCTGGCCCCCCTGGACGATGTGTTCGAAAAGACCGCCTCAAACCTGCAGGAGGTCGCCGCCCGCGGCGGGCCGGTCATCATGATCACGCCCGAAACGGCCCCGGATCTGCACGGCGTCGGCATCCGCCGCATCCACGCCCCCGACTGCCACCCCCTGATTGCGCCCCTGGTCTATGCCGTGCCGGTGCAGCTCCTGGCCTATTACACCGCCGTTCAGAAGGGCACCGACGTCGATCAGCCCCGCAATCTGGCCAAGTCCGTCACGGTGGAGTGAGGCGAGATCGCCGTCTCGCGCAGGGCCTCCACATCGGCGATCTGAATCGCGCCGCGCCGCAGGCGCAGCGCGCCGGCCGCACACAGTTCGGTGCAGGCGGTCGAGACGCTGGCGCGCCGCACCGCCATCAGGTCGGCCAGGTCGCTCTGGCGCAGGGATACCGTGTCGCCGCCGCCCTGGTCGTGAACGTCAAGGATAAGGGCGGCCAGGCGTTGGGTCACCTTGAGCTCGGCATGACGCCCCAGCTCGGCCTGAAGGGCGGCGTTGCGTTGACGAAGGTCGGTCAGGGTCGCCTCGACCAGGGTGTCGCGATCGATGCGCTGGACCAGCCGTCGCGCTGGCACCGTCAGGAACCGTCCCGCCGTCAGCCACAGGGCGACTTCCTTTTCGCCCCGCCCCAGCACCGCGTCGAAGTTGATCAGATCGTCGCTTGAGGCCAGGCCGCGCGACAGTGTCTCATTGGGCCCGATGCGTGCGGCGACGCCGTCGAGAATGAAGGTCACCAGCGGTTCGCCGTCGCGCGTCAGACTGGTGCGCTCGCCGGGCGCGGCGTCGAAGGCGTCGCCTTCATCCAATCCCTGCACAGCCAGCAGGGACAGCAGGGATCGCGCGAGGTTCGACGTGGACATGCATCGTCTAGACCGCCAAACGGCGTTTTGCGCGATAACATGCGTTAAGCGATCAAACGGGGTCGCTTTGAAGCCTCAGATAGGTCGGATCGAACTCGGCGATCTCGGCCAGGCGGCGCCAGTCGAGGATATCGATCTGACCGCCCGACCAGTTGATCACGCCCTCGCCGCGCAGTTCCGATATCAGACGGCTGACATGGACCGTCGACAGGCCCAGCGCGTCGCCCAGGACGGCTTGTGTCAAAGGCAGATCGAAGGTCAGATCGCCGGTCTGGCCGACGGCCTGAAGACGCAGATAAAGCTCGCATACCAGATGGGCCAGATGACCCAGGCCACTGCGCCGACCCATGGCGACCAGCCATTGGCGGTGGATGGCGGCGTCGATGATGGTGTCCAGCCACAGCAGGCGCGTCAGGTGCGGATGGCGCTCGGTAATGTCGATCAGGCCGCTGTGGGGCGCCTCGGCGATGACGCATTCGGTCAGGGCGACGACCCCGTGATCCATCTGCTTCATCAACAGGCTGTGCAGGTCTATGAAGTCGCCGGCCACATTGATCTCGGTGATCTGACGCGCACCGTCTTCCAGCGTCGAATAGCGGGCGGAAAAACCGGAGATCAAAAGCGTGCTGTGCAGCGGCCGGGTGTGTTCTCGCACGATGTCCGAGCCGGCGGGGACCGTCTTGGGCGGCTCCAGCGCCTTCTGCAGGGCCTCGATTTCGTCGGGAGAGATGCGGTCGCGCAGAGACAGTTTCTCGACCAGGGTCGTGATCTTGGGAGCGGCTTGAAGTCTGCTCATTGGGCCCTTTCCACCAGGCTCCACCCGTCAGGCGCATCGTCGGAAGCGGCTGCGGTGACGCTGACGACCGTCTGACCGTCCGCATCCGTGACGATGACGCTGAAGGCGCGGGTCGTCCAGAAGGAGGCGCCACGATACCGCAGGATTTCGCCCAGAACGGCGACGGCTTCCTCTCTGGCGGCATCGACGCTCTTCAGCTCCTCGCCCTGGTCGTCGCGGATGCAGTCGCCGTTCTGGGTATGAAAAAAGTAGCGCGGCAATCTTTCCTCCTGGCAGCAGCCGAGGGAGGAAGCGGTCACCGGGCCGATTGGTTCAGCCCTCTGTGATCTTTCAGATTTCCTGGTTAAAGGCGCCGATTTCCGGATAGGCGGCAAGGCGGGGTTTGATCTCCTTGCGGAAGAGATCGCGCATGTCGTCTTCCGACCGCATGCTTTCGACCACGACCACCAGCTCCGGCTTGTTCGACGAGGCGCGGACCAGGACCCAGGATCCGTCGTCCAGATGCACCCTCACGCCGTTGACGGTGATGGCCTCGAGGATCTTGCGGCCCAGAATCTCGCCGCCCGCTGCAGCCAGATCGGAATATTCCTTCACGATCCGCTCCAGCACCCCGTATTTCAGCTCGTCGTCGCAATGGGGCGACATGGTCAGGCTGGTCCAGGCGTCCGGCAGGGCGGCTTTCAGTTCACTGAGTTTCTTGCCCGGATTACGGTCCAGCATGGCCAGAACCGCGCCGGCCGCGACCAGGCCGTCGTCGTAGCCGTGGCCCAGGTCGCCGGCCATGAAGAAGTGGCCTGACTTCTCGAACCCGGCCAGGGCGCCCAGTTCGGCGGTCTTGCGCTTGATGTAGGAGTGACCCGTCTTCCAATAGACCACCTCGGCGCCATTGGCCTTGAGGATTTCATCGGTCTTGTAGAGACCGGTCGACTTAACATCGACGACGAAGGTGCTGTCCGGATAGACCTTGGACAGGTCGCGGGCCAGCATCAGACCGATCTTGTCGGCGAAGATTTCTTCGCCCGTGTCGTCCACCACGCCGCAGCGGTCGCCGTCGCCGTCGAAGCCCAACGCCAGATCGGCGCCCGTCTCGCGCACCCGCTGGGCCATCTGCACCAGCATGGCGTGATCTTCCGGGTTCGGATTGTATTTGGGGAAATTGTAGTCGAGGTCGGTGTCCATCTCGATCACCTCGACGCCCATGCGGCGCAAAGCGTCGGGCGCGAAGGCGCCGGCCGTGCCGTTGCCGCAGGCGCAGACCACCTTAAGCGGGCGCTTGATCTGAACCTTGGAGGCGACGTCGGCGACATAGGTCTCGCGGAAGTCCTCGACCCGAACCAGCTTGCCGCCCGGCCGGGCCACGCCCTCGCCGTTCAGCACAATCTCTTTCAGCCGGCTCATTTCCTCGGGGCCGAAGGTCAGGGGCTTGTTCGCCCCCATCTTCACGCCGGTCCAGCCGTTCTCGTTGTGGCTGGCGGTGACCATGGCGACGCAAGGCGCGTCCAACTCGAACTGACCGAAATAGGCCATGGGCGACAGGGCCAGGCCGACGTCCAGAACCTCCATGCCGCCTTCCAGCAGGCCCAGGATCAGGGCCTGTTTGACGCTGAGGCTATAGCCGCGAAAATCATGGCCGGTGACGATCTTTGGCGGCACGCCGATTTCGTGGACATAGGTCGCCAGGCCGAGGCCCAGGGCCTGGATGCCGAGGAGGTTGATCTCTTTTTCCAGGATCCACCGCGCGTCATATTCGCGGAAACCGGTGGGCTTAACGAGCGCCTGGGTTTCGTAAGCAGCCGTGTTCGGCTTCAGGTCCTGACGGGGCTTAAGCATGGTTAGTCCTTGGTTGTGTTGGTATGGATGCCGGCCGATCAGGCTGCGGCGCGATTGCGAATACGGGCGATGCGGCGCAGGCGGCGCCAGAAGCGGCCGCGCTCCGGCTCGGGATAGGGCTGCAGGTTCTCGACAAACTGATCGGCTGAGGCGCGCCAGCTGAACTTCTCCGCATAGGCGCGCACGACCTTGCGGTCGAGTTCGAGGCACTCCAGGCAAGCGGTCCTGAGGTCCTTGTCGATAGCTCCAGCGTTCGAGCCGGGAATGATGTCGATCGGGCCGTGCGCTGGGTAAGCTGCGACCGGCGTGCCGGCGGCCATGGCTTCCAGGATCACCAGGCCGAAGGTGTCGGTCCAGCTGGGGAAGACGAAGACATCCGCGTCGCGGAAACATCGAGCCAGTTCGTCGCCAAACCGGGCGCCCAGGAACTTGGCCTCGGGATATTTCTCCTGAAGCTCCGCGCGGGCGGGTCCGTCGCCTACGACGATCTTGGTGCCGGGCAGGTCGAGCTGAAGGAAGGATTCGATGTTCTTCTCGACCGCCACACGGCCCACATTCAGGAAGAAGGGCCGGGGCCAGTCCCTGCCCCCAAGTTCATCGTAGATGCGCTCCAGGTCGGGGTTGAAGACATCCGTATCCACCCCGCGCGACCAGGGGGAAACGTTCTTGAACCCGTGTTCGACCAGCTCGTCGCGCAGGGTAGGGGTCGCCACCATCAGCCGACCCGACGGCTTGTGGAACCACTTCATATAGGCGTAGCCGACCTGGACCGGGATCGGGAAACGGGCCGAGACATATTCGGGAAATTTGGTATGATAGCTGGTCGTGAACGGCAGCTTCCATTCCACGCAGATACGGCGCGTGGCGATGCCGATCGGACCTTCGGTGGCGATATGAACGGCTTCGGGTTCGAAGGCGCGCAGCATTTCGCGAATTTCTTCCTCCGCCCCAAGCGCCAGCCTGATTTCCGGATAGGTCGGGCAGGGAATGGTCTTGAACAAGCTGGGTTCGATGACCTCGACCTCATGGCCCATGCCGCGGCATTCGGCGACCGTGCGGGTCAGGGTGCGGACGACGCCATTGACCTGAGGTTCCCAGGCGTCGGTGGCCAAAACGATGCGCATTGAGGCGGGCGGACCCTGAGCCGTTGAGTAGGGGCGGAACTTCTAGACGGTTCGAATGACGAAGGCGAGACGGTCTCCGATGTCTCCGGCTCCTATAACAGCCGCAAGGGCTGGGCGATATCAGGCTCCAGTATGGTCAGGGTCTCTTTCGCCTGAACGTAAGCGGCCATGATGTGATAGAAGGAACTGGCAGGAGCTGGCTCGTCGATGAACTCGCCAGCTGCAAGGAGCTTGTCGTGCCAAAGCCCTTGCGGCGTGAGATATTTCCAAAGCGCGCGCTGCGCATTGGCGGCCTGGTCCAAACATTGAAGGCGTCTGCCGTCATCATTTAATGACGCCAGTATAAGCGATGCCTTGAGCCATTCTGTCTGGGGCCAGAGCCTGGATCTCCCGCTCCTCACGCTGCCGTCGGTGTTCATGGCGTCTATGGCTATATTGCGCTTCCTGTCGATACCCTTCAGGCCCGCTTCATAAAGTCTCCAGGCGTCCGCAATGACGGATTCATCGCGCCTATTGCGGCCATGCCTTGCCAATAGCCAAGCCCACTCGAACTGATGTCCCGGCTCGACCAAACGCCCGTCTTCTCCTGCTGCCGGAGACCAGTCCTTCTGGAAGAACTCGAGCAAATATCCGGAGTGGGGATCAATGAATCGGGTTCGAGCGAGGTCTACAATGCGGTCAGCGAGACGTCCCCATGCCGCGTCGCCGTTTGCTTCTTCCCAAGCGAGAGCGGACTCCAACAAATGCATATGAGCGTTTGATTGATACGGGTGGGCCCCACTTTCCATCACGCCGCCAACAGCATCCGCGCGCTTAAGTATTTCTTCTCTGACGGCAGCCGCATCGACTTCCAGTGCGGGGTCTCCGGTTGCAACCGAAGCGCGTGCGAGAGCGAAGATCAGGAACGCTTGATCATAAACCATCGCGGTCTCGTCCATCGGCGAGCCGTCGGCTGCAAGAAGCGTCCGCATCAGCCCGTCAGGACGCAGGTAGAGTGACCTAAGTCGCTCAAGACCCTTTGAAATTACAGTCTTCCACGGGCCCTGCCAGCCCTGCAATCCTGCTTCCGCATAGACCTGCAACTGCCTCGCCTGGACGCGGGCGCGGCGCGGCGCGGAGACGTGCCGGCCGTCGAGCGCCAGAACTTCTTCAAAAGCCCCCGTAGCGTCCTGGCCCAAACCGGACCAAACCGGCAGCGCGGCCTGCCGCAGCCAGTTGGTCAACCTGACCGCACCGTCTTTCAGCCCTTCCGGCTCCGGAAGGGGCGGAAAATCCAAATGTTGAGGAGAGAGGTTTCGAAGGCGATCGACAACCTTCTTCACATCTTGGCTTTTTCGAAGATCGGTCACCAAGACCGCATCGCGCTCTACAACAATTCCGACGTCCCGCAAGCCAATCGCGGCGACCATTACGCCATCGCAGGCTCTGATCAGACAGCCCTCTGAGTCCTCCAGGACATGTAGGCCGACATTGCCCTCGCCTGAGGCGTGCACGGAATCCCACGCGCCGAGGTCGGTCCAAGCGAAACGTACCGGCAGCACTGCGGCGAGGTTGGTTTTCTCCATTACCGCATAATCTATCGAGATTTTCGGAGACAGTTTGAACTCTGAGCCCAGCAGGATGTATGCGTCATCCTGCACTGCGCTTTTCAATGCGCCCTCTACGGCTTCCGCGACGGCGGCGGCGCGGTCTGTTATTTCTTGAACGAGGACCTTGGACTGAACGATGAAGTTGCCGCTGTTCCAGAGGTACCCCTCGAAGATATAGCGCTGCGCCGTCGAAGCGTCGGGCTTTTCAACAAAAGCGGCGACTGCCGACAAGCCAGAGCCTTCTGGCGCAATATATCCGTAGGCCGACGACGGTTCGGTCGGCACGACGCCCAATGTAACGATGCGTCCATCTTCAGCGCCGACAACGGCTTCGCGAACCGCGTCCCTGAACTCTTCTCCGTGGGGGATGTGGTGATCAGAAGCGACAAACAGATTGATCGCGTCAGGATCTTTGCGGGTCGTCCACAGGGCGGCAGCGGCCATAGCGGCTGCAGAATCCCGACCTTCAGGCTCCAAAATTATGGTTGCCGATATCCCGATCTCGTCAAGTTGGGACCGAATGGCATCGCGATGCGATAGCCCGGCGACGACGATGAGATCAGCTCCCGCCGCCAAAGACACCACTCTTTCAGCCGTCTCTTGAAACAGTGACCGGTTTCCCGCCAACGGGATGAACTGCTTCGGCAGAGAAGGCCGTGATGCAGGCCACAAACGCGTACCTGAACCGCCGCACATGATGACCGGGTAAAGCGTTGCCATATTCTTAGAGCTGCCATTTCTTGACCGAGAGCGCCTACTACGCGAGCTTTGCTGTCGCGTCACCTGCTGAATGAGCCACAGTTGCGCGACCCGTCACTTGGTTTGACGCTTCTAGGTGGCGGTGACCATTTAGCTATTTGAGCCAGAGCATGATGGCGGCGAGGGTTACGAAGCCCATGAAGGTGGCCGCCAGCTTGTCGTATCGGGTAGCGATGCGGCGGAAGTGCTTGATGCGGCTGAAGAAGCGTTCGACGCGGTTGCGCTCTTTGTAGAGAGCCTTGTCGTAGGCGTGCTGTCGTTTGCGGTGGCGTCGGGGCGGCACGACGGGATCGCCGCCCTGATCGATGATCTTGCGATAGAGCCGGTCGGCGTCATAGGCTTTGTCGGCGAGGACGTAGTCGGCGGCGATGCCGTCGATCAGATCGACGGCGGGCGCCATGTCGTTCTGCTGGCCCGGCCCCAGCAGGATGCGGACCGGCAGGCCCAGCGCATCTACGCAGACGTGGAT
Organism: Brevundimonas sp.; assembly: GCF_032017145.1. GTDB lineage: Bacteria > Pseudomonadota > Alphaproteobacteria > Caulobacterales > Caulobacteraceae > Brevundimonas. The sequence goes on from NZ_DALZQC010000009.1 coordinate 24,980, forward strand.
CTTGGTTCCGAAGCCGCCGCGAGACCGGCCAAGCGCCTGGGCGTCCGGTCCCCCCTTTTACGCCGCGCGCCGGCGGCCTGGGCGTGGGCCCGGATGACGGTGGCGTCCAGCATGACCCATTCCAGATCGGGTTCCGCCACCACAGCCTCGAACAGACGGGTCAGGACCCCCATCTCGATCCAGCGATAATACCGCCGCTTGGCCGTCTGATAGGGACCGAACCGCTCCGGCAGATCGCGCCAGCGCCCACCCGACCGCGCCATCCACAACAAGGCGTCCACGAACAGGCGACCGTTGCTGCGCGGACCCCGCTTGCCCTTGCGACCGCCCGGCACGAACGGCTCAATCCGCGCCCACTGATCGTCCCGAAGAACTTCGCCTTCCATCAACGCCTCCAAAGAGAAGCGTTGAATCAGAAGCGCGTCAGTTCGGGAATCCTAAATCGTCACTACGCCCTAGTCAAAGAGGCAGCACCGTCGTCGATTTGACCTCTTCCAGCACCGCATAGGTCCGCGTCTCCCGCACCCCCGGCATCCGCACCAGCACGTCGCCGAGGAAGGCGCGGTAGGCGTCCATGTCGCCGACGCGGGCCTTGATCAGATAGTCGAAGCCGCCGGCGACCATGTGGCATTCCAGCACTTCCGGCTGGCTGCGCACGGCGGCGGCGAAGGCTTCGAAGACGTCGCCGGTGGTGCGGTCCAGCAGTACCTCGACGAAGATCAGCAGGTCGCGGCCCACCTGGGTCGGGTCGATCATGGCGGCGTAGCCGGTGATGATCCTTTTTTCGCGCAGCCGTTTGACCCGTTCGAAACAGGCGGCGGGCGACAGGTTGCACCGCCGCGCCAACTCGGCGTTGGAGATGCGGGCGTCGGTCTGGAGCACCCTGAGGATGCGGCGGTCGACGGCGTCGATGTCGATCATCGGAAATCAGATCTCTGAACCGAACGATCTTCGGCGCGAGTTCGTATCATACGAAGCACCTTCAATGCACTCCGGCATATACGCCTGAAATCCACAGGATTTGTCGCCGATGACCACCCCCGCCTTCACGCCGTCGAGCCTGGCCGCTTGGGACGGTCTGGACGCGCACAAGTTCCGCGATGAGCGTGAAGCCGTCGCCGCCAACCTGGCCCGCATGCCACTGGACGCCGCTGAGCGCGCCGCCGTGGTCGCGGAAGCCACCGCCCTGGTCGAACACGCCCGCCGCAGCCAGAAGAAACAGGGGGTGGTCGAGAGCTTCCTGCAGCAGTTCAGCCTTGGCACCCGCGAGGGTCTGGCCCTGATGTGCCTCGCCGAAGCCCTGCTGCGGGTGCCGGACGAGGAAACCCGCGACCGGCTGATCGCCGAGAAGATCGGCTCGGCCGATTGGGCCAGCCATCTGGGCCAGTCCGACAGCCTGTTCGTCAACGCCTCGACCTGGGGCCTGATGCTGACTGGGAAGCTGGTGGACGTGGACGAGGAGGCGCGCAGCGACCTGCCAGGCTTCCTGAAGCGGATCGCGGGCCGTCTGGGCGAGCCGGTCATCCGCCAAGCGGTGGCGACCGCCGTCAAGATCATGGGCGAGCAGTTCGTGGTCGGCCGCACTATCCAAGGCGCGCTCAAACGGTCGAACAAGGAAGGCTGGTTGTGCAGCTTCGACATGCTGGGCGAGGGCGCCCGCACGGTCGCCGACGCAGACCGCTATGAAAAGATCTATGCCGACGCCATCGAGGCCGTGGGCAAGACCTCCCAGAGCGAAGGCCCCGAGCACGGCCACGGCGTATCGGTGAAACTGTCGGCCTTGTCGCCCCGCTATGAGGCGACGCACGAGGACGACGTCTGGGCGACCCTCTATCCCCGCATCCTGCGCCTGGCCCAGATCGCGGCCCAATACGACATCAACTATACGATGGACGCTGAAGAGGCGGACCGTCTGGCCCTGTCGCTGAAACTGCTGGACCGGCTGGCGCATGAGCCCAGCCTGGGCGGCTGGACCGGCCTGGGCCTGGCGGTTCAGGCCTATCAGAAGCGTGGTCTGGAAACGATCGAGCGCGTCGCCGAACTGGCGCGCCGCTCGGGCCGCCGGCTGATGGTGCGACTGGTCAAGGGCGCCTATTGGGACACCGAGATCAAGCGCGCCCAGGTCTTCGGCCGCACCGACTATCCGGTCTTCACCACCAAGGCGGCGACCGACCTGAACTATCTGGTCTGCGCCAAGGCCATGATCGAAGCGGCGCCGGCCATCTATTCCCAGTTCGCCAGCCACAACGCCCACACCCTGGCCGCCGTGCGCCGCATGGCGCGTGATCAGGGCGTGACGGTCGAGCACCAGCGCCTGCACGGCATGGGCGAAGCCCTGTACGACGCCGCACATGAAGCCTGGGCAGATGAGACCGTCATCGTCCGCGCCTATGCCCCCGTCGGCGGACACGAGGAACTGCTGCCCTATCTGGTCCGGCGTCTGCTGGAAAACGGCGCCAACTCCTCCTTCGTCCACGCCCTGCTGGACGAGCGCGTGCCCGCCTCGGCGGTCGCGGCGGATCCCATTTCCCTGGTCGAGCAAGCGCCCGACCGTCACCCCAAGATTCCGGTTCCGCAAGACATGTACGGTGATCGTCAGAACTCCCTCGGCCGCGACTATTCCCAGGCCGCAGACCGCGAAGCCCACGCCAAGGCGCTGGAAGGGGTCGATCGTGAAAAGCTGACCTCCGGCCCGATCATCGGCGGCAAGCTACGCGCCGGGATCGACGCCCAGGCCGTGACCAATCCGTTCGACCGGTCGCAGGTGCTGGGCCATGTCTCCGAAGCCGAGGCGGCCGACATCGACGCCGCCGTCGAAGCCGCAGCCAACGCCCAGGTTCAATGGGACCGTCAAGGCGGCGCCAAACGCGCCGTCGTTCTTCGCGCCATGGCCGATGCGCTTGAAGCCGATCTGGACCGCCTGGTCGCCCTGCTCAGCCGCGAGGCGGGCAAGACCCTGAACGACGGCGTCGCCGAGGTGCGCGAGGCCGCCGACTTCTGCCGCTACTACGCCCTGCTGGCCGAACGCGACTTCACCGCTCCCGAAACCCTGAAGGGCCCGGCCGGCGAGACCAACCAGCTGTTACTGCACGGGCGCGGCGTCTTCGCCTGCATCAGCCCGTGGAACTTCCCCCTGGCCATCTTCACAGGCCAGATCGCCGCCGCTCTCGCCGCCGGCAACGCCGTCCTGGCCAAGCCCGCCGAACAGACGCCGCTGATCGCCGCCGAGGCCGTGCGCCTGTATCACAAGGCCGGCCTGACCCCTGACCTGCTGGCCCTGGTTCCCGGCCGCGGCGAGACGGTCGGCGCAGCCCTCGTCACCCACCCCGGGATCGACGGCGTCGCCTTCACCGGCGGCACGGATACGGCCGCCGCCATCAACCGCTCCATCGCCGCCCGCCCCGGCGCCATCATCCCCTTCATCGCCGAGACCGGCGGCCTGAACGGCATGTTCATCGACACCACGGCGCTGAAGGAACAGGTGATCGACGACGTGATCCAGTCGGCCTTCGGCTCGGCCGGTCAGCGCTGCTCGGCCTTGCGCGTCCTCTACGTGCCCAAGGATTCGGCTGACGCCCTGATCGAGGGCCTGAAGGGCGCCCTAGCCGTCCAGACCGTCGCCGACCCCGCCGATCCCAAGACCGACATCGGCCCCGTCATCGACCCGGAATCGCGCCGCGCCCTGGAAGCCCACGTCGAACGCCTGGCGCGGGACGCCAAGATCATCGCCCGCGCCGACCTGCCGCTAGGCTCTGAAAAGGGCGACCTGTTCGCCCCTACCATCGCCGAAATCCCTACGCCCGACTTCCTCGAACGCGAAGTCTTCGGCCCCATTTTGCACATCTATCGCTACGCCCCGTCCGACCTGAAATCGGTCGCCGGCAAGCTGGCCGCGCGCGGCTACGGCCTGACCCTGGGCATTCACAGCCGCATCGAAGCCTTCGCCGCCGAAGTCGTCGATCTGGTCCCCGCCGGCAACGTCTATGTGAACCGTTCGATCACTGGTGCGGTCGTCGGCGTTCAGCCGTTCGGCGGTGAAGGCTTGTCAGGCACCGGCCCCAAGGCGGGCGGGCCGAACAGCCTGATCCGCTATGCCGCCGAGAAGGCCATCAGCGTCAACATCGCCGCGCAGGGTGGGGATCCGGCGCTGCTGAACCTGTAGCCGGGGTTGACCCAAGCAATCGGCTGGCGTCCATGGTCATGGACTGCTGCAGGATATCAATGACATCGATCTGTATCGACGGTTTCAACCTGGCCATGCCCAAGGGGTCCGGCATAGCGACCTATGGCCGTAATTTGCTGGAGGCTGCCGAGGGCGTCGGGATCGACACGCAGGTTCTCTATGGCCCGGCATCGGGTAGGAAGCCGTCGAATGTCCTGAACGAAGCGCTACTGGTCGATGCTCGACGGCCGGCTCTTCAAGACAATCGACGACGTCGAGTTCAGCGTTTCCAGCAGACCCTGCTGTCTCGCTTCGGGCGGACGGCCTATCCGATCGTTCCCTCTGGAGAAGTGATCTGGCCTTCCGGCGCTCAGCCGCCCGCAGGGCATCTTTGGGCCGCTCAGGATCTGTTTGTCAGATCGAATCGATGCTTCCAAAAATACGGCAAGCTGACGCCTCTGACATTCAAGGCGGCGAGTGAGGTCCCGGCGCCCGATCTGATGCATTGGACGGCGCCGCTTCCCATCCATGCGCCGGGCCGGCCGAATATCTACACCTTCCACGACCTCATTCCACTTCGTCTTCCTCACACCACGCTTGGGGACAAGGCCCGCTATATGGCGATGAGCCTGGAGGTCGCTTCTCGTGCGGACCATATCGTTGTCGTGTCCGAAACGACCCGGCAGGATGTCGTGAGGCTGCTGGGTGTTGATGAGCGCCGGGTGACCAATACCTATCAGTCGGTGCAAATCCCCGAGCCAGCAACCCTGCGCAATAAGTCGGACGTCGCCCTGGAAATCGAGGGTGTCTTCGGGTTGGGATGGAAAAGCTATTTTCTCCATTTCGGCGCCGTTGAACCCAAGAAGAACCTCGGCAGGATCGTGGAGGCGTATCTGGCTTCTGGCGTCGAAGCGCCTTTGGTGCTGATTGGGGGGCGAGCTTGGCTAGACGAGGGTGAAGTTGGCCTGCTCCAGCAGGTCAAACGCGATGGTGGGCCGAACGCGGACCGTATTCGCCAATACGACTACATGTCCTTTTCCATGCTCAATAACTTGATCCGTGGGGCGAAGGGCGTTTTGTTCCCGTCCCTTTATGAGGGGTTCGGTCTTCCTGTTTTGGAAGCAATGGCTCTTTCCACCGCAGTGCTCACTTCAACGGGTGGTGCGCTGCCGGAAGTCGCGGGCGACGCGGCGCTGGTCGTCGATCCCTATGATGTTCAGGCCATCGCTAGGGGCATAAGGGCGCTTGACGCCGATGAGGCGCTTCGTAGCGATCTTGAAGTCCGTGGAAGGCGGCAGGCGGCCAGGTTCAGCCGAGAAGCTTATCAGGCCCGGCTTCTCGAAGCCTATTCAGCCGTTGGCGTTACGCCTTCGGCGTCGTATGGCTAATTCTTCTCTCACTGTTTGCGTGCCCATGAGTAACCCAGCGCTTCGACGGCAACGATCGGGACGGCCATCACCCATCGCCCTCTGGGCATGGGCGAGCCGGAATGCGCGGATCGTCAAGGCGCTGTTGATGCGTGAGGTGATTACGCGATTCGGACGTGAGGGGCTTGGTTTCGCTTGGCTGATCGGCGAACCTTTGATCTTCACGTTTGGGGTGATGATACTTTGGAGCGTCACCAAGCCCAGCTACGAGCATGGCGTCCGATTGGCGCCGTTCGTCATGACGGGCTACCTCTCCATAATCTTAATTCGACACTTCATCAGCTACCTTACAGTCGCTCTTCAGGCCAATGTTGGTTTGCTTTACCATCGTCCGGTGAAGCCGTTGCACATCATGTCTTCGCGGATATTGATGGAGTTTGGCGGCGCCACCGCCGCTTATTTTGTTGTGTATATGGTTTTGTTTGCTGTTGGTCAGGTGGATTTACCCCATAATTATCTATTACTTTACTATGGGTGGTGTTTGCTGGCGTTTCTGTCTGCTGGATTTGCGATGATCTTAACGGGCCTGTCGATGCGGTATGATGTCGTCGAACGCATTACGGGATTGGTGGGGTATTTGATGATCCCCCTGTCCGGCGCCTTCGCGATGGTGGCTTGGTTTCCGTCTTCAGTGCAGAAATACTATCTGATGATCCCGTTCGTTCATTGCATCGAGATGACACGGGCTGGGGTTTTCGGTGAATTTGTCCCAACGCATTATTCGCTGCTTTACCCTCTGGGATGGGCGGTCGTCTTCAACGTCATCGGCTTGCTGCTGATCGCTACGGCACGCGATCACATCGAGTCCGAATGATGCATAGTTTGAATTTCCGGTAGTGAAACGATGAACGATCCCAAGCTAAACTATGTCGGGCCATTGCCAGACTTGCTTGCTGGACCCAAGGCGCAGCCTTGGTGGCGAGCCTTTCCACTGGCCTTTCTCGTGGTGGTCGTCGCGCCCACCTTGGTGGCAGCGATCTATTTTTTTCTAATCGCTTCGCCACGCTACGTGTCGGAAGCGCGCTTTATCGTTCGGGCTGCTAATCAGCCACAGCCGAGCTCGCTAGGATTTGCGCTGCAGGGCGTGGGGATATCGTCCACTTCGACGGATGCGTTTGCTGTACATGAATACGCTCTATCTCAAGACGGTATCCGCGACCTTCAGCGACAGTTCAACCTTGAGGCTATGTTGAAGCCTCGCGGTGCCGATGTTCTCAGCGGCTGGCCAAGACTGGGCGAGGATCATTCCGGTAAGTCGCTAGACGCGGCGCTCTCTCGATTCGTCACCATAGGCTACAACTCTAGCACAGGGATCAGCACGCTGAGAGTACAGGGTTTCGCTCCGAAGGACGCCCAGGGCTTGGCCGAAGCGCTCTTGAATGGCGGCGAGCGCTTGGTGAATCGCCTCAATGACCGTGCCGCCGCCGACGCCGTCCGCGATGCGCGCACGGCTCGCGACGAAGCGCGGCTTCAACTGGCGTCCGCACAGGCGCGGTTGACGACATTCCGCAATCAGGAACAGTTCATTGACCCCGCGCGATCCGCAACGGAAGGCGGTCAACTGATCGGCAATCTTCTGGCGACGGTCGCAACTCTTCGAGCGGAGCGGGCGCAACTGGCGACTGGCGCACCTCAAAGTCCCCAATTGGCACCCCTGGACAACAGGATTGCGGCCTATGAGCGGCAGATCGAAATGGAGCGAGCCAAGATCGCCGGCTCGTCCAATTCCCTTGCCGGGAAGCTGGGCGCATACGAAGATCTGATGCTGCAGCGCGAGTTGGCGGACCGTGAACTCACCCAATCCAGCACGGCCTTGCTGGCGGCGGAACAGGAAGCGCGACGCCAGAAATTATATCTTGAGCGTATTGTGAACCCTAGCCTGCCGGATCGCTCCAGTGAGCCCCGGCGCTTGATCTCCGTTCTGGTGGTGTTGGCGACGTCGCTGCTGCTTTATGGAATCGGATGGCTGGTGTGGGCCGGCATGCGCGAGCATCGGCAAGACTGATGACCATGCAGGAAGCCGGCGCGGGGCTTCGTGTCGAGAATCTCAGTCGAACCTTTCTCGGCACGACCAAGCCTTTGTTCACCAATCTGTCCTTTTCACTTAACCGTGACGGCCGACTTGCCGTGCTTGGCCGCAATGGCCAAGGCAAGTCGTCCCTGATCAGAATGCTAGGTGGCGTCGATCGGCCCTCCGAAGGGCGTATCGATTGGCGCATGTCTTCGTCGTGGCCGATCGGTTTCAGCGGTGGCTTTCAGGGCAGTTTGTCTGGCTTGGACAACATCCGCTTTTTGTCGCGCCTGTACGAACGCGACTACCATGAGATGCGCGAGCGAGTGGACGATTTCGCCGAGTTGGGTTCCGCGCTACTCCGTCCTGTGAAGCACTATTCTTCGGGCATGCGGGCGCGTTTGGCGTTCGGGCTGTCGCTGGCGATCGAGTTCGATTGCTATTTGATCGATGAACTTGTCGCCGTTGGCGATGCCCGTTTCCAACGCAAGTGTCAGGAGGAACTATTCGAACGCCGAGCTAATCGTGCGTTCCTGATGGCCTCCCATGATGTCGGTCTCGTCGCCGGCTATTGCGACACGGCTTTGATCATCGAAAGCGGTCGGGCCAAGATGTTCACCGACGTGGCCGAGGCCGTGGATGTCTACACTTGGCTGAGAGCAGCATGACGAACGACGAGATTCGTTGGTTCGTTTTGCCGCCCACGCAGAACCTGGAAACCTGGCGCTCCGTTTTACGCAGTCATGCACAGGCGCAAGGCCTGTCCGTAGTCGAAGTCGTGGCTGGAGATGAGCAGGTAACGCCTGACGATATTGTCCTGACCTCTGATCTTGACTTCGCCCGTTTGGTCGGTGCTAGCGCGGCGAACACCACGGTGCTGGATCTGCTGCCGTTTGTCGATCTTACGGATTGCGCGCCTGCCGACATTCCATTCCGCGTCCTTGATGCTACGCGAAAGATCGCGGCAGCGCACGATTTTGACGGCCGCTTCAGCTCTGTTGACGCAAGCCTTCCGGCGCCGTTCGCTGACCTTCCGGCGTTGAATACAGGTTCGAGGTCGCCATCCGCGCTTGAACTCCATTTTCAGAACGCATTGGCCTTTCTGAATCAGGGATCAGCCGAATGGTCGCCCGAAATCTTTAGCTACGCCAAAGGCGGGGGCGGCCCGGACGAGGCTGGCGTGCTGGACATCACAGGCCGTCCTCGCTTGGCCATCTATGGTCCATATGTCTTTCTGACGCGGGGCGTGTGGCGCGTCACCGTTCGCCTGTCCTTTGACGCTGACGCCGCTCAAAAGCCCTATCAAATCCAATGGGGCGGCAGCGAGTCATACGCCGAGCATGACTTCTCCCCCGGAAGAAGCGGCATCTACGAGATTACTCTGGAACACGAGTGGCCGACGCACGCCGCGACTGAAGTCCGCCTGCTGCTGCTAGAGGGCGCTTTCCATGGCCAGATGACCTTGCACGGTGCGATTGTCCAGCGCGTATCATAGGACTTGGCAGGTGAACCTGTCAGCAAGGCATTGAGGCGGGCGTGGTGCTTTGGTGTCAAGCGCCGCGCCGCCGTTCAGTGGTGAACCGCAGAAGATGTGGGCGCCGCTTTATTTCGCCCGTTCCATGCGCCGCGAGGCTGACTAGCATGACTACCCATGGCCTGGACGGACCTATGAACGGGGCATGCTTCCTCGCCTATGTCCAGCAGGTGCTCGCCCCGAACCTGAAGCTCGGCGACGTCGTGATCATGGACAACCTCGCCTCCCACGAGAGCGCCCCGGCTCAGGATGCCATTGAGGCCGTCGGCGCGCGGCTGATGTCCCTGCCGCCCCACATTCCAGACCTAAACCCGATCGAGAACGCCTTCGCCAAGCGCGAGGCTCTGCTCCTAAAGCCGCTGGCCCGGTCGATCGACCTAGTATGGGACGCATCGCCCGCGTCATTCAGACCTACCAATCCCGCGATTGCTACAGCTACTTCGACGCCGCTTGATACGATGCAGACTAAGCGGAAAATGCTCTAGATCGTAGCGGCGATCGCTTCCTCGTCGCAGACGATGTCAGTGGTGCGGGCGGCGGCGATGTGGGCGGCGTCGGCGTCCTGGCGGGTGCCGCCTTCTGTATAGTTGCGCAGGAAGCAGCGCATGGCGTGGGCGACGCCTAGCGTATTCACCTCGCGGAAGTCGTCTTCATAATACAGGCCGCCGGCATAGCTGCCGGTGATGATCTCGTAGGAGGGGAAGTAATCGACCCAGCCGTAGTGGCGCATGACCTGTTCGGCGGCGACGCGCAGTACTGACTTGCTGTAGGTGGTGGACACTAGGACGTGACGGTTCTCATAGGTGGCGATCAGAGGCACGGGCGAGACCGTCAATAACACTCGAACGCCTGGATTGACCTGTTTCAGGTGCGCCAGGAAGGCCTCCAGATCGGCCTCGACCGCCGCCAGGTCGAAGTTGACGAAGGCATGACGCGCGGGATCGAAGGCGCCGCCTACCACTCCCGGCGCGATCGGATAGACCGACTGGTCCGTCATGGACCGCCAGGCCTCGGTCAGGCCCAGGGTGAAGATGAAGACGTCGCAGTCCAGGAACATCCGGCGCACGGCGTCCAGATGCGCGCGACGGGCCTGGACGACATCCTCGATCGTGGCGTGGCCGTCGGGTTCGATCTGCGGGCGGAACGGATCGATGAAGCGGCCGTCGGGTCGTTCAAAGGCTGCGTCGTCCGGGGTGCGCTGGTCGAAGGCTTCCTGGAACAGCTGCCGCAGCTGGGCCGTGGTGTAGAGGTTGCCGAACCGGGCCGAGAAGACGCCGAAGTTGCGGCGTTTGCGCTCGTCGGGCGTCAGGTCCGCCCCATCCTCCGTGACGAAATAGTTGAAGCCGGTCTTGCTCAGCCGGTTCGAGATGTGCTGGGCGAAGCAGCTGCCGGCAGTGGCGACGCGGTCGTCCTTGGCGATGCGGAAACGCGGCTCCACGATCGGATCCAGCCGGTGATGTTCGACGCCCGATACGCCACGCCGCCAGAACTGGTGATCCGGCAGGCCCTTGTAGGGATTGCTCATCCGATGGCCTCAAGAACGCGGTCGAAGGCCGGCATCGAGCCGGGATCGGGCTGGATGTCAGGCAGACGGTCGTAGGCGCTGTAGCTCTCGGCGATCAGCTGTTCCAGACCGATGTGGTGGTAGTCGTTGAAGCGTTTGAAGCGGTATCCGCCGGGCACGCCCAGCATCTCGCCAATCTCGGGATAGACGGCGAACGAGACCCCGTTCGAAAGATTGTCCGGCGGCATGAGGTCTTGAGAGCCGATGTCCGGCACGCCCATCGAGCGGAAGATGGCGCGCGCGATGTCGTAGAGGCAGATCATCTTGGGGTGATCGATCGTATGCATGAAGGACGATGTCCGGCCCCAGCGTCGAATACCCGCGCTGATGTCCAGGCCGAAGTGGGCATAGTCGGCGACGAGACGATCCCTCTGCGGAACCCAGTAGTCCATATACCCCGACTGCTCGAAGAAGGCGCCGTTGAACAGGCGTTGGGCGTCATCAACGCTCAGGCCGCGCCGGTGCGCGGCGATGAGGATCATCGAGTGATAGGCGTCGAGCGGGCCCTTCACCTGTTTGCCCTCGCTCAAGGCATAGACGCAGTCGGGATGAAAGGCGGTGAAGACGACGCGAGGAATGCGCGTCAAGTTGGGAGCCCCTGTAAGAACGACGCCTGCCTCTTCAATCTCCGGAGAGACCAGAACCCTGGTGTATCCACCCTCCAGCGCGGTTCGCCGAGTTCTTTCAGGATCGCCAACGGCCGTCCAGAGGTCAATCGGCGTAACGCTGAATTCGGGATTCACCATTTGAAGCGCACTGGCGAGGCCGTGGGTCTGGCAATTCGACATCAGCAGCCAGCGTTCGGCAAATTGAGAGCGACATTTCGGGGTCTCGCCGGGCAGCCTGGACTGTTCGTTGTCGATGATGGCTTGCGGGGCTACGCCCTGTCGCTTGCGGCGATACGCCTTCACGCGTTTGGCGGCGACCTTGAAGACTCTTGGAAACTCGATCATGCGACATACTTCAGTCGATAGGAGTGAATTGATTGTCGATCGAGGCGATGGCGGGGTGTTTCATAAGTAGCGAAGCCATGAGCCGACAAAAGGTGGCCGCGTCACATTGGTTCCCCATCACTCCATAAATGGGTTCGCCTCATCTTGGAGGCGCTGCCGCATCTCTCGCCGGCGGCCGTAGGCAAGCGCTTTGACCATGCCCTCTAGATTGGCGGTCATCCGCTTCCAATCATGAATCTCCAGCCAGCCCTGCATTCGCCCCTGAAGCTCCGCGCGGCGGTCCGGTGCGTCCAGAAGTCTCTCTATAGCATCGGCAAGTATCTCTGGCGCATTGGTCGGAACTGAGGCGACGGCGTCGCCGAGATCCGAAAAGATCTTGACTGGCGTCGTTAGCGTCGGAACCTGGCTGCTCATGGCGACCCGCACGGCGCCGCTAACGGAATCGCCTGTCTCGTCATAGGGCAGGACCAACAGGTCGCAGCTCGCAAGCAGGTTCTGGATTTCATCCACTGGCAGGAAGTCCGTATGCCAGTCGATGGAACCGCTCATTCCGGTCTCATCGGCGACCGCCTTGGCGGCAGCGATTGCGGCTCCGGAGATGGGGCTGGGGAACTGCGCATTAACAAGCCGCAGCCGCAGGTTCGGCCAGCGATGTTTCAGTGTCCCAGCCGCGCGGATCAGGTGGTCGATCCGTTTGTGATCGAAGAAGAAGCCATGGCATCCGATCACCGGGGCGGAACCGTCGTTCAGGGTGCGGACGACAGGCGCCGGCCCGCTGGGTCGCAGGGCGCCGTGCGGGAACAGGGCGACGTTCTCGATCAGACCGAGGCGTTTGAGATCGTTCAGATCGCCGACCGTGTGCACCAGGATTCGATCGAAACGGCCGAGCGCCTCAAGGACGTGCAGTCGCTCGGCCTCGGGAAGAGCATCCAGGCTCCGCACTGTATGAAGCGTCACAACGGATACGCGAGCCAACATCCGGCGATCATTCGCAAGCTCCGCCAGCCGGCCCCAGAATATCAGCCCATCCTGATGCTGAATGACGACGGCTTCTGGATTTGACCTATCGATGTCCTCAAGCAGCCGTTCCGGCGAAAAGTCCCAGCTGACATTCCAGGCAAGCCTGTGATCGACAAGATCACGCGAGATTTCCGTTCGATCATCCGCCACCACCTCGATGACATTGCGCCATTCGGGAGAGGTTTGCTCAAGCAGGAACCGCGAATATTCGGCGATGCCGCATCGCACCGCCCAGGTGGATACCCAACTGGTGCGGACCGGCGAGCGCTCGACGGGACCGACAAGCGACTGCGCGAAGTCCGCGACGGTTCGGCTCCATCGCTTGGGATCGACCGCCCGCTTGGCGCTCGCCACGGCGCGCTGGCGTCGCGCCTCAATGATCGGCTGTTGGTCCGCCTGGGTTTGCTCGCGAAGAGCCTCGACCAGATCATCGACCGAAGGGTTGGCCCAGTAGGAGACGGTCTCGCGCACATGGCTGCCTGACAGGACGAAGTCATAATCCAGCAGGCGGGCCTCAGCCGGACCACAGAAGTCGCGATGGCCGCCATGCCCAGTCACGATCAAGGGCAGTCCTGCCGCCATGGCTTCCAGGGCGGGCAGATTGTAGCCCTCTCCGCGGGTGGGCAGAACCATGACATCGGCGTCGCGGAACAGATCGACGAGCTCGTCGCGGTCCATGTCCCGGTTCAGGATCTGAATCGGCGCCATGTTCGGATAGCGTCGCGACAGATCCCACACCTGATCCTGCACCGTGTTGTGGGGATTGGGGAAGGTCTTGATGACCAGTTTGACCTTGTCCCGCGTCGTGAACGCCTTGCCCCAGGCATCGAGAAGCACGTCCACGCCCTTGCGTGGGAAGCAGGAAGAAACATGCAGGAAGGTCTTCGCCGGCCCCCGTCGTTTGCAGACACCTTCATAGTGGGAAATCTCGGCGGGTAGCCCGGTCAAGACCGAAGGAATCCAAACGCCGGAGTCCACAAGCGCCTTCTGTACGGTGCGAACCTGGGCAAGTGCGCCGTCGAAGGCGCCGTTCAGTGTTTCCGTCATGGCTGGCGGAAGATGGCTTTCTTCCCAAGCCACGAGCGCCATTCCGATGTCGGCGCGATTCAGCGGCGGCTGGATGGGATAGTGCTGAGTGATGGTGGCATGAACCCTGGCATGCCGGGCGGGCGCCGTCAGCGCCTGTACCAGGGGGCGATCTTCATCCGGAACCTTCGAAAGGTCGGTGACGGGCGTCGTTTCGACCGGCGAGAAATCCACACGGCCTGGATAGGTCTCGTTCAGAACGGCTGCGATGCGCCGGTTCACGATCGCCAGGCTGTAGGATCCCCACACGTGGCCCTGAACTGTGAAGGAGGTATCGAGGCGGCTGTCGACGCGTGCGGTCGGCGCAGCGATCGCCTCGGCCAGAACCGTCGCCGCTTTCAGGCCCGAGCTGCCTGCGGCGCCCAGAAGCGTATGTGTTCCAAGTCCCAGATGAACGACGCCACGTTCGATCCGTCGAGAGATCAAAGGCGTTTCGATCTTGAGGCCCGTCTTCGGGGCCTCGTTCGCCGCTGCTTCCACGAGTGCGTCGGCGATCAGCGCGTTGAGGTCCGGACGTTCGAAAACGAGGTCAGCGACTTGCGCATGAATATGCGTTACGCCCATCGCACCGACTACGGTGCACGCCGTATCGCCGTCGAGAAGATCGACAGCCACAAGAACGTCATCCGTTCTGGTCGTCAGCGCTTCGTCGTGGAAGGCGGAAACGCCCATCAAGGCAGCCATGAAGGCGCCTGCGGCATAGTAGGTTTCGCCATCCGTTGCGACGAACTGCACGTCATGAGGCGAGGCCAGAAGCCCACGCAGGAAGCGTCTCGTGACGCCCGTCATGCCGGTGGGGGTTTCGCGAAGCGCGGCCGTCACATCGATCAGAACTCCACCCGCACGATCACGTTCGGCGTTGAGCGCAACAGCCGACCCGACATCCTTCAAATCCTGCGATTCGGGGCGGCGGTCTCCAGCTAAGCCAGGAAGGCGGGCGAGTAGCTCAGGCGACGCCGCAAGCGGCGACGGCGCGCGATCGAGCATCACCTGGATCGACGCGAGAAACGCCAGATCTTCTGCGGGCGACCATGGAATGTCGCCATCCGTCGACGCTGGCGCGACGTTTTCTAGAACGCAATTCGACGAAATTTTCGCCAAGCCAAGTACACGTGCATCGTCGTGCAGCCGGTCACGCACCTTCGCGGGTAGCGTGTCGTCAACTAGGATGGCGGAGGCTGCGCTCATAGCTTCGAGGTAAGGCCCCGTAAAGCCGCCGGGCATTCTATAGACACGTCCTTGGAGCGCGCCTTCTTTCATCCCACTCAGCGCGGCGACGAGCACCAGCCAAACGCCGTTCTTCGCGGCTTGGCGATTCTGACGGAAATACTGAAGGATGCGAGCGGCGGCGTCGTCATCGGAAGCGAACGCCAGCCAAAGATCGACTTCGACGGGAATGCCGCGTGCGCGACGAAAATCCAGGCAGGTATTGATCGGCAGGCGGGTGATCCTGGGGGTCACGGTGGCGACGCCCCCAGTTCCGGCGAGATCGGAATCGCCTTCGACCGCCAAGCCATGCGCGAGCGCCGCCGCAGCCGCTCCCTGTTTCCAGCCGCCGCCGGCCTGACCTTCCGCAACAGCACGCATACCGCCTGTCGCCCGCAAATCGGCGATCTGGCTATCCGACAGGCGCCGAGCGTCGGTCGGAGCGAGCGCCTCATAGAGGATCAGACTGCCGGGCCGCGCGGACATGACCGGTAGCGCCACATCGACGCGGCCACTGTCGATTATGTAAAGGGCTCTGTCGAAACCGCCGCCATGGACGATGAAATCCTCCAGCGGACGTCGTTCAAGCGGTATGGAGACGTCCCGGCCGAGATCGCCGTCGATCTGGAACAGCGTGACATCATAGGCGATGGAGAGCCGGCGGACGTAGTCCTTGACCAGGATGCTTTCGCGGCTGTGAGGTATGCCGCCCGTCGCCACCACAGCCAGTTTGACCGGCGCGCGCGACGGCGAAAGGGGAACCTCGGCCTGCTGTCTTCGGCCGGCCTTTTCGAACACATCCAGAATGGCCGTAGCCGAGCGGTCCCACGAGAATGTCGAAGCTTGTTGGGGACCGAAGATGCGCAACTCGTCGCGATAAGACGGGTTCGCCAACACACTGGTGATCGCACGCCCGATGTCGCCTGGATCAGTCGGGTCGAACAGGACGTCACGGCGCCCGACCACCTCGGGCACGCTGGTCGCCGAAGACGCCAGCACCGCCGCGCCGCAGGCCATGGCCTCCAGAGGCGGCAGCCCGAAGCCCTCGCTGAACGGTGGGAAGACCATCACTTCGCACATGCGATAAAGGTCGATCAGGTCTTCGTCGCTGACAAAGCCCGGCAAGACCACGTCGCTGTTCGTCAGGCCTTCCGCCGAGGCGATGGCCGCAATCTCGTTGCGGTCGTGCTCGCTCATCTTGCCGGCAATGACGAGTTGGGTGTTCTTTCTCAGGTCACGGGACACGTTGGCGAAGCCGGCGATCAGGCCCGGTATGTTTTTCCTGGCCTCGAACGGGCTGGTATTGATGATGAACCGTCCCTTGAGCCTGAACTTGCGCAACAGCGCCTGTCGGCGGTCGTCCGACACTTCGCCAGGACAGAATTCGTCCTCGACGCCCAGCGGCATGACGAATATTTTTTCGGCCGCGATCCCCAGGCGATCGACGACGTCTCGCTTTGAAAACTCCGACACCGAAAACAGGAAGTCGCAACGTCTCAGGGCGTTGATCTTGCGAGCATAGGCACGCTTGCTGCCTTCGCCGACCAAGTAGAAATCCGGATCGGCGAGCGGGATCAGATCGTGGACCGTAGCGCCACGGAGATAGGGGGCGGGTTCGATGGACGTGACGGCGTCGTCCCAGAAGCCCTCGAACAGGCTCGGCGTGAAATAGGCGTCAGGGTTAAAGCCGGCGACGAAATCAGCCCAAACGACCTCGGCGGCGCGGGTGCGCCATGCGAAATCCATCTGAGCGCTCTCGACCCGTTCCGGGACGCTGCAAACGACGATGTCCGAAGGGTCCAGCAGGTCCGAGAACGCTTCACGGACAGAGGCTATCCGCGCGGGAAACCTGTCGGACAACAGGATGCGGAAGCTGTGTCGGTCCCTGCCGTTACGCACAAGCGCACGAGCCATGGAAAGGGCGTAACGACCAATGCCGCGACCGTGGCTGCCGTTCTGGCAAGCCTGCAGATCAATCGCAATTCTCACAGGTTCGCTCCTACAGCGCGCGCGATGTCGCCAGCAATGGCGGTGGCGCATACGTTGATGATCATCGGCGTCGGGCGTTGCGTCGCCGATATGCGCCTTGAGGGGGCAGCGCTCGATTCCGATGCGTCTTCATCGCTCTTGAACGTCAGGATCGCCTTGACGTTTGCGCTTGCCAAGGCGTCCGCCAAACGGGCGCGGTCCTGTTCGGGCAGGTCGCTCTCGTTGGCCGCGCCTCCAGCCTCGATGAGGCTGGGTTCTAGCTTCTGCGCCATCAAATAGGCCGGCAAGGCGCCGTTCAAGCCGCGTTGAAGCTTCAGGCCATGGCCGAGCTGAAGATATCCGACAGCATCCTGGGGGGCTAGGGCGACGCCCTTCCAATAAGCTGTTTCGGCTTCTTGAAGCCGGTTGAGGGCCTTGAGCACATGTCCGAGCCTGATTTGGGCGAACGCATTGTGAGGATTGTGTGCCAGGACCTTCGTTTGGGCGGCGAGGGCGCTGTTCCAGTCTCCAGATTGGCGAAGCGCTTTGGCTGTCTTAGCGGCGCGGCGAGCGCGGAATTTAGCCAATTTCCCCGGCCGCGCCGGCTGGGGCGGTGGGGCGGCATGAAACGCCGCCACAGCGACAGCGGAAATGCGGTCTTCTCCAACCCCGAGACGCTCCAGGTCCGCCTTCAAAACCTCGTTGGCTGGAGCCAGCACGAGCGCTCTTGAAAACGCCAGGACCGCTTCGGGCTCCTTCTGGTGCCGCAACAGAAAGAGAGCGCTCTGCCTGTGAACATTGGGTTCGAGAGGGAACAGGCAGATATTGTTGCGATGAAGTTGCTCCGCGGCGTCCTTGCGCCCAGCCGCTTCTGTCGCGTGGGCGTGACGAACAACGTCGGATGGGCGAGCGGCACCCGTTCGACGCAAAGCCTCGTAAATCAAGGCTGCTCTGGCCCAGTTTTGGTTCTTGCCGGCTTTCTTCGCCGACCGCCGAAGGAGGTATCCGCGGACAGGATCGTTCATTGTAAACCGGATAGATATAGGCGAAGTCCAATTGACCTTAACGGTCCTTAATGACCGGCTGTTTTAAAGTCGAGGCGCAAACACGACTCGTCGATCCTTTCGCTAAAGAGTCTGTTCTTCGTGACACCGCCCCCATCCCCCGCTATCTCGCGCGCGTGATGAACGAAACAGAACGCCAGTCCGAGGAACGCAGCTGGGAGACGGCGAAGACGCTCGCCGAAGCCTTGCCGTATATTCAGATCTATGACCGCGAGACCGTGGTCATCAAATACGGCGGCCACGCCATGGGCGAGAGCGCCGTGGCGCGTCAGTTCGCGGCCGATGTGGTGCTGCTGAAGCTGATGGGGGTGAATCCCGTCGTGGTGCACGGCGGGGGGCCGCAGATCAGCGCCATGCTGGAAAAGGCCGGGGTGAAGTCCAGCTTCGTCGACGGGCTGCGGGTCACGGATCCGGCGACGATGGAGGTGGCCGAAATGGTCCTGTCCGGCGCGGTAAATAAAGAGATCGCCCACTGGATCACCATGGCGGGCAAGGAGGCTGACGTGCGCGGCGTCGGTCTGTCGGGCAAGGACGCGGGTCTGCTGACGGTCGAGAAGACGCGCCGGACCAAGCGCGATCCCGACAGCATGATCGAGCACGAGGTGGACCTGGGCTATGTCGGGGAACCGACCAAGGTCGATCCCAAGCTGATCAAGGGCTTGATCGCGTCGGAGACCGAGGACTGGGTGCCGGTCATAGCTCCGATCGGGGTGGCTGAGGACGGACAGACCTACAACGTCAATGCGGACACGGTGGCGGGCGCCATCGCCGGATCGCTGAACGCCAAGCGCATGCTGCTGCTGACCGACGTGCCGGGGGTTAAGGGCGCCGACGGCGACATCATTCGCCAGATGACGCTGGAGGAGGCGCGAGCCCTGATCGACAGCGGCATCGCCCACGGCGGCATGATCCCCAAGCTGGAGACGGCCATGGCGGCCGTGCGCGCGGGCGTCGAGGCGGTGGTCATCCTGGACGGTCGTCGGCCGCACGCCATGCTGGTCGAGCTGTTCACCGAATTCGGCGCCGGCACCCTGGTGAAGGCGTCTTGACGGATCCCCATTCTGCATCCCTTGGGCATGTGCGGGCCTGGGTGTTCGACATGGACGACACCCTGTATCCGTGCGAGCAGGGGCTGATGCGGCTGGTGCAGGCGCGGATCAACGCCTTCGTGGTCGAGGCCGTGGGGCTGGAGCCCGAAGCAGCGGCGGCGATGCAGCGCCAGTTCCTGGACGAGCATGGCACCACCCTGGCCGGTCTGATGGCCAACTATGCGGTGGATACCGAGCGGTTCCTGCATGAGGTGCACGACGTGCCGCTGGATGGTGTCGAACCCAATCCGCGCCTGGCGGAACGGCTGAAGATCTTGCCGGGGCGGTCCTATGTCTTCACCAATGGCGCGCGCGACTATGCGCACAGGGTGCTGGAGCGGATCGGCGTCGCCGACTGTTTCGCCGGCGTCTTCGCCATTGAGGACGGCGACCTGACGCCCAAGCCCAACCCCGCCACCTTCCGCCGGATGCTGGAACGGTTCGATATCGATCCGCACCAGGCCGCCTTTTTCGAGGACACGCCCAAAAACCTGGAGCCGGCCAAGGCGCTGGGCATGGTCACGGTCCTGATCGGCGACGGCCACGGCAAGCCGCTGGGCGACCACATCGACCATGTGGCTCCCGACCTTCTCGACTTTCTCTCCGACCTGACCTTCAAGGACGCCGCATGACCGATCTGTCGCATCTCGAATCCGTCGTCGAGGCCGCCTGGGAACAGCGCGCCGAGGTGTCCGCCGCCACCCACGGCGAGGTCCGCGACGCCGTCGAGACGGCGCTGGCCCTGCTGGACTCCGGCCAGGCGCGCGTCGCCTCGCGTGGCGAAGACGGCGTCTGGACCACGCATCAATGGCTGAAGAAGGCGGTGCTGCTGTCCTTCCGCCTGAACGACAACCAGATCATGCGCGCCGGCCCTGCGTCCGTCATGCCGTTGTCGGCGGATCATCCTGCTGCCGTCGGCCCCTTCTGGGACAAGGTGCCCAACAAGTTCGGCGACTGGACGGCTGCGGACTATCAGTCGGCGGGCTTCCGTTCGGTGCCCGGCGCCATCGTTCGTCACGGCGCCCACATCGCCAGGAATGTCGTGCTGATGCCGTCGTTCGTGAACATCGGCGCCTATGTGGACGAGGGTTCGATGGTTGACGCCTGGGCCACGGTCGGCTCCTGCGCCCAGATCGGTAAGAACGTCCACCTGTCGGGCGGGGCGGGCATCGGCGGCGTGCTGGAGCCGTTGCAGGCCAATCCGACCATCATCGAGGACGGCTGTTTCATCGGCGCCCGCGCCGAGGTCGCCGAGGGCGTGATCGTGCGCGAGGGCGCGGTCCTGGCCATGGGCGTCTATCTGTCGGGCTCCACCAAGATCGTGGACCGCGCGACGGGCGAGGTCTTCCGCGGCGAAGTGCCGGCCTATTCGGTCGTGGTGCCGGGCGCGCTGCCTGATCCCAACGGCGGGCCGTCGCTGTACTGCGCCGTCATAGTCAAGCGGGTGGATGCGCAGACGCGGGCCAAGACCGGCGTCAACGAACTGCTGCGCGACTGATCAGGCGGCGATGCGTACGGCTTCGATCGGGGCCGCGTCGAAGGTGGCGTGAAGGGTGAAGGTCGATCCCTGGCCGGGGATCGACGTCACCGTGATCTCGCCGTCCATCAGAACGGCCAGGCGTTGGCAGATGCTGAGGCCCAGGAGGGTGCCGCCGAACTTGCGCGTGGACGAACCGTCCACCTGGGAGAAGGGCTGGAACAGGCGCGACAGATCGTCGGCGGCGATGCCGATGCCCGAATCGACGACGCTGATCCCCAGGGCGATCCGGCCGTCGGCGCGGGGTTCGCTTTCGACGACCAGGCGAACCTCGCCTTGCGGCGTGAACTTGATCGCATTGGCCAGAAGGTTGTGCGTGACCTGGGCCAGGCGCAGCGGGTCCATCTTTAGCAGGGGCGGAAGATCGCCCCGGATTTCGGTCGCGAAAGTCAGACCCCGCGCCTCGGCCTGGGCCTTGAATGGCCCCGTCAGCCGGGTCAGCAGCGTGTCGGTCTCGATATCGGCGATGTCGAGCTCCATCTTACCGGACTCGATCTTGGTGATGTCCAGGATGTCGTTCAGCAGCACCATCAGGCCTTCGCCCGAATTGCGGATTACGCCGACGAACTCCTTCTGACGGTCGCTGAGGTCGGACATCTGAAGCAGTTGCGCCGCGCCCAGCACCCCGTTCATCGGCGTGCGCAGCTCGTGCGAGATGACGCCCAAAAAGTTGGACTTGGCGGCGCTGGCGGCGTTGGCCCGGTCGCGCGCCGTCTCCAGTTCCGCGATCAGTTCGGCCTGACGCTGGTTCACCGCCTCCAGGTCGCCGTCCTTCATCTGGGTGATGGCCACCTTGATCACCAAGGCCAGGGCCAGGACGGGAACCGTGCTGAGCACGACCCAGAAGCCCGGCGTGCCCCAAAGATGGGCGAACAGGATCGCCACCACGATGGAATAGGGGGCGGAGGCGATCAGGGCTTCGCGAGGCGCGGCGCGCATCTGCGTGAAGACCAGCACATAGCCGGCGATAAGCAGGGCGACGCCAAGCGGCACGCCATAGGTTCCGCCATGGAGGAAGGCCAGCAAGGGCGCGGCCGCCCAGGCGAAGCAGGAAATGGTGGCGGCACCCAGCTTGATCCGCCCGTGCATCGCGACGTCCGACATGACCAGACCGCGCTCGACGAAGGTTCGCAGCAACCCCGACAGGGTCGCGGCGACGAACCAGGCGGCGGCGGTCTTGAAGTCGGTGACGGTGAACAGGGCGACCGCCCAGCTGGCGATGATCCAGTAGCGCATATGACCGGCTTCGATCAGGTGCTGCAGGAAGGTCCGGTCTCGTGCGGTCTTTGGATGCGTCATCGTCGAGGTCTCTAGGGCGATGACGCAAACTTCGGTCAGTTCGCCTAAGATACATTGAACGCTGACTTTTATAGAAGCGCTGTGTTCGGTTTCGGACTCACGCCTTGGAGGAACGAGCCGGAGGCGGTCGCGAAACCGCCTCCGACCTATATCAGGCTGCGGTCTTCATCGCATCGGCGTTGACGGCGGCGTCGGCGATGCCGGTCAGGTCTTCGTCGGTCTGGGATTCCTCCTGCAGGGTCTCGTCCAGCAGGGCGGCGGCGTCCTTCATGCCCAGCACCAAGGCCCAGCGCTTCAGGGTGCCGTAGCGGGTGATCTCATAGTGTTCGACCGCCTGGGCGGCAGCCAGCAGGCCGGCGTCGAGGGCCGGAGTATCCTTGTATTCTTCCATGATTTCCTCGCCCTCGGCCAGGATGCCTTCGATGGCGTCGCAGGTCTTGCCGCGCGGGGCCTTGCCGATCAGTTCGAAGACCTGTTGCAGGCGTTCGATCTGGCCTTCTGTCTGGTCCTTGTGCTTTTGGAAGGCGGCTTTCAGCTCGGGCGATTGCGCCGCGCGGGCCATCTTGGGCAGGGACTTCAGTATTTTTCGCTCGGCGTAATAGATGTCCTTGAGCGTGTCGTGGAACAGGGTGTCGAGGGTTTTCTCGGCCATGGTCATGTCTCGCTAGTTGTGATGGAGCGCAGGCGCGCACGCCATCAAAAGCGATCTTTCAGGTTTGCGTTCCTGTGTTCGGTTTCGTGCGCAAGCTGCGAAGACCTAGGCCTCAAGCGCCTCCCGCTCGGCGGCATGCCAGCGCCATGCGGTGCGAATGATGTCGTCCAACGTTCGCGTCGGCCGCCAGCCGAGAACCTCGCGCTGACGGCTGTTGTCGGCCACCAGACAGGGAGCGTCGCCGGGCCGGCGCGGTGCGGTCTCGACGGGAAAGGGCCGGTTGGTCGTGCGGCGGATGGTGTCGATCAGCTCCCTGACCGTCGTACCCGCTCCGGTGCCCAGGTTGAACACCGTCGTCTCGCCGCCGTCGAGCAGGTATTTCAGCGCCCGCACATGGGCGTCGGCCAGATCCATGACGTGGACATAGTCGCGCACCGCCGTGCCGTCGCGGGTGTCGTAGTCGTCGCCGAACAGCTTGAACGCCTGACGCTGGCCCAGCGCCGTCTGGAGCGCCAGCGGAATGGCGTGGGTTTCAGGGTGGTGGCGCTCACCGATCCGGCCCTCTTCGTCGGCGCCGGCGGCGTTGAAGTAGCGCAGGCAGACCGAGCGGAAGCCGGCATAGGTCGAATAGTCGGCCAGGGCCTGTTCGACCATCAGCTTGGAGCGGCCATAGGGGTTCAGCGGCGTCTGGGGATGGGCCTCGTCCATCGGCAGATAGACCGGGTCGCCATAGGTGGCGCAGGTCGAGGAGAAGACCATCGCCCCGATCCCGCCGCGCCGCGCCGCCTCGATCAGGGTCAGGGCGCCGACGACATTGTTGTCATAGAAGCGGCCCGGCGTCTTGACCGATTCCCCGACCTCGATCAGGGCGGCGAAATGCAGGACCGCGACGGGCCTGTGTCTGGCGATCACGGCATCCAGACGTGCGCCATCTCGTATGTCGCCGGTCTCAAGCTCGCCCCACTGGACGAAGGCCGCATGGCCGTTCGACAGATTGTCATAGACCACCGGTGTGAAGCCGGCCTGAGACAGGGCGAGGCAGACGTGTGAGCCGATATAGCCGGCTCCGCCCGTGACCAGGATAATGCTGGACATTCACCCGCGCTCCCCGCCGACCCTTGCCGGGACAGACACGGAAGCGTGCTGAAGCCAGACGCCTTATGCTAAACGACAGCCTGGGATGAGTCTTTAAATCAATCTGTGGTTTTTTCTCGCTTCAGGTCCGGCGGGGTCGCCTCGTCGGTCAGGATGCGGATGGCCTCCTCGACCGTGACCACCGTCTGGGCCTGAGAGCCCAGGCGGCGGATGGCGACCAGGCCCTGTTCGGCTTCCTGGCGGCCGACGACGGCGATGACCGGCACCTTGCCGACCGAGTGTTCGCGGACCTTGTAGCCGACCTTCTCGTTGCGCAGGTCGATCTCGGTGCGCAGGCCGGCGGCCTTGAACCGGGCCACCACGTCGCGGGCGTAGTCGTCGGCGTCTGAGGTGATGGTCGCCACCACGGCCTGGGTCGGGGCCAGCCACAGGGGGAAGGCGCCGGCGTAGTTCTCGATCATGATGCCGATGAACCGTTCGAAGCTGCCCAGGATCGCGCGGTGCAGCATGACCGGCCGGTGCTTCTGGCCGTCCTCGGCGATATAGGTCGCGTCCAGACGTTCGGGCAGGACATAGTCCAGCTGGATCGTGCCACAGGTCCATTCGCGGCCGATGGCGTCCTTGACGATGAAGTCCAGCTTGGGCGCGTAGAAGGCGCCGTCGCCCTCGGTCACGACCGGTTCGGTCCCGGCGGCGCGGGCGGCCTCGGCCATCAGCGCCTCGGCCTTGTCCCAGAATTCGTCCGTGCCGGCGCGGTTCTCGGGCCGGGTGCCCAGGCTGATATAGGCCGTTTCCATGCCCAGGTCGGCGTGGACGCTGCGGGCCAGTTTAATGAACTCGGCCGTCTCCTCGACGATCTGGTCCTCGCGGCAGAAGATGTGGGCGTCGTCCTGGGTGAAGCCGCGCACCCGCATCAGGCCGTGCAGCGAACCGGACGGCTCATAGCGGTGGCAGGCGCCGAACTCGGCCATGCGCAGCGGCAGTTCGCGATAGGACCGCTGACCCTGATCGAAGATCTGGACGTGGCCGGGGCAGTTCATCGGCTTCAGCGACAGGGTCTCGCCCTCGACGGTCTCGCAGACGAACATATTGGGGCGGTACTTGTCCCAGTGACCGCTCTGCTCCCAGAATTTGCGGTCCAGAACCTGGGGCGTCTTGACCTCGACATAGCCGGCGGCGTCCAAACGGCGGCGCATATAGGCCTCCAGCACGCGCCACAGCACCCAGCCCTTGGGGTGCCAGAAGACCATGCCACGGCCCTCTTCCTGCATGTGGAAGAGCTCCATCGCCTTGCCGACCTTGCGGTGGTCGCGCTTCTCGGCCTCTTCCAGACGCTGCAGATGGGCGTCCAGATCTTCCTTGGCGGCCCAGGCGGTGCCGTAGATGCGCTGAAGCTGCTCGCGCTTGCTGTCGCCGCGCCAATAGGCGCCGGCCAGCTTGGTCAGTTTGAACGCCTTGCCGACGTGGCGCGTCGAGGGGAAGTGCGGGCCCCGGCACAGGTCGATCCAGTCGCCCTGTTTGTACAGGGTGATGGTCTCGGTCCCCGGCAGGTCGCGGATCAGTTCGGCCTTGAACTTCTCGCCGCGCGCCTCGAAGAATTTGATGGCCTCGTCCCGCTCCCAGACCTCGCGTTCGAACTTGGCGTCGCGATCGACGATCCGGCCCATCTCCTTTTCGATGGCGGCGAAGTCGTCGGTAGAGAAGGG
This sequence comes from Brevundimonas sp., assembly GCF_032017145.1. Classification (GTDB taxonomy): domain Bacteria; phylum Pseudomonadota; class Alphaproteobacteria; order Caulobacterales; family Caulobacteraceae; genus Brevundimonas. The sequence goes on from NZ_DALZQC010000009.1 coordinate 50,352, forward strand.
CTCGTCGCGATAGAAGTCGTAGTAGAAGCCGTCTTCGATGGCCGGGCCGATGGTGACCTGGGTTCCGGGGAACAGGGTCTGGACGGCCTCGGCCAAGACGTGGGCCGTGTCATGCCGGATGGTGTAGAGCGCCGCGGGATCGTCGCGCATGATCAGGCGGAAGTCGCCGCCCGTCTCCAGCACCCGGCCCATGTCGCGCTGTTCGCCGTTTAGCTCTGCCAGCACGGCCTTCTTGGCCAGGGAAGGAGAGATGGAGGTCGCGACGTCGCGCGCCGTGGAGCCGGCCGGGTATTGGCGCACCGCGCCGTCGGGGAATTTCAGGTCGATCATGTGTCAGTCTTTATAGGCGGGACCGGGTCGTATCCCGATCCCCCGAAGGGATGGCATTTACAGAGCCTGCGCACGGTGAGCCATCCCCCCCGCACCGGTCCGTGCTGGATCAGGGCGTCGCGCCCATAGTCCGAACAGGTCGGCAAAAACCGGCACTGCTGGCCGATCAGGGGGGACAGCGTCAGTTTGTAGCCCCGATGGGCTGCGCGCACGCCGCGTTCATAGAGAGACATTCGTCCCTTCGCCGGGGGGCTGATGAGGGTTCACCGCGCTTATCCCCTGTCACAGAAGGGGGATCAACCGGTCGTGCCCGTCAGGCCGCGCCGGCGAGGCGAGTTCGGGCGGCCAGCGCCGCGTTCATGGCCTCCAGCGTCGCCTCCAGCGACACCAGGGTCGAGGCGTGGCGGGCGGGATAGTCGGCGACCTGTTTCAGCAGGCGCAGATCCTCGAACCGGCCGACCGGGCCGTCGCCGCCGGACTTCAGCATGGCGATCATGGCGTCGCGCGCGTCCTGGATGTCCTGAACCGTTGCGCCCATGACCTGCTGGCCCAGCACCCCGGCGGCGGCCTGGCCCAGGGCGCATGCCTTCACGTCCTGGGCGAAGCCGGCGATGCGGCCCTGATCGTCCAGCGTCACATCCACCGTCGCCCGCGACCCGCACAGCTTGGCGGTCCGCTCGCCGGTGCCGTCCGGCTGAGGCAGACGGCCCGCGTGCGGCAGGTTCGCCGCCAGCGTCAGGATGCGCGCGCTGTAGAGATCGTCGATCATGGGCGGGAAGATAGGGTGTTCGACGCCGACGCGAAACCTCTCCCTCCCCGTGAGAGAAGGGCGAGGGGCTGGCGGGTTCAGTCGCGGATCGGCAGGAACAGATCGGTGATCGCCTCATGCTCCACCACGTCGGGGAAGAGGTTGACCCTCTGGGCGAACATCGGGAAGTCGCGCAGCTCCTGCCCGCTGTCCGGCAACCACTGACCATAGAGCCAGTTCGCCGCCGCGCTCAGATCGTCGCTGTCGCCCACCTGACGCAGGACCGCGCACCGTCCGGCGGGTATGACGCCCGCCACCACTTCCGGGGCGTTCGGCGAAATCGCCCGGTTCACAGCGGCGCACAGATCGACACGATGAACCTGCGGCGACGCCTCGTCGGGATCGGGATGGAAGATGTTGAAGGTCGCGCTGACCCTGGGCGACAGGCCGGCGGCTTTGCGCCAGGCGATGAAGCGACGGATGGTGTCGCCGATCGCTGCGGAATCGCCCGTATGGCTCATGATGGCCACGGGCGTTTCGGGAAAGTCGAGAATGCGGACGTCGGTATGGGTGAAGGTCTGCGACATGGTCTGGCTCCTGGCTTGAACGAGCGGCGTCTGGGCCGCGCGCCAAGGCTCCCAGCGGGGCGCTCTCCTGAAGTCGGTCGGGCTCTGGTCGAAACGACGCCGGAAGGCGCGACTGAACGCCTCCGGCCCCTCGAAACCGCTGTCGAGTGCGATCTCAAGCACGCTATGCCCGTCTCGAAACGCCAGCCTGTAGGGGGCGCGCTTCAGCCGTGCGTGTTGCACGTAGCGGCCCAGGCTGACCCCGAACAGCGAAGAGAACTGCCGCTGGAAATGGTGCGGAGAGAAGGCCGCGACGTCGCTGACAGCCGCCACGCTTAGATCCTCGTCCAGGTGCGCGTCGATGAAGACGAGCGCCCGGTGCATCCGCGCGTGATAGTTTTCGACGATGTTCCGGCCCATCCGCACCTCCTTGGCGCATCCAGGGATAAGGATCGGCCCGTCCGCGCGCCTGACAGAGAATGCTGGATCGAGGCGGGGTCAGGTGCGCAAGGCGAACGCCAGCGCCCCGTCGGGCCCGACTTCAAGCGTCACGTCCGCATAGTCGGCCAGCGTCGGGTGATCCGTCTCCAGCGGGTGGGTCCAGGCGGCGGTGACGACCACCACATCGGCGCCGGCCGCTTCGCCGGCCATGATGCCGGCCTCGGCGTCCTCGAACACCAGACAGTCGGCGATGTCGAAGCCCAGGGTCGCGGCGGCCTTCAGATAGCCGGCGGGGTCGGGCTTGCCGCGTTCGACGTCCTCGGCGGTGATCAGGACGGCGGGCGGCGTGACGCCGGCGGCCTTCAGCCGGGCGCGGGCCAGGGGGACCGAGGCGGATGTGACCACGGCCCAGCGGTCGGGCGGCAGGCGTGTGACGAAATCGACGGCGCCGGCAATGGGGGCGACGCCCTCGACATCCTCGATCTCGCCGCGCTCGACCCAGGCGACCTCGGCGTCCAGGTCGATGTCGGGCAGGTTCTGGCGGCGGATGGTGTCGACGGCCCGCACGCCGTGCATGACCGACAGCAGGGCCGCCACGTCCAGCCCGTGCCGCTCGGCCCAGCGGGTCCAGACCCGTTCGGCGGCGGCGGTCGAGGTGATCAATGTGCCGTCCATGTCGAACAGGAAGGCCTGATAGGCGCGGAACGCGGGGAGGGAAGTCATGGCCTCATCCACCATGCGCAGGCGCCCGCCGCAACGGTCGCATCAGCCGCCTTGCAGCGAATTCCAGGTCCGGGCCGTGTCGGTCGTCGCAGTCGGGGTGGGGGCCTGAGCCGACGCGGTGGTCGGCGTCGCGCCCGGAGCGGAGCGCGCGCGCAGCCAGCGCAGGTTCTGCTCGGCCTGTTCCGGCGGCAGTTCGCGGCGCAGGATCTGCTCCGCCTCGCCCATCTTGCCCTGCAGGCCCAGCGCCAGGGCCAGGTTCTGACGTACCTTGGCCGAGGCGGTCGGCTGGGCGGCGGCGCGGCGCAGCAGGGTCTCGGCGCCCGGCGCGTCGCCTTGCGTCAGGGCGGCGGTGGCGGCGTTGGTCAGGACGTCGGGGTTGTTCGGCGACAGGACCAGCGCCTGGTTCCAGGCGGCGCGGGCGTCGTCGAAGCGCCGCACCTGCTCATAGGCCACGCCCAGCAGCGAATAGGCCCGCCAGTCGCGCGGCGCCAGGTCGCGCGCCTTCTCCAGCGGGGCGACGCCGTAAAAGGCCTGGCCGCGCGCGATATGGGCGCGGCCCAGCTCCAGCAGGGCGTCCAGGTCGGTCGGCTTCATGTTCAGCGTGGCCTGGGCCGCCTCGGCGGCCTGGTCGTAGCGGCCCAGTTCGCGCAGAGCCTGGGCCAGTTTGACGCCCGCGACCGCATCGGTCGGATCGGCCTGCTGCTCCGAAGCCCAGAAGACCGACCGCGACAGGGCGTCCATCCGGTCATAGGTCGCTCGCACCTCGGCCGACGACGGACCGCGCTGCTGCTGGGCCGCGACCGGCGTGGGATCGGCGGCCAGGACGGGCGCGGCGGCCAGGGTCGTCGTCAGAACCGTCAGGGCGACGGTTGCGATCAGGGCGGGCATGGGCGACATGGGAAAGGTCCGAACGGTCCTTGGGTCTTTAGCGCGCTCAGGGTCGCCGCTCTGCGTCAACCAATGGTTAACCGCGTTTCGAGGCCGCCCATGTCCGCCCTGCATCCCCTACTGGTCGCCGCCGACGACGGCGCGGACGCCGTGCCGATCCGTGTCGTGTTGGCCGGTCAGGCCCTGGACGGCGCCGCAGGCCGCTGGGCGGCGCTGAACGGGTTCGAGGGCAAGGCGGGACAGGTGCTGGTCGTCGCCGGCGCCGACGGCGCGCCGGTCGAGGTGCTGCTGGGCGCGGGCCAGGCCTTCGATCCGATGACGGCGCGGGGCCTGTCGGCGCGGCTGCCCGGCGGCCTGTATCGGCTGGAGATCGAGGCGGCGGACGTGGCCCATCAGGCGGCCCTGGCCTTTCTGCTCGGAACCTATGTGTTCGACCGTTACAAGGCGCGGCCGGAGCGGGCGCCGGTCAGACTGGTCGCGCCCGAGGGGCTGGACGTGGCCGAGGCCTCGCGCATCGCCGCCGCCTGCGCC